>LM655252.1 GCA_000953435.1 Candidatus Johnevansia muelleri
ATGGTCCGTATTATTGGGATTGATTTAGGTACAACAAATTCTTGTGTTGCTATACTAGATCAAAAAAAAACAATAGTTATTGAAAATGTAGAAGGTAATCGTACAACACCTTCTATTGTTGCTTATACTAAGAACGGAGAAATTTTAGTAGGTCAATCTGCTAAAAGACAAGCAATTACTAATCCTATTAACACTGTATATTCGGTTAAAAGATTAATAGGTAGAAAATTTAAAGATAAAGTTGTACAAAAAGACCTTAATATGGTACCTTATAAAATAGTTGAAGCTGATAATGGTGATGCTTGGATAGAAATTAATAAAAAAAAAATTTCTCCTCCTCAAATTAGTGCAGAAATTTTAAAAAAAATGAAAAAAACTGCAGAAAATTATTTGGGTGAACAAATAACAGAAGCTGTTATTACTGTACCTGCTTATTTTAATGATGTACAAAGACAAGCAACTAAAGATGCTGGTCGTATAGCAGGAATTAATGTTAAACGTATTATAAATGAACCTACAGCTGCTGCACTAGCTTATGGTATAAATAAAATTAGTGGTGAGAAAAAAATAGCTGTTTATGATTTAGGTGGAGGAACTTTTGATATTTCAATTATTGAATTAGCAGATGTTGATGGTGAAACACAATTCGAAGTATTATCAACTAATGGAGATACTTTTTTAGGTGGTGAAGATTTTGATATTATTTTAATTAACTATTTAATTACTCAATTTAAATTAGAAAGTGGTATTAATTTATCATGTGATCCATTAGCTATGCAACGTTTAAAAGAAGCATCAGAAAAAGCAAAAATTGAACTTTCTAGTACTAAACAAAGTGATATTAATTTACCATATATTACAGCTGATAAAACGGGACCGAAACATTTAAATATAAAAATAACTCGTGCTAAATTAGAAAATTTGGTAGAAAATCTTATTAATAAATCTTTAATTCCATGTCAAACAGCATTAACAGATGCAAATTTATCTATTTCTGATATTAATGAAATTATATTAGTAGGTGGTCAAACTCGTATGCCTTTAGTTCAAAGTAAAGTTGAAGAATTTTTTGGTAAAAAAGTACGTAAAGATATTAATCCTGATGAAGCAGTAGCTATAGGTGCCGCTATTCAAGGAGGTGTTTTAGGAGGTGAAGTAAAAGATGTATTATTATTAGATGTTACTCCTTTAACTTTAGGAATTGAAACACTTGGTGGTGTTATGACACCTTTAATTAATAAAAATACAACTATTCCTACTAAAAAAACACAAGTTTTTTCAACTGCTGAAGATAATCAAAGATCTGTAACAATTCATATTTTACAAGGTGAAAGAAGACAAGCTACTCAAAATAAATCTTTAGGTAAATTTGATTTATCTGATATTCCTCCAGCTCAAAGAGGAATTCCTCAAATTGAAGTATCATTTGATATAGATGCTAATGGAATACTTAATGTATTTGCAAAAGATAAATCTACAAATAAAGAACAATCAATTATTATAAAAGCATCTGGTGGTCTTTCTGATGAAGAAATTAATCAAATGGTTAATGATGCTGAATCGCATAAAGAATCTGATAAAAAATTTGAAGAAATAGTTACATTACGAAATAAATCAGATACTTTAATACATATGGTTCAAAAAACACTTAATGAATCATCAGATCAAATTCCATTAGAAGAAAAAAATAAAATTAAAGAAAATATATCTCTTTTAATTGAATCATTAAAAACAGAAAATTTAGAAAATATAAAAAATAATTTAGAAAAATTAGAAAATTTGTATAATATATTAATGCAAAATATTAATAATTTAATAAATAAAAATAAATCAGATAAAGATAAAGCAGAGAAAGATAAAAATGATAATATTTCTGATGCTGAATATGAAGAAATTAATGATTAAATATAAAGTGTTATAATTTAATTATAATAAATAATTTACTTAGAAATATGATATTTATATTAGATTAGAAATATGATAGTTATAGATATTTATATTAGATTAGAAATATGAGATTTATATTAGATTAGAAATATGATAGTTATAGATATTTATATTAGATTAGAAATATGAGATTTATATTAGATTAGAAATATGATAGTTATAGATATTTATATTAGATTAGAAATATGATATTTATATTAGATTAGAAATATGATAGTTATAGATATTTATATTAGATTAGAAATATGATATTTATATTAGATTAGAAATATGATAGTTATAGATATTTATATTAGATTAGAAATATGATATTTATATTATAATAAATAATTTACTTATAAATATGAATATTTTAAAATATAAATTTTTAATTAAATTTTCAATTACTTATGAAAATTTCATTATGGTAAAACGTGATTATTATGAAATATTAGGTATTTCAAAACACGCCGATTTAACAGATATAAAAAAAGCATATAGGAAATTAGCACAAAAATATCATCCTGATAGAAATCCAAGTAAAGAAGCTGAAATTAAATTTCGTGAAATATCGGAAGCTTATGATACCCTTTCAGTAGTGAAAAAACGTGCTAATTATGATAAATTTGGTCATTCAAATAATGATAGTAATAGTAATAGTACAGGTTTTGGTGATATTTTTAATGATGTTTTTAGTGATATTTTTAGTAATCGTAATAAAAACACCCAAAGTAAAACTGGATCAGATTTACATTATGAAATAGAAATTACTCTTGAAGAAGCTGTATATGGAACTAATCTTGATATAAGTATACCTAGGTTAATAAAATGTAAAATTTGCAAAGGAGAAGGATCAGAACCTGGTACGAGAAAACGTACATGTAATACATGTAATGGTATAGGACAAATAAGAATACAACAAGGATTTATAATAATTCAACAAACATGTCATAAATGTAATGGTCAAGGTTATAAAATTGACATGCCATGTTATAAATGTCATGGCCACGGGTTATTACGTGAAAAGTGTTTATTATTAATTAACATACCTGAAGGTATTGATAATGGAGATAAATTACGTATCCATGGAAAAGGAGATTGTGGTGAAAAAGGTTCTTATCCAGGTGATCTTTATATTAAAATTAAAATAAAAAATCATCTTATATTTGAACGTAAATTTTTTGATTTATATTGTGATATACATGTAAATTTTATAGATGCTACTTTAGGTGGAGATTTAATAGTTCCTACATTAAAGGGCAGAGTAAAACTTAAAATTCCACCAGAAACTCAAACAGGAAAAGTTTTTAGATTACGTAGAAAAGGTGTAAAATCACTTACTAACAATTCTATTGGATATTTATTTTGTAAAATAATTTTAGAAACGCCAATGAATCTTAATAAAACTCAAAAAAAACTATTAAAAGATTTAAAAAATAATATTAATGGAAAAATTCCTGAAACTACCCCTTTACCTAATAGATGGTTTAATGAAGTTAAAAAATTTTTTGAAAATATGTTTTTACGAAATTAATTTTTTAAAGGATATTTATGATATTACGTGTTGCTGTTTTGGGTTGTAATGGACGTATGGGAAGAAAAATAGTTCAAATAATATTAAAAGATAAATATTTCAAATTAAATGGTGCAATTGTACGTAAAAATAGTAAATTAATTGGTATTGATATTGGGGAATTAATAGGTGTAGGAAATATAGGTTTAAAAATTTCAGATTCATTAACTAATATTGTTAATAAAATTGATATTTTAATTGATTTTACTAATCCAGATTTTACTATGAAAAATATTTTATTTTGTAAAAAATATAATAAATCAATAGTAATTGGTACGACAGGGTTTTCTAAAAAACAACTTGATATCATTGAAAAATATAAATTATATATACCTTTTATATTTTGCGCAAACATGAGTACAGGTATTAATATTTTATGTAAATTAATTAAAGTAACAACAAATACTTTAAAAAAAGAAAATTTAGATATAGAAATAATTGAAAAACATCATATAAATAAATTAGATGTACCTTCAGGTACAACATTAATGTTTGCGCGTATTATAAATAATACATTAACAAATTATAAATTGGGTATTTCTTCAATAAGATTAGGAGATATTATAGGTGAACATAAAATAATTTTCTATAATAAAGATGAAATTATTGAAATTTCTCATAAAGCATTAAATCGTTATATTTTTGCAAATGGAGCGTTAATAGCAGCGAACTGGCTTAAAAATAAACAAGTGGGATGTTATAATATGCAAGATGTTTTAAATTTGAAAAATAATATGTAAATATTTCATATATATTATATATTGAGATATATTTAATATATATATAATATATTAAATGTTATTGGGATAGGTTATGTTTTATATTGTAAGTGATTAAGTCATAAAATATTCGATATTAAATCGAATTTAGACTAATAAAAGTTATATTAAATATATTTAATTGAAGAGTTTGATCATGGCTCAGATTGAACGCTAGCGGTAAGCCTTACACATGCAAGTCGAGCGGCATCGAAAAATAGTTTTTTATATTTTGTCGGCAAGCGGCGAACGGGTGAGTAAAGCATGGGAATCTGCATAATAGAGGGGGATAACGTGTGGAAACGCACGCTAATACCGCATACGTCCTATGGGAGAAAGAAGGGTATATAATACCTTTTGCTATTAGATGAGCCCATGTCGGATTAGCTAGTTGGTAGAGTAATAGCCTACCAAGGCAATGATCCGTAGCTGATCTGAGAGGATGATCAGCCACACTGGGACTGAGACACGGCCCAGACTCTTACGGGAGGCAGCAGTGAGGAATCTTGGACAATGGGCGAAAGCCTGATCCAGCTATATCGCGTGTGCGATGAAGACCTTAGGGTTGTAAAGCACTTTCAGTAGTAAATAAAACCTTGTAATTAATACCTATAAGGCTAGACATTAGCTACAGAAGAAGCACCGGCTAACTTCGTGCCAGCAGCCGCGGTAATACGGGGGGTGCAAGCGTTAATCGGAATTACTGGGCGTAAAGGGCGTGTAGGCGGTTTTTTAAGCCAGATGTGAAATCCTTGGGCTTAACCTAAGAATTGCATTTGGAACTGAATGACTAGAGTACAGGAGAGGAAGATAGAATTCCAGGTGTAGCGGTGAAATGCGTAGATATCTGGAGGAATACCAGTGGCGAAGGCGATCTTCTGGCCTGATACTGACGCTAAGGCGCGAAAGCATGGGTATCAAACAGGATTAGATACCCTGGTAGTCCATGCTGTAAACGATGTTGACTAGTCGTTAAGAAATAAAATTTCTTAGTGACTAAGCTAACGCATTAAGTCAACCGCCTGGGGAGTACGGCCGCAAGGCTAAAACTCAAATGAATTGACGGGGGCCTGCACAAGCGGTGGAGCATGTGGTTTAATTCGATGCTAAGCGAAAAACCTTACCTACCATTGACATCTAGCGAATTTATCAGAGATGAAAAAGTGCTCAATATTTTATTGAGAATGCTAAGACAAGTGCTGCATGGCTGTCGTCAGCTCGTGTTGTGAAATGTTGGGTTAAGTCCCGTAACGAGCGCAACCCCTGTTCTTATTTGCCAGCGATTAGGTCGGGAACTTTAAGAAGACTGCCAGTTATAAATTGGAGGAAGGTGGGGACGACGTCAAGTCATCATGGCCTTTATAGGTAGGGCTACACACGTGCTACAATGGCAAGTACAAAAGGTTGCAAATCGGCAACGAGAAGCTAATCCAATAAAGCTTGTCTCAGTTCGGATTGGAGTCTGCAACTCGACTCTATGAAGTAGGAATCGCTAGTAATCGTGAATCAGCATGTCACGGTGAATACGTTCTCAGGCCTTGTACACACCGCCCGTCACACCATGGGAGTGAATTGTACCATAAGTGACTAGTTTAACCGTAAGGATGACGGTCATCACGGTGGGATTCATGACTGGGGTGAAGTCGTAACAAGGTAGCCGTAGGGGAACCTGTGGCTGGATTACCTCCTTAAAAGATAAAATCACAATTTAACAGTTTAATAACTTATCCCATTTAATAAAATAATATTATTTATTATTAATTTTTTTATATTATTAAGTAATTAAGCGCACATGATGGATGCCTAGGCAGCCATAAACTATGAAAGACGTTATAGCCTGCGATAAGCTTCGGGGAAATGGCATATAATTTATGATCCGACGATGTCTGAATGGGGAAACCTATCGATTTTTATCGATGTTTACAAATAAAAACATAGTTTGTATTCGATAACCGAGAGAACTGAAACATCTAAGTATCTCGAGGAAAATATATCAAAAGATATTCCCTTAGTAGTGGCGAGCGAATGGGGAAAAGTCCTAAAAATAATATATTATTTTTAATATTAATTATTTTTGATAAATTAATTGTTTGGAATAACAAACCATAGAAGGTGATAGTCCTGTAATTAAAATCAATTTATTATTAAATTGAGTATATTGGGACACGTGTAATCCTGATAGAATATGGGGGGACCATCCTCCAAGACTAAATATTTATGGTTGACCGATAGTGAACTAGTACCGTGAGGGAAAGGTGAAAAGTACCCCTGTTAGGGCAGTGAAATAGATCCTGAAATCATGTGCGTACAAGCAGTAGTAGCAATATAATTTAATAATATATATTATTTATGTGACTGCGTACCTTTTGTATAATGGGTCAGCGACTTATTTTCGGTAGCTAGCTTAACTATATAAGGTAGGCATAGGGAAACCGAGTCTAAAATGGGCAATAAAGTTTTCGAAAATAGACCCGAAACCGGGCGATCTATCCATGAGCAGGTTGAAAGTTGAGTAATATTAACTGAAGGACCGAACCGGGATCTGTTGAAAAAGATTCGGATGACTTGTGGATAGGAGTGAAAGGCTAATCAAGCTCGGAGATAGCTGGTTCTCCTCGAAAGCTATTTAGGTAGCGCCTTACATATCTTCGTTGGGGGTATAGCACTGTTTCGACTAAGGGGTCATACCGACTTACTAAATCGATGCAAACTTAAAATACCAGCGATTGCAATGTGGGAGACACACTATGGGTGCTAACATCCTTAGTGGAAAGGGAAACAACCCAGATCGTCAGCTAAGGTCCCTAAATTATGGTTAAGTGGAAAACGATGTAAGAAGGCATAAACAGCTAGGAGGTTAGCTTAGAAGCAGCTATCCTTTAAAGAAAGCGTAATAGCTCACTAGTCTAGTCAACTTGCGCGGAAGATATAACGGGGCTTAAATCATATACCGAAGCTACGAGTTTAATAATAAAATTTTTAATATTTATATTTTTATTATTGAGCGGTAGAGGAGCGTTGTGTAAATCTTAGAAGGTTTATTGTAAATTAAACTGGAGATATCACAAGTGCGAATGCTGACATGAGTAACGATAAGGAAGTTGAAAATACTTCCCGCCGTAAAACCAAGGATTTCTGTTCAACGTTAATCGAAACAGAGTTAGTCGGTACCTAAGATGAGGCGGAAACGCGTATTTAATGGAAAACAGATTAATATTTCTGTACCATATATTATTTACGATTGGGGTGACTAAGAAAGCTAGGCTAGCCTGTTTTTGGTTTACAGGTTAAAATAAATAGATTTAAAAGTTAGTAAAATACGGCTTTTTTATTAAATTGAGATATTATAATAATAAAATTTTTATGTTTTAAAAATAGTTTATGCTATACTTACAAGAAAAACCCCTAAGAAATATGTAATATATGACCGTACCTTAAACCGACACAGGTGGTTAAGTAGAGAATACTAAGGCGCTTGAGAGAACTCGGGTAAAGGAACTAGGCAAAATGACACCGTAACTTCGGAAGAAGGTGTGCTGAATAATTGTAAAATTCTAAAGTTATCAAATTAAGCAATAATCAGTCGAAGATACCAGGTGGTTGCAACTGTTTATTAAAAACACAGCACTCTGCTAACGCGTAAGCGGATATATAGGGTGTGACGCCTGCCCGGTGCCGGAAGGTTAATTGATATAGTTAGTTTTTTTATAAAAACAAAGCTGTTGATTGAAGCCCCGGTAAACGGCGGCCGTAACTATAACGGTCCTAAGGTAGCGAAATTCCTTGTCGGGTAAGTTCCGACCTGCACGAATGGCGTAATGATAGCCACACTGTCTCTATCCGAGACTCAGTGAAATTGAAATTGCTGTGAAGATGCAGTATTCCCGCGACTAGACGGAAAGACCCCGTGAACCTTTACTATAACTTCATATTGAATATTTATTTTATTTGTGTAGTATAGCTGGTAGATAATGAATCAAAAATGCTAGTTTTTGTTGAATCAAAATTGAAATACCAGCCTAATAGAATTGATATTCTAATTTTATACCGTTATCCGGTATAAATACAGTGTGTGGTGGATAGTTTGACTGGGGCGGTCTCCTCCTAAAGAGTAACGGAGGAGCACAATGGTACCCTCAATACGTTTAGAAATCGTATTATGAGTGTAAGAGCATAAGGGTGCTTAACTGCGAGACATACACGTCGAGCAGATACGAAAGTAGGTTCTAGTGATCCGGTGGTTCTGTATGGAAAGGCCATCGCTCAACGAATAAAAGGTACTCCGGGGATAACAGGCTAATACCGCCCAAGAGTTCACATCGACGGCGGTGTTTGGCACCTCGATGTCGGCTCATCACATCCTGGGGCTGCAGTAGGTCCCAAGGGTATGGCTGTTCGCCATTTAAAGTGGTACGCGAGCTGGGTTTAGAACGTCGTGAGACAGTTCGGTCCCTATCTGTCGTGGGCGTTGGAAGTTTGAGAAGAGCTGCTCCTAGTACGAGAGGACCGGAGTGGATGAACCTCTGATGTTCCGGTTGTTATGCCAATAGCATTGCCGGGTAGTTATGTTCAGACAAGATAACCGCTGAAAGCATATAAGCAGGAAACTTACTTCAAGATAAGACTTCCCAGAAAAGATATTTTCTTTTCCTAAAGGACCCTTAAATACTATGAGGTAGATAGGCATGATGTATAATAACAGTAATGTTTTCAGCTAACGTGTACTAATTTGTCCGTGAGACTTTATAATATAAAATAAATTTTATAAATATAAATAGCATTTATTTTAAGCTTTTTTTAATATATCAATGGCCTTTAAAGCTTTTTTTAATATATCAATGGCATTTAAAGCTTTTTTTAATATATCAATGGCCTTTAAAGCTTTTTTTAATATATCAATGGCATTTATTTTAAGCTTTTTTTAATATATCAATGGCCTTTAAAGCTTTTTTTAATATATCAATGGCATTTAAAGCTTTTTTTAAGATATCAATGGCATTTATTTTAAGCTGTTTTTAATAAATCAATGGCATTTAGTTTAAGCTTTTTTTAATATATCAATGGCCTTTATTTTAAGGTGTTATAATATAACAATAATTTTTTTTATAATTAATAAAACCATATAATATACTTATATAATTCATATTAAATAACAAAAATCCATCATGACCTTTATTAAAATTAACATTAAAGTAACGTACACGATTACTAATTGTTAATAAAATATTAACTAATTTTTTAGAACGTTTATATGAAAATCTACAATCATTAATAAAACTTATTATTAAAAATCTACATTGAATAAATTTAATTGTTTTATAAATAAATAAATTAAATTTTTTAATATAATTAAAAAAGTCTAAAATTTTCGTCATTATAATATAAGAATTACTATCAAAATAGTGATAAAAATTATATCCTTTATTTATTAAATATGATTTTATTTTAAAATTTTTAAAAAATTTTTTATATAAATTTCGGTTAAATGTAATAGTTAAATATATTTCTGATAAATAAGTAAGATGTCCTAACATTCTTGCTAAGTTAATATATTTACTTATATTTTTATATAAATTATATGAATAAAACCATCCTTTTTTAAAATTTAAATTAAATTTAATAGATTGTCTTGCTAGTTCATTGAATGCTATATTTTGTGAATTCAATTTATTAGTTGATGCAATAATAATTGCATTATATATTTTAGTAGGAAATTTATTTGACCATTCTAATACTTGCATCCCACCTAAACTACCTCCAATAATATTTAAAAATTTTAAAATACCTAAATTATAAGCTAATTTTGATTGATTTTTTATTAAATCATTTAAAGTTATAATTGGAAAATTAGGTCCCCATATATTATTATTTTTTTTATTAATAATATTTGGTCCTATACTTCCATGACATCCACCCAGATTATTTAACGTAATTAAAAAATAATTATTTGTATTAATACTTTTTTTATATCCTATATGTACATTCCACCATCCAGGTTTTGGATCTTCAGGATAAAATCCTGCAGCATGGTGATTACTAGCTAATGCATGACAAATTAAAATTACATTATTATATTTTATTATTCCATAATTTTCATATATAATATTATATTTATAAATAGTTTTACCACTTATTAAAATTAAATTTTGGTTAAAACACATATTTTTTGCATTAACCAAACCTATTGATTTTTTATAAATAATAATTATGAATTTAAATTATATTATTAAAACAATTAAATTTGGTATTTATAGTATTTTAAATGAAAAAAAATTAATTGAAAAATTAAAATTAGGTAAAAAATTACGAATTAAAGCTGGGTTTGATCCTACTACTTCCAATATTCATTTAGGTCATATTGTATTAATTAATAAATTAATACAATTTCAAAAATTGGGACATGAAATTCAAATTATTATAGGAGATTTTACTGCTAGAATAGGTGATCCTACAGGTAAAAATATTTTTCGTAAATCTTTAACAAAAGAAGAAGTAAATTTAAATTCTATAAAATTTAAAAATAATATAATTAATATTTTTAATAATAATATTAAAATTTTTTTTAATTCTAAATGGATGGACAAATTATCAGCATCAAAACTTATTGACTTATCATCTAATTTTTCTGTAGCACGTATGTTAGAAAGAGATAATTTTTATAAAAGATATAAATCTAAATATTATATTTCTATTCAAGAGTTTATGTATCCTATTATACAAGGTTATGATTCAGTAATACTTAAATCTGATATTGAGATTGGAGGATCTGATCAAATTTTTAATTTACTAATGGGTCGTAATATACAAAAAAAAATGTTTCAAGACCCTCAAATTATTATTACAATGCCTATTTTAATAGGTATTGATGGTTATAAAAAAATGTCAAAATCTTTATATAATTCTATAAATATTAATGATAACCCTGGGAAAATATTTCAAAAAATTATTTCTATTCCTGACCATTTAATTTTGAAATATTTAGAATTACTTTCTTTACGTCCTATAATTGAAATTAAATATATGATTAAGCAAATAATTAAAGGTTATAATCCACAAATTATTAAAAAAATTCTTGCAAAAGAAATAATAAAAAGATTTTATGGAAATGATATTGCGCAAAATGCACATAAATTAATTGGTAATATATTTAATAATGGAAATTTACCTATAAATATTCCCAAAATTGAACTTTATATTGATAATATTATTATTCCTTTAGCATCTGTACTAAATATTTCAAAATTAGTTAAAAATAGTGCTCAAGCAAAAGATTTATTATTAAATAAACGAGTAAAAGTAAATGGTAATATAGTAGATATAAGATATAATCTGAAATTAGGAAATTATTATATTCAAGCTGGAAAAAAAAACTTTGCACATATTTTTATAAAAAATAAAAAATTAATAAATATTGGAGAAAAATAAAATTGATAAAAAAAGCAATTTTAGCTTTGGAAGATGGAAATATTTTTCATGGTATTTCTATTGGAGTAGATGGATTAATTAGTGGTGAAATAGTTTTTAATACATCTATGACAGGTTATCAAGAAATTTTAACTGATCCTTCTTATTTAAAACAAATTATAGTATTTACTTCTTCTCACATAGGAAATACAGGAATTAATAAAGAAGATATAGAATCTTATAATATTTTTGTATCAGGATTAATAATACATGACTTACCTAGTTATTATAGTAATTTTCGTAGTGTTATGTCTCTAAAAAAATATTTAATTTTAAATAATATAATTTGTATTTCAAATATTGATACCCGTAAATTAACAAGACTTATACGTAATAAAAATATAAAAAATGTAACTATTTTATCAGGTGAAATATCATATAAAAATATAAAGTTAGCTATAACTGCAGCTAAAAATTTTCATGTTTTTAATTATATTAATATTAATAATATAACACATGATTATAATCACATACAATTAATATTAGATAAAAAATCTATTAATTTAAAAAATAATTATAATATAGTTTATTATGATTTGGGGAGTAAATATAATATATTTAGAATTTTAACAAAATTAGGTTGTAAATTACATATTATAAACCAGAACGCTTCATTATCTGAAATTATAAAATTTAATCCAGATGGTATTTTTTTATCTAATGGTCCCGGAGATCCTAATGATTTTAAGAATACTATTACTGTAATTAAAGAATTATGTAAAAAACAAATACCTATATTTGGTATTTGTTTAGGACATCAACTTTTAGCAATTGCAAGTGGAGCAAAAACTAAAAAAATGAAATATGGTCATCATGGTTCAAATCATCCTATTCAAGATATTGTTACAGGTAAATTAATGATTACTAGTCAAAATCATAATTTTATAGTAGATGAAAAAACATTATCTAATAAATTAAGAGTAACACATAGATCTTTGTTTGATGGGACTTTACAAGGTATAGAAAGAATTGATTGTCCAGCATTTAGTTTTCAGGGACATCCTGAAGCAAGTCCCGGCCCACATGATTTATTTTTATTATTTTCTCGTTTTATATCAATTATAAAGAAATATAAATTACATTAAAAATTATTATAGTAATGGATATATTATGTCTAAACGTAATGACATTAAAAGTGTTCTGATAATAGGATCAGGACCTATAGTAATTGGTCAAGCATGTGAATTTGATTATTCAGGGGCACAAGCCTGTAAAGCTTTACAAGAAGAAAATATTAAAATTATATTAATTAATTCTAATCCAGCTACTATTATGACTGACCCCGGGATGGCAGATGTAACATATATTGAACCTATTAATTTTCAATCAATTTATCAAATAATAAACAAAGAAAAACCTGATGCTATATTACCTACTATGGGGGGGCAAACAGCTTTAAATTGTGCATTAAACCTTCATAATTTAGGTATACTAAAAAAATTTAATATAGAAATGATCGGGGCCAATGTAAATGCCATTTTAAAAGCAGAAAATCGTGCTAAATTTGATTTAGCTATGAAAAAAATAGGATTAGAATGTCCTAAATCTGGAATTGCTCATAATATGGAAGAAGCATGTAATATTATATCATATATAGGATTTCCTTGTATTATACGTCCCTCTTTTACTATGGGTGGATCTGGAGGAGGAGTAGCTTATAATATAAAAGAATTTAAAAATATTTGTAAAAATGGTTTTAAATTATCACCTATACATGAATTATTAATTGATGAATCTTTATTGGGTTGGAAAGAATATGAAATGGAAGTAGTACGTGATAAAAAAGATAATGCAATTATTGTTTGTACAATTGAAAATTTTGATCCAATGGGTATACATACTGGTGATTCAATAACAATTGCTCCAGCCCAAACATTAACAGATAAAGAATATCAAATTATGCGTAATGCTTCAATAGCAGTATTACGTGAAATAGGTGTTGAAAATGGAGGGTCAAATGTTCAATTTGGTATAAATTATAAAACTGGACGTATGATAGTTATAGAAATGAATCCACGTGTTTCCAGATCATCTGCATTAGCATCTAAAGCAACTGGGTTTCCTATTGCTAAAATAGCAACTAAATTAGCTTTAGGTTATACATTAAATGAATTAAAAAATGATGTTACAGGTGGGTTAACACCTATTTATTTTGAACCTGTATTAGATTATGTAGTTACTAAAGTTCCTCGTTTTAATTTTGAAAAATTTCCTAAAGCTAATAAAATTTTAACAACTCAAATGAAATCTATTGGTGAAGTAATGTCAATAGGTCGAAATTTTAAAGAATCTTTACAAAAAGCACTAATTAGTCTTGAAATAGGTGTAACTGGAATACATTCAAATTTAATCTCCTTAAACATTAAAAATTATTATTATAAAATAAAACAAGAATTAAAATATCCAGGATATGATCGGATATTTTATATATCATATGGATTTAAATATGGAATGTCTATAAATGAAATTTTTAATTTATCTAAAATAGATAAATGGTTTTTAAACCAAATAAAAGAGATAGTAACTGTTGACCAACATATTTTTAATCATAAATTTTCAACCATTAATTATAATAATTTATTCAATTATAAAAAACAAGGATTTAGTGATGCAAGATTAGCAGAGTTGTTAAATATAACTGAAAATTCTTTAAGAAATTATAGACATAATTTAAATATTTATCCAGTATATAAAACTGTTGATACTTGTTCAGGTGAATTTCCTAATTTTACAAATTATCTATATTCTACTTATGAAGAAGAATGTGAAATAAAAATATCAAATAAAAAAAAAATAATTATATTAGGTGGAGGACCAAATAGAATTGGTCAAGGAATTGAATTTGATTATTGTTGTGTTCATGCAACATTGGCATTACAAGAATGTGGTTATGAAATAATTATTATAAATTGTAATCCTGAAACAGTTTCTACTGATTATGATATAAGTGATCGTCTTTATTTTGAACCATTAACATTTGAAAGCATAATTGAAATTATAATTAAAGAAAAACCAATAGGTGTAATAATCCAATTCGGTGGGCAAACTCCATTAAAATTATCAAATTCTCTTTATAAAGCAGGAGTAAAAATTCTAGGTACAATACCTGATGTTATAGATACATGTGAAAATAGAGAAAGATTTAAAAAACTAATACAAAATTTGAATTTACTTCAACCAAAAAATATAATTGCATATAATATAAAAGAAGCTAATGATAGAGTTAAAAATTTTTTAGGTTATCCATTAATAATTAGACCTTCTTATGTTTTAGGAGGTCGTGCTATGGAAATTATTTATAATAATATTGAATTAAATTATTATTTTATTAATAATAATGAAATTACTAATAAAAATCCCATTTTATTAGAACTGTTTCTTAATAATGCAATTGAAATTG
Source organism: Candidatus Johnevansia muelleri (assembly GCA_000953435.1). Classification (GTDB taxonomy): domain Bacteria; phylum Pseudomonadota; class Gammaproteobacteria; order Johnevansiales; family Johnevansiaceae; genus Johnevansia; species Johnevansia muelleri. The sequence goes on from LM655252.1 coordinate 15,122, forward strand.
ATATTGATGTAATTTCAGATGGTAAACAAGTTATTATAGGTGGTTTAATGCAACATGTAGAATATGCTGGAGTTCATTCTGGAGATTCAGCTTGTTCTTTACCTGCTTATTTTTTATCTCAAAAAATTCAAAATAAAATTAGAGAACAAATTAAAATAATAGCCTTAGAATTAAATATTATTGGTATGATGAATGTACAAGTTGCTTTAAAAGATAATCAAATTTATATTTTAGAGGTAAATCCTAGAGCTTCACGTACAATACCATTTGTTTCAAAATGTATTGGTATATCTTTAACTCAAATTGCTGCACTTTGTATGATAGGTATTACTCTTTCGCAACAAAATTTTACAGAAGAAATACTCCCTAAATTATATTGTATTAAAGAAGCAATTTTACCTTTTTATAAATTTCCTGGTGTAGATCCAATATTATCACCAGAAATGAAATCTACTGGTGAAGTTATGGGAATTGGTTCTTCTTTTGAAGAAGCATATTATAAAACACAATTAGAATCAAATAAATTTCTTTTAAAAGTAAATTATAAAGATATTGTTTTAATTTATATTCAAAATTGTGATATAAAATTTATTATAAAAATATGTAAATTACTAATATCATTAGGATTTACATTAATAGTAATGGGTATTAATGCTCGTTTATTATTAAAATATAAAATACCTGTTATATTTATATCTAATATAATAAAAGGTGTTACTAATATTTGTAATATATTAAAATTAAATAAAATTAATTATATTATTAATATTATGGAAAGTAAAATTGAAATTAAAAAAACTTTTATTATAAGATGTACTGCTTTAATAAATCAAATAACATTAATAACAACGTTACCAGCATTATTAGCTAATTGTATTGCTATTAATTCTTATAATAATATATATATTAAAAACCTTTCTGATTTATATAAAAAAAATAATATGCCAATACCAGGATTCGAACCTGGAACCTACTGATTACAAATCAGTTGCTCTACCTATTGAGCTATATTGGCTTATTCTAAATATTTATTATTAAAAAGCTGGGGTACCAGGATTCGAACCTGGGTATGCCGATATCAAAAACCGGTGCCTTACCACTTGGCTATACCCCATTTTTATTTGTGGCCAGAGTCGGAATTGAACCGACGACACAGGGATTTTCAGTCCCTTGCTCTACCGACTGAGCTATCTGGCCAATATATTAATAATAATATATTTTTATAATTCGTCAATTTTTATATTATTAAAAAAATCAGTCATTTTTTTTATTAAATAAATTCTGTTTTTTAAATAAATTAAATTAATAATTTTTTCATTAATTAATTTAATTTGAATTTTAGTCCATTCATTCCATGCTATTTTAGATATATTATAATATATATATATTCCAATTTTTCCTTGTAAAATAGGTGAATTTAAGCCTATTAGTTCTTTTTTATATTTTTTACAAAAAACTATATAAATCATATAATTATACTTATTAAAATTTATTATAAAAATATAATGAATAAATCAGTTAATTATTCTAGGATTGCTTGTATATCAAGAAATACAAAAGAAACACAAATTAAACTTAATGTTAATTTAAATGGTACAGGTAAATTTAATTTAACTTGTAATGTTCCTTTTTTAGAACATTTAATTTCTCAATTTGTTCAATATAGTAAAATTGATCTTACTATTGAATCTAATGGTGATATACATATTGATGATCATCATATTGTTGAAGATATTGGTATTACATTAGGAAAAGCTTTTTATAAAGCATTAGGTAATAAAAGTGGTATAAACCGTTATGGATATGCTTATGCTCCATTAGATGAAGCATTATCACGTGTTGTTATTGATTTTTCAGGTAGAGCAGGTCTTTATATGAACACTAAATTTACACGTAATATAATAGGTAAATTCGATACACAACTTTGTTTTGTGTTTTTTAAAGGATTTGTAAACCATGCTATGGTAACTCTACATATAGATAATTTAAAAGGGTTAAATGCTCATCATCAAGCAGAAACACTTTTTAAAGCATTTGGTCTTGCTATACGTATGGGAATAGATTTTGATCAAAACATGGTAGAATGTATTCCTTCTACTAAAGGTTATATTTAATTTTTAAGACAAAATGAGGTATTAATGGTTATTGCCGTAATAAATTATGGTATGGGTAACCTACATTCTGTAGTTAAAGCACTAGAATATGTAACACGTGAACGTGTTATTATTACTTATGATCCTATTATTATAAAAAATGCTACACGTATTGTTTTACCTGGTCAAGGTGCTATTCGTGATTGTATGAAGGAATTAAAACGTACAAAATTAATTTATTTATTAAAAACATTAATGGAAAATAATGAAAAACCAATTTTAGGTATTTGTATTGGTTTACAAATGTTAATGGATAAAAGTGAAGAAAATGGAGGGATACAATGTTTAAAATATTTTTCAGGTGATGTTAAAAAATTTTGTAATATAAATTACAAAATACCTCATATTGGTTGGAATCATGTATATCAATATGTTTCACATCCTTTATGGAAAAACATTCCAAATGGTGAAAGATTCTATTTTGTACATAGTTATTATGTAATAGAAAAAAATATTCAAAATATTTCCGGGTATACTGAATATGCAGGTATACTACCTCATGTTGCAATTTGTAAAAATTTAGTTTTTGCAGTTCAATTTCATCCAGAAAAAAGTTCTATTATGGGATTGAAGTTACTTTATAATTTTGTTAATTGGTATCCATAAAATTTAAATAATATTGTTAAAATATGTTAATTATTCCAGCTATTGATATTAAAGATGGTCGGTGTGTTCGTTTAAAACAAGGACGTATGGATGAATTTACTAATTATGATAATAATCCAATTTTTATTGCAGAAAAATTTATAAAAGCAGGAGCACGAAGATTACATTTAATAGACCTTAATGGAGCTATAAAAGGTAAACCTATTAATGAAAATGTAATAAAACAAATTACAAAAAATTATCCAGATATTCCTATTCAAATAGGAGGTGGGATTAGAAATAGAGAAACTATTCAATATTATTTAGATGCTGGTGTTTCTCATGTAATACTTGGTACTATTGCTGTACTAAATACAAATTTTGTTATAAAAATATTAGAAGAATTTGGAAATAATATTATTATTAGTATGGATACAAGAAATGAATTTTTATCAATAAATGGTTGGACTGAAAATTCTAATATAATAGCTATTGATCTTATACGTATATTTTATAATTATGGGTTATATGAAATTATCTATACAGATATAAATAGGGATGGTATGATGCAAGGTTTAAATATAAAATCAATTTTAAAATTTGCTCAAGAAGGAGGACTTCCAGTAATAGCTTCTGGTGGAGTAAGAGATATGACTGACATTTTTGAATTATTAAATGCTACTAAAATATCATCTATTAATGGTGTAATTATAGGACGTGCAATATATGAAGGTAATATAAATTTAACAGAAGCTCAAAAATTAGTTGATAATTTTAAGAAATAATATAAGTTATTAGGAGTAGATATATAATATGATACTTGCTAATCGCATTATTCCATGTTTAGATATAAATAAAGGTAGGGTAGTTAAAGGAGTAAACTTTAAAGGTCTACGTGATGCCGGAGATCCTGTTGAAATAGCTAAACGTTATAATGATCAAAATGCTGATGAAATAGCTTTTCTTGATATTACTGCTAGTCAAGAGAATCGCAGTACCACTTTGCATATAGTAAGTAATATTGCTAAAAAAGTATTTATTCCATTAACTGTTGGTGGTGGTATACGTAATTGTAATGATATTTGTAATTTACTTAATGCTGGGGCAGATAAAGTATCTATAAATACTTCAGCAGTATTTAATCCTAATTTTGTTAGTAAAGCTGCAGATAGGTTTGGTAATCAATGTATTGTTATTGCTATTGATGCAAAACGTGTAAATAAAGATATTAAAAATCCTATTTGGGAGGTATTCACTCATGGTGGTAAAAACCCTACAGGAATAGATGTTGTTAATTGGGCATATAAATTATCAAAATATGGTGCTGGAGAATTATTAATAACTAGTATTGATCGTGATGGTACTAAAAGAGGGTTTGATATAGATCTTATTTTTGCTGTTAGTAAGATTGTTTCTATACCAGTTATAGCTTCAGGTGGAGTAGGAAATCTTAATCATTTAGTTCATGGTATAAAATTAGGAGGTGCTAATGCTGTATTAGCAGCCAGTATTTTTCATTATGGTGATTATTCAATTCAAGAAGCTAAATTTTATATGGCTAAACATAACCTGCCAATACGTATATAATTATAAAATTATTTTTAATAATTCGGAAATTTTTTCAATACAAAAAATAGTTATTTTTTTAAAATCAAAATTTGATTTTATATTATTTTTAGGAATAATAGCTTTAGTAAATCCATGTTTTATAGCTTCCAAAAGTCTATTTTCTATATTTATAATGGGACGTATTTCTCCATTAAGTCCTACTTCACCTAATATTACAAATTCCATTGGTATATAACGATTATGTAAACTAGATATAATCACAGCTAATACCGCTAAATCTGCACTTGTTTCTATAATTTTAATACCTCCAACAACATTAATAAATATATTTCCTATAAATAATCCAGTATACTTATTAAGTATAGTTATTAATAATGATAATCTATTAATATCAATTCCTACTGAAATCATTTTATAATTAATTAACTTATTATGTTCTTCTACTAATGCTTGTATCTCTACTAAAATTGGTCTAGTACCTTCTAATATTATCATAACAACATTTCCTGGTGTATTTTCTTTATTTTGCGAAATAAAAATTGAACTAGGATCTTTAACTTCTTTCATTCCAGATTCTAACATTTTAAAAATCCCTAATTCATTAATTGAACCAAAACGATTTTTTGTACTACGTAACATACGATAATCTTGATTTGTTTCTAACATTAAAGATACATCTATCATATGTTCTAATAATTTAGGACCTGCTAAATTTCCATCTTTAATTACATGTCCAATAAGTAATAAAACAATACCTTTTTTTTTTGCAAAATTTATTAAAATATAAGCAGATTGACGTATTTGAATGACTCCTCCAGTCAAATACTTATTAATATTTTCAACGATCATTGTTTGAATAGAATCAATAATTACTATATCCATAGGATTACATTCTATAATATCTATAATTTTAGTAACACTTGTTTCTTGAAGTAATTTTATACCTTTGTTAATAAATAACCTGTTTGCTCTAAATGCTAATTGTAATAAAGTTTCTTCACCAGTAATATACAATACTTTTAAATTTTGAATTATTAGTTTATTAGCTATTTGTAAGAATAATGTAGATTTACCAGTACCAGGATTTCCTCCTAGTAATATTGTAGATCCAGGTATAAAACCCCCGCCTAATACACGATCAAATTCTTCAAATTTAGATGAAATTTTATTAACTTTATTTAAATTAATTGTAGATATATCTATAATTTTATTTAAAGTATTTTTATAATAAGATGATTTATATTCTAATATTTTATTCCATTGTAGACAATTTATACATTTTCCTAACCATTTAGTATATTTAGTATTACATTCATAGCAAATATAATTTTTTTTTATCAATATAAATACCTTAAATATAATTAATTTTAATATTTGTATTAAAAATTTTTTTATAAAATGAGTAAATTTTGGAGTAATGAACTTAATAAATTAAAACCATATGTTCCAGGTGAACAATCTAATCAAATTATTATTAAATTAAATACAAATGAAAATCCTTATTCTACTACTCATAATGTAAAAAAAGTATTGAAAAATTTTTCTATAGATAATTTAAAACTTTATCCTGATCCAGATTCTAAAAAATTAAAAATTGCAATAGCAAAAAAATTTAATATAAATTATTATGAAATTTTTTTAGGTAATGGTTCAGATGAAGTTTTAGCATTAGCGTTTTTAACTTTTTTTAGAAATAATATTCCTATAATTATACCTGATATTACTTATAGTTTTTATACTGTATATTGTAAATTATATAATATTAAATATAAATTAGTACCATTAAATAATAATTGGGAAGTTGATTTAACTGCAATGAATCAAAAAAATGGTGGAATTGTTTTTGCTAATCCTAATGCCCCCACTGGTAATGCACACAAAAAATCTTCTATTATTAAACTTCTTTCTGATCAGAAAGAGCATGTTATATTAATTGATGAAGCATATGTAGATTTTGGATCAGAAAGTACAATTTCACTTATTCATAAATATCCTAATCTTCTTATAATAAAAACTTTATCAAAATCTTATAGTTTAGCAGGTATAAGAATAGGTTTTGCTATAGGTTCAAAACAATTAATTGATGGATTAAAAATAATAAAAAATTCTTTTAATTCTTATACTATAAATAGTATAAGTTCGGCTGTAGCATTATCAGCAATAAAAGATGAAAAATATTTTAATAAAAATTGCATAGCAATAATTTATACAAGAGAAAAAATACAATTTGCTTTAGAAAATCGTAAATTTGAATTATTATATTCAAAATCAAATTTTATTTTTGTTAAACCTATAAATATATCTGCAGTTAAATTATTTATTAAATTACGTAAATTAGGTATACTTGTACGATATTTTTCAAATAAAAAATTAAAAAAATTTTTACGTATATCTATTGGTACAGAATTAAATATGAATAAATTTATTAAAAATATAGATTATTTAATTATTAATTAAATAATCTACAGCTAATAAATAACCATATATTCCTAATCCAATTATAATTGCATCGGCACGTTTTGATATATAAGATTTATGACGAAAATTTTCTCTACGATATATATTAGAAATATGTATTTCAATAATTTTGCCATTAAATATATTAAGGGCATCTAGTATAGCTATTGATGTATGAGTATATGCTCCTGCATTAATAATAATAGCTTCATAAGAATCTTTATATGCTTTTTGAATATAATTGATTATATCACCTTCATTATTAGATTGATAAAAAGTAATATTAGCTTTTTCATTAAATTTTTTTTTTATTAAATTTTCAATATCATTAATTGTTTTATTACCATAAATGTCTATTTCACGTTTTCCTAAAAGATTTAAATTAGGTCCATTAATTAATAAAATTTTCATTTGATATCTTACAAACTATATTTTATATTTAAACATAATATAAATAATAGCGGGGGCCGGATTTGAACCGACAACCTTCGGATTATGAGCCCGACGAGCTTCCATGTTGCTCCACCCCGCATAATACATAATATCAAAAAATAATGTATTTGTCAAATATAACTTTAATATATAATAAGATTATTATCTTATGTTTAAAAAATTAAAAATAAATTTTGAAATAATATTTCAAAAACTTAAGTCAGAATATAAATTGACAGAAACTAATATAAAATATATTTTAATTGAAATAAAAAAAATATTATTAGAATCTGATGTTTCTTTACCAGTAATTAAAGAATTATTAAATAATATAAATTTAAATTTTTTAAATAAATCTTTTATAAATTCTAATTTGAATCCAGTACAAACTTTTATTAAAATTTGTTATAAAGAATTAAAAAAAATAATGGGTGATACTTCAGAATTAAATATTAAAGATACTCCATCAGTTATTTTAATAACTGGACTTCAAGGTTCTGGTAAAACAACTACTGTTGCTAAATTAGCTATTTTTATAAAAAAAAATCATAACAAAAAAATACTTTTAGTATCAGTTGATATTTATAGACCAGCTGCCATAGAACAATTAAAAATATTATCAACCGAAATTTCAGTAGATTTTTTTTCATCTAAAAATAATAATACTATTGAAATTGCTGAAGAAGCTATTAAATACGCTCGTAAAAACAATTATGATGTTGTTATTATTGATACTGCTGGTAGATTACATATAGATAATTATATGATGAATGAAATTAAAATATTACATACTGCAATTAATCCAGTAGAAACACTTTTTATTGTTGATGCAATGACTGGTCAAGAAGCTGCAAATATTTCTAAAGTTTTTAATGAAAAATTATCATTAACAGGAATTATATTAACAAAAATAGATGGTGATAATAGAGGAGGAGCTGCCTTATCAATAAGATTTATTACTGGAAAACCTATTAAATTTATAGGTATAGGTGAACAACTAACTGCATTTGAAATATTTTCACCAGATAGTATAATATTTAATATATTAGGTATGGTTGATTTAAGTAGTTTTATAGAAGAAACTAATCGTATAATTGATACAAATAAAATTAAGTCATTCTTTAAAAATAAAGATAAATTTAATTTAAATGATTTTCTTGATTATATGAAACAAATAAAACAATTGGGTGGAATTAATAATTTAGTTTCTAAATTTCCATTTTTTAATAAATCAAATAACATTATAAATGATTTAATAAATGACAAAGATTTTATTAAATTTGAATCAATAATTAACTCAATGACGAAATTAGAAAGAAAATATCCTCATTTAATTAATGATTTACGTAAATTAAAAATTTGTTTAGTATCTGGTACAAATATATGTGATTTTAATAATTTAATGAAACATTTTAAAACTCTTAATAAATTTATGAAAAATTTAAGTAATAAAGAATATTTAAACAAAATTAGTGAATTTTTGAATAATGTATTTAATAATATTACAAATTAATTATATTAGGTATGAAATATGATTTCAATTAGATTAACGCGTCGCGGAAATAACAAACGGCCGTTTTATTATATTGCTGTAGCTGATTCTAGGTTTCCTATAAAAGGACGTTTTATAGAAAAAATAGGATTTTTAAATCCTATTGCTAAAGGGAAAGAAGAACGGTTTAAAATTGATTTAAATCGTATTTTATATTGGAAAAAAATTGGTGCTAAAATTTCTAATAGTGTTGTTAAATTACTTAAGGAAATTAAGTAAAATTGATATAATTTTTTACTTAGTGTTTATTATATGAATAAAATATTAAAAAAAATAGAAGATAAATATATTACAAATAAAAAATTAGATTTTAAACCAGGAGATACAATTATTGTTAAATTAAAAATTATTGAAGGTAATAGATATAGATTACAATTATTTGAAGGTATAGTTATTGCTAAAAGGAAAACTGGTTTAAATTTAACATTTATAGTACGTAAAATTTCTTATGGAATAGGGGTTGAATGGACATTTCAAGCATATAGTCCATTAATTAAAAATATAGAAATTAAACGTAGGGGGTTAAATATACATAAATCAAAGTTATATTATTTACGTTAATTATTAAAATAATGATAATTTTAACCCCTGTAAAAATAGGTATTTGTGGTTTAGGCACAGTGGGGATTGGAACGTTTAATGTTTTAAAACGTAATATTAATAAAATTGTTTATAGTGCAGGTAAAAAAATAATAATTGAACAGATTTGTGCCTGTAAAACTCTTTTCAATAAAATTAATTTTATTAATAAAACTAATAATATTTTTGATATAGTATATAATCATAATATCGATATTGTTGTTGAATTAATTGGTGGTTGTAATATTGCATTGAAATTTGTTATTGAATCTATAAAAAATGGTAAACATGTTGTTACGGCAAATAAATATATGATTGCTAATTACGGGACAGATATTTTTAGTTTAGCTAATAAAAAAGGTGTTATAGTAGCATTTGAAGCAGCTGTAGCAGGAGGAATTCCTATTATTAAATCTTTACGTGAAGGTTTGGTAGCAAATAGTATTAAATGGTTAATAGGTATTCTTAATGGTACATTAAATTATATTCTTACTTCTATGCATAATGAATACAAAAGTTTTAAAAAAATTTTATTAAAAGCTAAATTATTAGGTTATGCAGAATTTAATCATATTTTAGATATAGAAGGAATTGATGTTGCACATAAATTAGTTATTTTAGCATCAATAGCTTATTGTATACCATTGAAAATACATCAAATATATATTGAGGGTATTTCAAAAATAATATCAGATGATATTATTTATGCTGATAAATTGGGATATAAAATTAAACATTTAGGTATTTCTATTATAAATAAATATGGGCTAGAACTACGTGTACATCCTACAATGATTAAAAAAACCTGTTTAATTTCTAATATAAATGATATAAATAATGCTATAGAAATAATGGGTGATGCCGTAGGATCAAATTTTTACTCTGGTATAGGTGCTGGTTCAGAACCTACAGCGTCTTCAATAATTTCTGATTTAATCAATATAACATCTTATATTAATATAAAAAAAAAAATATCTTTTAAAGATTATATTGAAAAAAATATTAAAATTTTATCAATGGATAATATTATTACAGCTTATTATTTACGTATTATAGCATCATATCCTAAATATGATTTATTATCAAAAATATTTGAAATATTTAATGTTAATAAAATTAGTATTAAATCAATTTATAAAAAATATATTATATCAAAAAAATTAATTAATATAATTATTATTACAAATTTAGTAAAAGAATTAAATATGAATATTTCAATTAATAATATTGAATTACTAGATAATGTTATTAACTCTGTATATATTCGTATAGGATATTTAAATAATAATTAATAATATTTATTAGAAAAATATATGCGTTATATAAGTACACGTGGTAAATCTCCTTATGTTGACTTTGAAGAAGTTGTTATTAGTGGACTTGCAAGAGATGGTGGGTTATATGTACCTGAAACATTACCATATTTTTCATATAAAGAGCTGAGAAGTTTATCAGGGTTATCTTATATAGATATTGCATTTTTTATAATTCGTAATTTTATTGGTAAATCAATTTCTGAAGAAAATTTAAAATATATTATTAAAAAAAGTTATGCTAATTTTAGTCACAAGGCAATAGTTCCAATAAAACAATTGGGAAAAAATAATTTTTTACTTGAATTATTTCATGGACCTACATTAGCCTTTAAAGATATTGCACTTCAATTATTAGGTAATTTACTTGATTATTTTTTAAAAAAACGTAAAGAAAAAGCTATTATTATATGTGCAACATCAGGAGATACTGGTTCAGCAGCAATTGAAGGATGTAGATATTCTGAAAATATTGATATTTTTATTTTACATCCTTATAATATGGTATCAGAAGTACAAAGACGTCAAATGACAACTGTTTTAGCAGATAATGTTCATAATATTGCAATAGAAGGTAATTTTGATGATGCTCAAGCCATGGTTAAAGCGTGTTTTATAAATCAATCATTTCTTAATGGAACACGTTTAATTGCTGTTAATTCAATTAATTGGGTTAGAATTATGGCACAGACTGTTTATTATATTACATCTGCTATAAACTTAGGTGCTCCAGATAGAGAAATTAGTTTTACTGTACCTTCAGCAAATTTTGGAAATATTTTGGCTGGCTATTTTGCTAGAAGAATGGGGTTACCAATTAGACAACTTGTTATAGCTACTAATGCTAATGATATTATTCATAGAATTATTTCTAATAATGATTTTTCAAAACGTCCATTAATTAATACAATTGCGCCATCTATGGATATTGTAATTTCTTCTAATTTTGAACGTTTATTATATTATTTATATAGTAAAAATTCATATGTCATTAATAATTTATATAATAAATATAATAAAGCAAATATATTATTATCAATTAAACCATTAGAAAAACTACGTAGTTTATTTTCTTCTGGAAGTGTTAATGATGAAACTATTTTATCATTTATTATAGATACATTTAAATGTACTGGAGAAATTTTAGATCCTCATACTACTATTGCATATTATGTTAGTAAATTATGTAATAAATATACTAAATTACCTATGGTAATATTAGGAACAGCACATCCTGCTAAGTTTTTTGAATCAATAAAAAAAACTGGAATTAATGAAAATAAAGTTCCTAGTGCCATAAATAATTTATTAATAAAAAAAGAATATTTTAAAAAAATGCCAGCTAATATTAAAGTTTTACAGAATTATATAATTAATAAAAAATATTAATATGAATTTATATAATATAAAAAATATTTATTTTGATATTGTAATTATTGGGGGGGGAACTGCTGGAGTATCTTTAGCAGCAAGTTTACTAATTCGTAATTCAAATTTTAATATTTGTATTATTGAACCGCAATCCATACATTATTATCAACCTGCATGGACATTAATAGGTAATGGCATTTTAAATAGTGTTAATAATATTAGACCTATGTATTCTGTTATTACCCCAGATATTAGTTGGATTAAAAGTGAAGTTCTTGAATTATTACCTAAGTCAAACAAAATTTTATTACAAAATGGTAAATATGTAAATTATAAATATTTAGTAGTTTGTCCAGGATTAATTTTAGCTTGGGAAAAAATTGAAGGATTAATAGAAACATTAGGTAAAAATGGGGTAACTTCTAATTATAGCTATAATTTAGCTGATTATACATGGAAATTAGTAAAAAAGATTAATAAAGGTACTGTTATATTTACCCAGCCTGAAATGCCTATAAAATGCGCTGGTGCCCCGCAAAAAGTAATTTATCTTTCTGGTGATTTTTGGCAAAAAAAACATATACTTTCTAAAATTAATATAAATTATTATTTAAATAATAATACATTATTTGGAGTAAAAGATTTTGTTCCAATTTTAATGGAATATATAAAAAAATATAATGTTAAACTTATATTTAATGCTAACTTAATTAAAGTAGATGGCAAAAAAAAAACAGCATTATTTAAGTTAATTGATAAAGAAGGTAATTTTATAAGTAATGAATATAAATCTTTTAATATACTTCATGTCGTACCACCTCAAATATCTCCAGATTTCATTAAAAACAGTCTTTTAGCTAATAAAAAAGGATGGTGTGATGTAGATCCAGTTACATTACAACATTTATCATTTCAAAATATTTTTGGATTAGGAGATGTTTGTGGGATTTTAAATGCTAAAACAGCTGCTGCTGCGCGTAAACAAATTTTTGTAGTAGCAGAAAATTTATTCGATTTAATAAAAAGAAAATCAATATTAAAAATTTATGATGGTTATGGAAGTTGTCCTCTTCCAGTAGAAAGAGGAAAAGTAATTTTATCAGAATTCGGATATAATGATAAATTACTTCCTACTTTTCCAATTAATCCTAAAAAACCTAGTAAATTAGCTTGGTTATTAAAAACGAAATTTTTACCTTGGTTTTATTGGCATGGAATGTTAAAAGGTAATGACTTTTTATCTACTAATTAATATATTTATGAAAATAGAATTTTAATTAATAGGAAATATAAAATATGATTACTCAATTAGATTCATTAAAGAAATTATCTACTATAGTAGCTGATACAGGGGACTTAATTGCTATTAAAAAATATAAAGCTATGGCAGCAACAACTAATCCATCTATAATTTTAAAATCTTTTGATAATCCAGTTTATAAATCTTTAATTACATCAATTATTAAAGAAGCAAAAAAAGAAAAAAGTGCTAATAAATTAATAACATATATATTAGATAAATTATCCGTTGCTATTGGATATGAAATTTCAAAAATTATTCCTGGAAGGGTTTCTACTGAAATAGCAGCAGAGCTGTCTTATGATATAGATGCAAGTATAAATAAGGCACATTATTTAATTGATTTATATAAATATTATAATGTTTATAAAAATAAGGTTTTAATTAAGTTAGCTTCAACTTGGGAAGGTATTCGTGCAGCTGAAATTTTAGAAAAAGAAGGGATTAAATGTAACCTAACATTATTATTTTCTGATGCTCAAGTTCGTGCTTGTCTTGAAGCTAGAGTATTTTTAATTTCTCCATTTGTAGGCAGAATAACAGATTGGTATAAAAAAAAAACTGGTAATGACTACTTTATACCAGAAAATGATCCAGGTGTAAAATTTGTTAAACGTGTATGTAAATACACTAGTGATTATGCTTATGATACAATAGTAATGGGAGCAAGTTTTCGTAATACAGGTCAAATTTTAGATTTAGCTGGTTGTAACTGTCTTACTATTTCTCCTCAATTACTTGATGATCTTGATAAAAAGGAAGGGGAAGTTAAATGTAAAATATATAATAATAAAAAATATAAAATTAAAAAATATAAAACAATTTCAGAAGATGAATTTAATTCTTTACATTCCAATGATCAAATGGCTAAATATAGCTTATATGAAGGTATTAATAAATTTTCAGAAGATCAAGAAAAACTTAAAAAAATAATAAAAGAGTTATTATAAAATTAAATGTATTTAAACATTTAATATTTTTATATTTTACCTACCATGTTTATAGATGGTATTAAAGTAGGTTTACCATTTAACCAGTTTGCAGGACATACTTCACCTGGATTCTTATCAACATATTGTATAGCTTTAACATTACGTAAAATATATTTTGCATTTCTCCCAATATTCCCATCATTTATTTCAATAAATTTTATTTTTAATTCATGATCAATAATAAAAGTAGCACGTTCTGCTATTCCTTCTTCTTCAATCATTACATTAAAATTACGAGATATTTTTCCAGTAGGATCACCTAACATAGGAAATTTAATTTTAGAAATAGTTTTTGAATTATCATACCATGCTTTATGAGTAAAATGTGTATCAGTAGATATACTATATATTTCAATATTTAATTGCTTAAATTCTATATAATTATCTGCGAGATCTCCTAATTCAGTAGGACAAATAAATGTAAAATCAGCGGGATAAAAAAAAAATATAGACCAATTACCTTTTAAATTATCTTCAGATATATTAATAAAATTATTATTATGAAAAGCAATAGTTTTAAATGGTATAATTTTACTATTAAGAATAGACATAAATAATTATATCCTAATTATTAACATTTTAAAAATAAAAATATTTTATATATGAAAATTTAAATCAAGTAAAAATTATATATACTAATTTCTTAAACTTATTATAGGCCAATTTTTTATTTTTGCTATATTTCGTAATTTATAATCTGGATCAACCGTAATAGGATAATCTACAAATTTTAATAAGGGTAAATCATTAATAGAATCACTATAGAAACTGGCACCTTTTATATCAAATTTGTTATTTTTTAACCATTGTTTTAATTTAATAATTTTTCCATGTTTAAAACTAGGAACTCCGATAAAATTACCAGTATATTTTTTTTCTTTAATTTCTATGTCTGTTGCAATAATATCATCAACTTTTAACCTATTAGCAATAGGTTGGGTAATAAATTTATTAGTAGCAGTTATTATTAAAATATATTTACCTTTAGATTTATGATTTTCAATAAGTAATTCAGCTTTGGGTAAAATTATTGGTTCAATTATTTCTTTCATATATTGATCATGTAAATTATTTAATTTTATTAAAGAAAATTTTGATAAAATACGTAATGAAAAATAAAAATAATCCATAATCTTAAGATTTCCGTATGTATAATCTTTTAAAAATTGATCATTTATTTTTCTATATTTTAAGTGTATTATACCTTTTTTTATTAAATATTCTACCCAAGCATGATCACTATCACCATTTATAAGTGTATTATCAAGATCAAAAATAGCTAATTTCAAAATAATCCTTATATAGTATTATTTAAATTATATTTATAAGAATATATTGGAGATGAGAAATGCCCCAATATCGGTCCAGAACTACAACATATGGCCGTAAAAATGTTGGGGCTCGTGCTTTATGGCGAGCTACTTCTATGAAGGATGAAGATTTCAAAAAACCAATTATAGCAATTGCTAATTCTTATACTCAATTTGTTCCCGGTCATATTCATTTAAAAAATATGGGGGAATTAGTTGCTGAAGAAATAGCAATTGCTGGTGGGGTTTCTAAAGAATTCAATACTATTGCTGTTGACGATGGAATAGCTATGGGTCATGATGGAATGCTTTATTCATTACCATCACGTGATATAATAGCTGATTCTATTGAATATATGGTTAATGCTCATTGTGCAGATGCTTTGGTATGTATTTCTAATTGTGATAAAATTACACCAGGAATGTTAATGGCAGCAATGCGTCTTAATTTACCAGTAGTATTTGTTTCTGGTGGTCCTATGGAGTCAGGTAAGACTAAATTATTTGATTATAATATAAATTTAGTTGACGCAATAGTTATGGCAGCTGATGAAAAAATTAATGATGAAACTCTTGAAGAAATTGAACGTATTGCATGCCCAACATGTGGGAGCTGTTCAGGTATGTTTACTGCGAATTCCATGAATTGTTTAATTGAAGCATTGGGATTAGCAATGCCAGGTAATGGTACTTTGTTAGCTACTCATATTGCTCGTAAGCAATTATTTAAAGT
Source organism: Candidatus Johnevansia muelleri (assembly GCA_000953435.1). Taxonomy (GTDB): domain Bacteria; phylum Pseudomonadota; class Gammaproteobacteria; order Johnevansiales; family Johnevansiaceae; genus Johnevansia; species Johnevansia muelleri. The sequence continues at coordinate 31,468 of LM655252.1, forward strand.
AGCTGGAAAAAAAATTGTAGAAATAACAAAAATGTTTTATGAAAATAATGAAAAAAATATACTTCCTCGTTTTATTGCATTAAAAGGTGCTTTAAAAAATGCCATGATGCTTGATATTGCAATGGGTGGGTCAACTAATACGATTCTTCATTTATTAGCAGCAGCACAAGAAGCTGAAATTGATTTTAATATTTCTGATATTGATAAACTTTCAAAAATAGTACCTCAATTATGCAAATTAGCCCCAAATACACGTAAATATCATATTGAAGATTGTCACAGAGCAGGTGGAATAATGGGAATTTTAGGAGAATTAGATCGTGCAGGTATATTAAAAACATCAATACCAACTATATATAGTAAGACTTTAAAAGAAGCATTAGATGAATGGGATATCATGCGAAATAAAAATTCCCCAATAATTGAATTTTATAAATCAGCTCCTGGTAGAAATATCACTCAAACAGCGTTTTCTCAGTGCAATAAATGGAATACTATTGATAATGATCGTATACACGGTTGTATACGTAATATTAAAAATGCTTTTTCACATGAAGGTGGTATAGCAGTATTATTTGGTAATATTGCTCATAATGGATGTTTAGTAAAAACTGCAGGTGTTGATGATTCTATTATTATTTTTAAAGGACCAGCACATGTAGTAGAGTCACAAGATCAAGCTGTAGATAATATTATTATTGGTAAAGTAAAACCTGGTGATGTTATTGTAATTCGTTATGAAGGGCCAAAAGGTGGGCCAGGTATGCAAGAAATGCTTTATCCTACTTCTTATTTAAAATCTAATGGTTTGAATAAATATTGTGCGTTAATTACTGACGGGAGATTTTCTGGAGGTACATCAGGTTTATCTATAGGACATATTTCGCCTGAAGCCGCATCTGGCGGGTCACTTGGATTAATTGAAAATGGCGATTTAATTAGTATTAATATTCCTAATAGATCAATAAATGTAATTATTGATAATATAGTATTTATTAAAAGACGTAAATTAATGGAATTACGTGGAAATAAATCATGGAAACCTAAAACTTTTCGGTCCCGTAAAATTTCTTATGCATTAAAAGCTTATGCTATGTTAGTTACTTCAGCTGATTTAGGTGCAGTAAGAGATATAAAAAAATTGGTATAAATTATTATTGTTTATTATACTCTATTATTTAATATCAAGCTAAAATTACTATATTAATGAATAAGTATAGCTATTCTAAAGATGGTATAAATTTTAATTTAAATAAAACTAATTTAATTGAAATATCTTTGTTACGATGTGAAACTAAGTTAGCTAATAATGGTGCCGTGTGTGCAGAAACCGGTATCCGATCAGGAAGATCACCTGATGATCGCTTTATAGTTTATGATCAGTTTACACAATGGGAAATTGATTGGGGAGAGTTTAATAAGCCTTTTGATATTAAGTATTTTGAAGCATTATGGTTACGTCTAGGTAATTATCTCAATAATAGAGAAAGTTTTATTTCTCTACTACATGTTTGTGCTGATCCTATACATTATCAACCAATTAGAATAATTGCTGAAAGTTCATGGCATATGTTATTTTCAAAAATAATGTTTATTAGTCCTAAGAAATTTAATCCTGTAAATAAACAGGAATGGATTATTTTTATTGCACCATTGTTTAATTGTATCCCAATAAGAGATAATACTAATAGCGAATATACAACAATTATAGATTTTAAGAAAAAAAGAATATTAATTATAATGCATTATGCCGGAGAAATTAAAAAATCAATGTTTTCCGTGCTTAATTTTATATTACCGGAACAAGGTATATTGCCTATGCATTGTAGTGCAAATGTAGGTGAAGATAAAAACACTACATTATTTTTTGGACTTTCTGGGACTGGAAAAACAACCTTATCATCAGATCCTAATCGTTACTTAATTGGTGATGATGAACATGGTTGGAAAAATGGATCAGTTTTTAATTATGAAGGTGGGTGCTATGCTAAAACAAGTAATATTTCTATTAATAATGACCCAGTTATATGGAATGCTATTAAGTTTGGTACTTTACTTGAAAATGTATTTATAGACGAGAATAGTATTCCAGATTATGATAATATGACAATTTCATCAAATAGCAGAGCAGCTTATCCATTAGAATTTATTAAGAATCGTGTATTTTATAATTATGCTAATGAGCCAATTGCTATTGTGTTTTTAACATGTGATATGACAGGTATTATTCCAATGGTTTCTTTATTATCTAAAGAGGCAGCTGCTTATCACTTTATTTCCGGTTATACAGCTAAAATAGGTTCAACAGAAATAAGTGCTAATTCTAATTTAATATTAGAATCCACATTTTCAACTTGTTTTGGTGCACCTTTTTTTCCTAGAGCATATGACATATATGCTAAATTATTAATTAATAGAATTTCCTTATTCAAAACAAATGTTTATATCGTAAATACAGGTTGGACCGGGGGGTTTTATGGTGGAAAATTAGGAAACCGAATTAATATTAGTATAACAAGACAAATTATAAATGCAATCCAACAAGGTAAATTAATTAATACTAAAAATAATTATATACCAGGATTAAATTTATTTATACCTATTTATTTAGAATGTATAAATTCCAAATTTATTAATCCTAGGAATACATGGAGAAATAAAAAATTATACGATAAAAAAGCCAAAAAGTTAATTTTAAAATTTATTAATAATTTTTCCAAATTTCAAAATATAGATAAATCAATTATTAATGCAGGTCCATATATATTATAATATTTTATTTACAAGTAGAGAAAATAATGTTAATTAATAAAAAATTAATATGGAAAGTTCTAAAAAATCATTTTAATGAACTTAAAGATATACACATAAAAACCCTTTTTAATAAAGGACATCGTTTTAAATTCTTTTCGCGGGAAGCAGTAGGTATTACATTAGATTTTTCTAAACAAAAAATATCCTTAAAAACACTTAATTTATTATTAGAATTAGCTAAAGAAGCAGAAGTTAGTAAAGCTATTAATAAACTTATGTCTGGTAATTATATTAACGTTACAGAAAATCGTCATGTACTTCATACAGCATTAAGATCTAATAAAAAAGCATATATAGAATTAAATGGTAAAAATATTATTCCACAAATACATGCATCTCTTAATAAAATGTCTAATATTGTTAATCTTTTAAATTATGGTAAATGGAAAGGTGTAAATGGAAAAATTATTACTGATGTTGTAAATATTGGAGTTGGAGGTTCTGATCTAGGTCCTAAAATGATTTCAATGGCACTAAGAGGATTTATGTCTGCTGATATTTGCAATATAAACGTACATTTTGCATCAACAATTGATGGTACTCAATTATTTGATATTTTACCTAACCTTAATCCCGATACAACTCTATTTATTTATTCTTCTAAATCTTTTACAACAATAGATACTCAAATTAACGCAGATACTGCACTTATATGGCTAAAAAATAACCTTAATAAACCAGAAGATATAATTAAAAAGCACCATTTTATAGGGGTTTCTACTAATACAGATAAAATGACTAAATGGGGATTGAATAAAGAAAATCAACTTGAATTCTTGGATGAAGTAGGTGGGCGTTATTCATTATGGGGTGCTATTGGATTAATAATTGCAATTCGTATTGGAATGAAAAATTTCCTTAGATTATTATCAGGAGCTTCCAATATGGATGAACACTTTCGTTCTGCTTCTTTAGAAAATAACTTACCAGTAATATTAGCCTTAATAGGAATATGGAATATTAATTTTTTAAATATTCCTTCGCATGTAGTTTTACCTTACGATGGGCATCTAAAATTTTTACCTAGTTATTTACAACAACTTGAAATGGAATCTAATGGTAAATCTATAACTAATGACTCACAATTGGTTGATTATTTTACTTGTCCTATTATTTGGGGGGAAGTGGGTCCAAATGGACAACATGCTTTCTATCAACTTTTACATCAAGGTACTCAATCAGTATCTTGTGATTTTATAGTTTCTATAAATCCTTATCATGAAATAAAACCAGAATATTTACGTGATAGACTTAATATGCAACATCTTCTAGTATTAGCTAATTGTTTTGCCCAATCTAGAATTTTAATGTTAGGCAATAATGATAATTCTCATAAACATTATTTTGGTAATAAACCTTCATCAACTATACTACTTAATACTATTTCTCCTGAAATTATAGGGTCTCTAATTGCTCTTTATGAACATAAAGTATTTGTACAAGGTATAATTTGGGGAATTAATTCATTTGATCAATGGGGGGTAGAATTAGGTAAAAAAATAGCAAATGAAACTTATAGTATAATGACCTCTGGCCACGGAGCTGATATATTAGATGATTCAAGTTCTAATTTAATAAAATATGTATGGAATAATATAAAAAATTAAATTGTAATATATAAAATATCATTTATACGCATAGGTTTTAAAGTATTTTTATGAAAACTAGTATTCATTTCGCGTCTTCTTTCAAAAAGTATCGTTCGTTTCCAAATGTACATATTAATAGGACATGGCCATCTAATATTATAAATAAAGCTCCTATTTGGGCTAGCGTTGATATGCGTGATGGTAATCAATCACTCATAGATCCTATGGATGTTGAACGTAAAAAAAGATTTTTTGAAATGTTAGTGCATATTGGTTTTAAACAAATTGAAGTAGGATTTCCTTCAGCATCACAAATAGATTTTGATTTTATTCGTGTCTTAATAGAAGAATCCATGATTCCTGATAATATTATTATTCAGGTTTTAACCCCTGCACGTGCATCTTTAATTAAACGAACTTTTGAAGCTATTAAAGGAGTTAAAAAAGCAATAGTTCACCTTTATAATGCTACTTCTCCATTATTTCGGAATTTAGTTTTAAAATTAGACAAGCAGTCTTGTAAAAATTTAGCAGTACATCATACAGCGTTAATTGCTAATTTAATGAAATTACATCCTGAAACGAATTGGATATTTCAATATTCTCCTGAACATTTTACAACTACTGAACGTGATTTTTCTATAGATGTTTGTGAAACAGTTATGGATACATTTGGAGCTACAGTTGATAAACCAGTTATTATTAATTTACCTGCTACTGTTGAAGTTTCAACACCTAATATATATGCTGATCAAATAGAATGGTTTTGTAGCCATATAAGTGAAAGAAATAGAGCAATTATTAGTTTGCATCCTCATAATGATAGAGGTACAGGAATTGCTGCTGCTGAACTAGGTATAATGGCTGGAGCAGATCGTATTGAGGGTACATTATTTGGTAATGGAGAGCGTACTGGAAATGTCGATATTGTTACTATAGCTATGAATTTATATACACAAGGAATAGATCCAGAATTAGATTTTTCTAATGTTAAATTAATTATGCGAGAAGTGGAATATTGTAATCAATTACCTATACATCCTAGACATCCTTATGTTGGTGAGTTAGTTTTTACAGCTTTTTCAGGTACACATCAAGATGCCATAAAAAAAGGACTTGATAAACGGTGCAATGACATTAATAGTGAAAACTTATGGGAAGTGCCTTATCTACCAGTTGATCCAATTGATTTAGGTCGTAGTTATAAAGCAGTAATACGTGTTAATAGTCAATCAGGTAAAGGTGGGATTTCATATATTTTAGAGCAAGATTATGGGATTATATTACCACGTAGATTATCTATAGAATTCAGTAAAATAGTTAAAGAAATTGCTGATAAAACTGGAAAAGAAATTACTTCAGAAATGATTCATACTACTTTTTTTGAAGAATATTGTAGAGATATTCCTTATAGGTTATTACTTATAAAAATTAATAATATTGGAAAAATTAAAATATCTGCTATAATTAAAAATTACCAAAATGGTAAAAAATATTATTTAAATGGATTAGGTATAGAACCTGTTTCAGTATTTACAAATGCTTTAATTAAAAATAATTTTGATATTTCTGTAATTGATTATAAAGAAAGTTATCGTGGTGCAGAATCAATTACATTTATTGAAATACGTGAAAAATCTATCGATACTTACGGTGTAGGATTTCATACTAATACCACTATTTCTGCAATTATGGCAATTATATCTGCAATAAATAGTAATTATATAAAATTTAATTTTAACAAAATAATTTAAAATGAACAATAAGATTAAAAATATAAACAAAATAAATATTTTATCTAATTATCTGACACAACAAATAGCTGCTGGTGAGATAATTGAAAGGCCTTCATCAGTATTTAAAGAATTAGTTGAAAATTCTATTGATGCTGGAAGTAATAATATTTATATTGAATTAGAAGGTGGTGGTATTAATATGATAAAAATTATAGATGATGGTTGTGGAATAGCTAAACAAGAATTATTACTAGCAATTTCAAGACATACTACCAGTAAAATAAAAACTATTGATGATTTAAAAAATATTACTACTTTAGGTTTCAGGGGAGAAGCATTAGCTGCAATTAGGTCAGTTTCTAAATTAGAAATTATTTCTAATATTTATGATATTAGAACCAAAGGTTGGCGTATATATACTGAAGGAATGAACGTTGTTAATACTATAATTCCATCGCCTCACTATAATGGTACTTCTATAATAATGCGTGATTTATTTTTCAATACCCCAGCTAGACGTAAGTTTTTATGTAAAGTAAAAACTGAATATGATCATATAGAAAAAATTTTTCGTTGTTTAGCATTATCTAGGTTTAATATTAACTGGACCTTAAAACATAATAAAAAAATAATATATAAATTATTTAATTCTAATAATACATATGATCGTGAAAAATATATTTCTGATATAATGAAGTGTAATTTTATTAATAATTCGTTATATGTAAATTTTAAAGAATCTAATTTAAAATTATGGGGATGGCTGGGACTACCTACTTATACTAGATATAACTCAGATCAACAATACTTTTTTGTTAATGGTCGTATTGTTCGTAATATTATAATACAGAATGCAATACGTAATGTTTATCATGATGTTTTATTTAGAGGACGAGAACCAATGTTTTTACTATATTTAGAATTGGATCCTAATCAAGTAGATATAAATGTACATCCTAATAAATCTAAAATTAGATTTCATGACTCTAATCGTATATATAATTTTTTGTTTTTTAATTTAAATAAAGTATTAGCTAAAACTTATGCCGGATTTAATATTTTAAATAAAGATAATACACAATTAAAAAATAATAAAATTCCTAATTTAGGTTATGCATTAGCACAATTGCATAATTACATATTATCACAGAATATTAATGGTCTATTAATTGTTGATATCCATGCAGCTCACGAGCGAATTATTTATGAAAGACTTAAAAATCAAATAAATAACAGAAATATACAAACACAAATATTACTTATACCTATATCAATAACAGTATCTGAATTACAGCTTGATATAGCATTAAATAATAAAAAAATATTTAAAAAATTTGGAATAAAAATTTCTTCTGCTGGCCCAGAAACAATAGTGGTAAGGCAAATACCTACATTAATTATTAACATGAAGCACAATCTACAAATAATAATACCTAAAATGATTGAAGAAATTCATAAATTTGGGCAATCAAATAATATTATTATTTATTTTAATAAGATTTTATCTACTATAGCTTGTTATGCTAGTGTACGTGCTAATCGTATTTTAACAATTCCAGAAATGAATGCTTTATTACGTGATATGGAAATAACTGAAAGAAGTAACCAATGTAACCATGGCCGTCCTACTTTTATTGAATTATCACTTAATAATTTGGATAAGTTATTTTTACGTAGGTAATTTATATAAATTATATTAAAAAATTTATGTTATGGTTAATAATATTGTAATTATTGGCACACAGTGGGGAGATGAAGGTAAAGGTAAAATTGTAGATATTTTCACTGAATATGTTAATGCTGTAGTCAGATTTCAGGGGGGTAATAATGCAGGACATACCCTAATAATTAATGGTAAAAAAAATATTCTTCGATTGATACCATCAGGTATTATTAGAGAAGATGTTATTTGTATTATTAGTAACGGAGTTGTACTTTATCCCGAAGCATTATTAAAAGAAATAAAAGAACTAGAAATAAATCATATTCCAGTACGCAAACGTTTACGTATTTCAATAGACTGTACTGTAATTATGCCATATCATATTCATTCTGATATTAAAAAAGAAAAAATTTATGAAAATATTGGTACTACGATTAGGGGCATAGGCCCCGCTTATGAAGATAAAGTAGCAAGACGGGGTTTACGTATTATAGACATGTTGAATCCTAACCAGTTAAAAACAAAAATAAATAATATTTTGGAATATTATAATTTTATTATACCTAATTTAAATGAAAAATATTTTAATTTTTCAAAAATGGTAGAAAAATATATCAATATATTTAAAGAATTATGTTCTATGTTATGTGATACAATATCGTTGGTGCATAATTTACGTAAAACAGGTAGAAAAATTCTATATGAAGGGGCTCAAGGTTCACTACTAGATATTGATCATGGCACTTATCCTTATGTTACTAGTTCTAGTACTACTGTAGGTGGTGTATTAATAGGTTCTGGAATTGGTCCAATGCATATTGATTATATATTAGGAATTACTAAAGCTTATACTACTCGTGTTGGATTAGGACCATTTAAAACTGAATTATTTAATAAACATGGTAAGTATATTTTATATAATGGTATGGAATTAGGTTCGAATACTGGTAGAACAAGGCGATGTGGTTGGTTAGATCTAGTAAATATGCGATATATAATACAAATAAATTCTATATCTGGGATTTGTATTACAAAATTAGATGTTTTGGATGGATTAGAAAAAATTTTTGTATGTATTGGTTATAAAAATAAGAATGGTAATTTAATTAATAATTTTATTAATATAGAAATGTTAAAAGAATTAATACCAATATATTATGATTTACCAGGTTGGAAAGAATCTACATTAGGAGTTTGTAATTTTGATAAGTTACCATATAATGCTATAAATTATATATATTTTATAGAAAAAGAATTAGGTATACCTATAGATATTATTTCTACAGGTCCTGAGAGATTACAAACAATTTTTTTAAGTAATCCATTTGATTGATAATATTATTTAAGGTGTATAATGGATGCATATCCCCAAATTACAGATATAGATTATAAACAAGGTTTTTTTACTGATATAGATAGTGATACTATTTTACCTGGATTAAATGAAAATGTTATAAAATTTATATCTAAAAATAAAAATGAGCCCCAGTGGATGCTAAATTGGCGTTTAGATGCATATAATCAATGGTTAAAAATGTCTCCCCCTAAATGGGCAAATATTAATATTCCATTAATTGATTATCAAAAAATTTCATACTTTAGTGCACCTATGTCTAAATATAATAAAAATTTTGATGATTTAGATCCTAAATTAATTGAAACTTATGAAAAGTTAGGTGTACCTTTACGTACAGATATTTCTGGTATTGCTATTGATGCAGTTTTTGATTCTGTTTCTGTTATAACTACATTTAAAAAAAAATTGTATGATGCAGGAGTAATATTTTGTTCCATTTCTGAAGCAATAACGAAATATCCAGAGATTGTTAAAAAATATATAGGTAAAATAGTGCCTAAATATGATAATTATTTTGCGGCATTAAATTCATCCGTATTTACTGATGGAACATTTGTATTTGTTCCTGAATATGTAACTTGTCCTATGGAACTATCTACTTATTTCCGGATTAATGCTCAAAATACTGGACAATTTGAAAGAACATTAATAATTTGTGATAAGGGAGCAACGGTTTCTTATCTTGAAGGTTGTACCGCTCCAGTAAGAAGTGAAAATCAACTACATGCAGCAGTTGTAGAATTAGTAGCGCTTGAAGATGCTTATATTAAGTATTCTACTGTACAAAATTGGTATCCAGGTGATAAAAATGGAAATGGAGGTATTTTAAATTTTGTAACTAAGCGTGGGGATTGCAGAGGTGATAGATCACGTATTAGTTGGACCCAAGTGGAAACTGGTTCTGCAATTACTTGGAAATATCCTTCGTGTTTACTTACTGGTAATAATTCACAAGGTGAATTTTACTCAGTTGCTGTTACTAATGGATATCAACAAGTTGATACAGGTAGTAAAATGATCCATATTGGTAAAGAAACAAAATCTACTATAATTTCTAAAGGAATTGCTGCAGGTAAATCTAATCAAAATTATAGAGGTTTAATAAAAATTATTTCTATAGCTGATAATGCACGTAATTTTACTCAATGTGACTCTTTATTAATAGGTGAATGTTGTGGGGCACATACTTTTCCTTATCAAGAAATAAAAAATTCAAATTCCAAAGTTGAGCATGAAGCAACTACTTCAAAAATAGGAGAGAATCAGTTATTTTATTGTAGAAGCCGAGGCATATCACAAGAAGATGCTGTAAGCCTCATTGTAAATGGATTCTGTAAAGATGTATTTAAAAATCTTCCTCTTGAATTTGCAAGTGAGGCTAAATCCCTTCTTGAAATTACTCTAGAAGGATCTATAGGATAATATAATATGTTATATATAAAAAATCTACATATAAGTATAAATAAAAAAATAATACTTAAAGGTATAAATTTAAATATTTTACCTGGTGAAATTCATGTTATAATGGGACCAAATGGTACAGGTAAATCAACTCTTACTGCAGTTTTATCAGGAAAAGATGGATATAAAATAAATTGTGGATCAATTATTTTTTCTGAAAAAGATTTACTTAATATGAAAGTTGAAGATCGTGCAAGAGCTGGATTAATTTTAAGTTTTCAATATCCAGTTGAAATTCCAGGAGTAAAAAACATTTATTTACTTCGTGCAGCATTAAATGCTAAGCGTATTGCTTATGGTAAAAAAGAAATTTCTATAGCCAATTTTATGAAATTAATTAATGAAAACCTGGCATTTATGAATATGGATAGTAGTTTTCTTCATCGGTGTGTAAATGAAAATTTTTCTGGTGGAGAGAAAAAAATAAATGAAATGTTTCAAATGTTAATTCTTAAACCAAAATTAGCATTACTTGACGAAATTGATTCAGGTCTTGATATTGATGCTCTTAAAATAGTAGCTAATGGTATTAATTCATTGCGTACTAATAATAAATCAATTTTATTAGTTACACATTATAAACGTGTTTTGGAATATGTAGAACCAGATTATATACATATATTATTAAATGGGCGAATCGCTAAATCAGGTGATAAAATGTTAGCATCAGAAATTGAATCTCATGGTTATAAAAGCATTATTAGTGGAGTATTATCGTGAATTTATTTTTAAAATATAATAATTTACAAGCCAATTGTAATTTTATCAATGAAAAATTACATAATCATATGCAAAAATTTTTATTTTATGCTGAGTGCACTGTATTAAAATTAATTGATCCGTTATCATATAAACGGAAATTAGCAAAAAAATATTTTTTAAAAATAGGATTACCTAATTTATTAGGTGAAGCATGGAAATACACTAATATAAAAAAAAATATTAAAAATTGTTTTAATTTAGCAATTAATGCTAATTTTAGAAAATTACATTATAATAAAATAGCTATAAATATTAATGCACATAGGTTAGTTTTTATTGATGGAGTTTTTTATCCAAATTTTTCAAGTTTGAATAAATTAAATAACGGTGTGTATATTAAAACATTAAGCTCATTTTTAGCATCTGGTAATTGTCCTAAATGGATAGGTGATTTTAGCAAAAGTACTACAATATTTAATGCACTTAATCTTCTTTTTACGGGACAAGGAGTAGTAATTAATATTGCTTCTAATTATATTGTTGATAAACCAATATATATATTATATATATCACGGGAAAATAATATTGCAATTATGAGCAATCCTCATATATTAATATATAGTGATAAGAATTCAAAAGCAAATATCATAGAGCACTACGTTGGTGAAGAAAATTCAAAAAATTTTATTAATGTAGTAACGGAAGCTTGGTTGAATACTAACGCTCATATTTCACATTATAAAATTCAAGAATCTGGTAATAAAGAATCCCATATTGCTAATATACAGGTTCATCAAGGGAAGAATAGTTCTTTTAATTCACATAATTTAAATATAGGAAGTGGGGCATTAACTCGTAATGATATTAATGTTGAATTAAATGGAAAAAATAGTAAAACTAATTTAATGGGACTATTTATAGGTAGTGGTTATCAGCAGATTGATAATCACACAATAATTAATCATAATGTTCCATATACTTATTCTAATGAACATTATAAAGGTATTTTAAATAATTATGCACATTGTGTATTTAATGGTAGAGTTTATATAAAACGTGGAGCTCAAAAAGTAGTTGCTTATCTTAAAAACGATAACATATTATTATCTAATAATTGCGAAATATATACTAAACCTGAACTTGAAATTTATGCTAATGATGTTAATTGTTCGCATGGTGCTACTACAGGTCAAATTGATAAAAATTCACTTTTTTTTTTACAAACTAGAGGTATTGCTAAAAAACAAGCACAAATGCTACTAATGTTGGGTTTTATAAGAGAAATATTAAAATCTGTTAATATTTATAAAATAGCAGAACATGTTGAATGTATAGTAGGTAAGGTATTAAAATTTAATTAATTTTATTATGTTTTAGGTTTTATTACATGCAAAATAATAAATTAAAACAAAAATTTGATATAAAAAAAATACGTAAAGAATTCCCTATACTTAATCGTTGTGTTTATAATAATTATCCTCTAATTTATTTAGATAATGCTGCTACTACTCAAATACCCCAGGTAGTAATTGATGTAATTGATGATTATTATCAACGTTATAATGCTAATATTCATAGAGGAATACATTGTATTTCAGATGAAGCCACTATAGCGTATGAAGATGCAAGAATTATTATACGCAATTTTATTAATGCAAAAGATAATCGTGAAATTATTTTTACTAGAGGAACAACTGAATCTATTAATTTAGTAGCACAAAGTTATGGACGTAAAGAATTTAAATTCGGAGATGAAATACTTATTTCTAGTATGGAACATCATTCTAATATCGTTCCATGGCAACTGTTAGCGCATGACCTAGGATTAATTATTAAAGTTATCCCAATTGATGAACAAGGTTGTATAGATATACAAAATTATGAAGAGCTTTTTACTAAACGTACTAGAATAGTTACAATAACTCATGTTTCAAATGTATTAGGAACCATTAATCCTATAAAACTTTTAGCTAATATTGCTCATAAAAATAATACTTTAATTATTGTAGATGGAGCTCAAGCCGTACAGCATATAGATGTTGATGTACAGGATCTAGATGTTGATTTTTATGCTTTTTCAGGCCATAAAGTTTATGGACCTAATGGTATTGGAGTATTATATGGGAAATTAAAATTACTAGAATTAATGCCACCTTGGCAAGGTGGTGGTGAAATGATTGAAAGCGTTAATCTAGAAGGTAAAACTAAATTTAGTCAATCGCCACATAAATTTGAAGCAGGAACACCAGCTATTATAGAGGCAATAGCTTTAGGTAGGGCACTATGTTGGTTAACAAATTATAATTTTGATTTTATAAAAATTTGGGAAAAAAAATTATTATTTAAAGCTTATAAAGAATTACAAAAAATAGATGGTGTCTATTTTATAGGTAAATCTTATAATAAAACAGCAGTTATTTCTTTTGTAATAGAAGGAATACATGCACAAGATATAGGGTTACTTATTGACCAGTATGGTGTAGCAATACGTACAGGGCATCATTGTGCACAGCCTTTATTAAACTTATATGGTTTAAATTCTACTTGTAGAATATCATTTGGTATTTATAATACTCTTGAAGAAGTTAATTATTTTATTAATTCTCTTCATAATGTAATTTCTATAATGCGAGGTTGATTATAATGGATAATTTTTTTTTTAAAAAAAAAATAGTAATTTTACGTGATGTTGAAGCTTGTTTTATTCCTAATTTAAAAAAAACATTATTACCTAAATATGTAATTGGAAATTTATTAAAATTTAATGAAAATTTATCAGCTAGTATTATATATAAAAATAATATTTATTTAATTAATAATTTAGATGTATTAAGTTTTTATAATAAAAATTATATAAATGTTAATGATGAAATGTTAAAAGATTATATTTTAAAAGAATTGCATATTTTTTTTAAAACTGAAAAACAAATATATTATAATATATTTATTAATAATTTATTTAAATCAGGAAAAAGAGTTAATATCATAATAATTATAAATTATCCTAATTATAATATAAGTAATATACTTGTTTATAAGATTCAAAATAAAATAATGAAAATATATACTATTACTCAAATAAATATTAATATAAATTATATTGATTTAAAATAATTTATTTGATTTTCCAATACAAATTCCTTGTCTATCATAAATAATTACATATACTAAAATATTATTTTTCAATATATAACTAATTAATTCTTTAGCTTTTTTAGCAATAAAATCTCCTAAGTTTATATTTTTACTAATTGCTAATAAGAAACCTTCCATTACTGTATTAGCCATTATAATACATTTACATAATTTAAGACTTGCACCTTTATATCGTGCTAATGATGCTAAAAATATTAAATTAATGCTACCTCCAATTTGAGAATTAAGATCTAATATACCTTTAGCTAATTTTAAAATTTTTGCTATTCCTCCAGCAAGGCTTAATTTTTTTACAGGATGTTTTTGTAAATATTTAAGCATTATCCAAATAAAATTCCCTATTTTTATAAAAGCCACTTTTTCTGTTTTATATATTTTTTTAATACTATTTTCTGATACAATACCTATTGAACAAGCAATATGAGTAATTTTTTCTGCTATAGCAACATCGATGCTTTGATGAATTGAATAAATCCAAGCAGAACAAGAAAATGGAATCACTATCCCTGTTGTACCTAGAATTGAAATTCCTCCAATTATACCTAATCTTTCATTAAGTGTTTTTTTAACTAATTTTTCTCCACCTGGAACAGATATTTCTATTTCAATATTTGGTAAATATCCTATAAACTTGATAATATTATCAATTATAATTTTACGTGGAATAGGATTTATAGCAGGTTCACCAGGTGCTATAGGTAAACCTGATTTTGTAACTATTCCCACTCCTGGACCTGATTTGAAAATAATACCTGTTTTTTTAAAAAGCGTCCTTACTGTAGAAATTATTAATACCCCATGTGTTACATCTGGGTCATCACCAGCATTTTTTACTACTCCAGCACTTGCCCATTTAAATCCTTTTTTTTGTATAACCAAACCAAATAATGGATTATCTCCTTTGGGTAAATTAACGATAACTTTTTTAGGAAAATATCCATTTGATAATGCAAAATAAGCTGCTATAGTAGCTGCAGTAGCACAGCAACCTGTAGTCCAACCACGTAAATACATAAAATCACATACATTATGTAATAAATTATTTTTTACAATTACGGAAATTAGTATAATAAAAATAAATTTAATACTATTGTAATTGTTATATTTGAATGTAATAAATTAAATAAATATTATGCAATTTAAAATAATAAATAATATTAACATACCTTCATTGGTAGATAAAAATGGATTTTTTGGTGAATTTGGTGGTATATTTGTTGCCGAAACGTTAATGCCATTGATTTTAGAAATTGAATTAGCTTATACTAAATATAAAAATGATATTAAATTTCAAACTGATTTATCATATTATGCAAAAGATTATATTGGACGCCCTAGTCCACTTTATTATGCTAATCGAATTACTGAATTTTTATCAGGCGCTAAAATATATTTTAAACGAGAGGATCTCAATCATACTGGAGCGCATAAAATAAATAATTGTATTGGACAAGTTATTTTAGCAAAAAAATTAGGTAAGACACGTATTATAGCTGAAACGGGAGCTGGAATGCATGGTGTAGCTACAGCAACAGTTGCTGCACATTTTAATATTGAATGTGTTATATATATGGGTTATACAGATATTAAACGCCAGCAAACTAATGTTTTTAAAATGAAATTATTAGGTGCTAAGGTTATACCAGTTAATTCAGGAAATGGTACACTGAAAGATGCAATGAATGAAGCACTTAGAGATTGGGTAACTAATATAAAAAATACTTTCTATATTATAGGTACAGTAGCTGGCCCTCATCCATATCCTACTATGGTACGTGATTTTCAAGCAATAATAGGTAAAGAAGTCCGTAAACAAATTATAGAGCAAGAAGGAAAATTGCCAGATTATTTAATTGCTTGTATTGGTGGAGGTTCAAATGCCATAGGTTTATTTTATCCAATGCTTCAAGACAATGTATGTATGATTGGTGTAGAAGCAGGTGGACATGGTATTGATAGTGGAAAACATGCAGCTAGTATTAATGGTGGTTCACCTGGTATTTTACATGGTAATAGAACATATTTATTACAAGATGATGATGGTCAAATTAAAGATGCACATTCTATTTCTGCTGGACTAGATTATCCTGGTGTAGGACCAGAACATTCTTATTTATATGAAAATAATAGAGTAGAATATGTTTCAGTTACAGATCAAGAAGCAATAGATAGTTTTAAACTTTGTTGTTCTTTAGAAGGTATTATTCCAGCACTAGAGTCAGCTCATGCAATAGCGCAAGTTATTAAAATTGCACAAAATTTACCTAAAACACATATTATAGTAGTAAATTTAAGTGGCAGGGGTGATAAAGATATGGAAAGTGTAGATGATTATAATACACTGCAATAAGAATATTAACCAGGAACTCTTATAATGAATCGCATTAAAAGATGTTTTGATATATTAAAACAGGAAAAGCGTGCTGCTCTAGTAAGCTTTATTATGGCAGGAGACTCAAGTTATGAAATATCATTCAATATATTGGAATCACTCCCTAAATATGGTGCTGATATAATAGAATTAGGTATGCCTTTTACAGATCCAATAGCTGATGGTAAAATTATACAAAAAGCTGCATTGAGAGCTTTAGCATCTGGGCAAACACAAAAAAAAACACTGGATATGGTACGTAGATTTAGGGATAATAATAAATATACTCCATTGTTACTTATGGGTTATTATAATCCAATTTATAGATATGGTAAAAATCAATTTATTAAAGATGCTTATCAAGCAGGGGTAGATGGCTTGATTGTAGTTGATTTACCTCCTGAACATGATAAAGAAATTTGCATACATGCATATGAATTAAATATTGATTTCATACGATTAATTACCCCAACTACAAATTTTAAAAGATTACCTAAATTATTAACAAATGCTTCTGGGTTTCTTTATTACGTTTCTATTACAGGTGTTACAGGTAAGAAATTAACAAATATAACTTTTGTAAAAAAAGCAGTAATTAACCTCCGTCAGTATACTATGATGCCAATTGCTGTTGGTTTTGGTATACGCTGTAGGGAACAGGTAGAAATAATTTCTAAATTTAGCGATGCAGTTATTATTGGTTCAGCATTAGTTGAACTAATAGAAAAATCGAATAATAGTAAAGAAGCAATTCAATTAGTTTCAGAATTAATGAATGATTTAAGAAAAGGTATTATTAAGAAAAATTAATATTAAAATAAAATATTTTAGAGTACTATTATGTCTATAATATTACAAAATATACCATATGGTAAAAAAATTGGTATTGCCTTTTCTGGTGGATTAGATACTAGTGCTGCGCTTCATTGGATGCGTAAAAAAGGTGCTATTCCATATGCTTATACGGCTAATATTGGTCAACCAGATGAATTAAATTATGAAGATATTCCTAAAAGAGCTTACCAATATGGAGCTGAAAAGGCTATATTAATTGATTGTCGTTTACAGTTAGTAAGAGAAGGTTTAATTGCACTTACCTGCGGAGCTTTTCATATTTCTACTGCAGGCAATATATATTTCAATACTACACCACTTGGTCGTGCTGTAACAGGTACAATGCTTGTATCTGCTATGAAAGAAGACGGTATTAATATTTGGGGTGACGGGAGTACTTATAAAGGTAACGATATTGAACGTTTTTACAGATATGGTTTACTTATAAACCCGAATTTGAAAATTTATAAACCATGGTTAGATCAATCGTTTATAGATGAACTTGGCGGCCGATATGAAATGTATAAATTTATGCAACAATCTGGTTTTAATTACCGGATGGAATCAGAAAAAGCTTATTCTACAGATTCTAATATACTTGGTGCTACGCATGAAGCAAAAAATATTGAATATCTTAATTGCAATATAAATACAGTTAAACCAATTATGAGTGTACCATTTTGGTGTGAAGATCTGACTATTAATAAAGAAAAAGTTAGCATATATTTCGAAAAAGGTATACCTAGTGCAATTAATGGAGTTAAATATATTGATGAGGTTGAACTTATTATTGAAGCAAATAGAATTGGTGGACGACATGGTCTCGGAATTAGTGATCAAATTGAAAATCGTATTATTGAAGCTAAAAGTAGGGGAATATATGAAGCCCCAGGATTAGCATTACTTTTTATTGCTTATGAAAGATTAGTTACAGGAATACATAATGAAGATACAATTCAACAATACCGTAATAGTGGTCAACGTCTTGGATATTTATTATATCAAGGAAAATGGTTTGATCCTCAAGCTATTATGTTACGTGAAAGTTTAGAACGTTGTGTCGCTAGTGTAATAACTGGAGAAGTTACTATAGAATTAAGACGTGGAAATGATTATTCAATTTTAAATACTACATCACCTAATTTAACATATAATCCTGATATACTAACTATGGAAAAATCTGGAGAATTTCTATTTTCAGCAGTTGATCGCATAGGACAATTAACAATGCGTAATTTTGATATTAGTGATACTAGAAAAAAACTTTTAATATATAAAAATACTGGTGTTTTTATAGATTATGAAATAATGAATATATTATAAATTTTTTAGGATATTTATGCGTGCTAATATAAAAACAAGGCTTATTACATTAATATAAAGATTTGACAGATGTAGAAAATTTGCAATTAGATTATGCTGTAAATTATGTAGCAAATGCGTATTCATGCTAAAATATTTAAAACTACATTAAAAATTTTTTGATGCTTTAATTATTGCACATTGTGCTAGTGCAATTATTTGATGTTTTGAATCTGAAAAAAAATTCTACTGGCGCTAATTTTGATTTTTTATATTCATAAAACTGTTGGGTCATATAATAAACACTATATTTATATAACATTGATTATCATTACGTAAACTATTTAAAAAAATTAAAATTAACATAAAATATAATAAATTATTTTTGATTTATATACTAACATATAGCTACACGTAATGCAAATACCATTATTGTTTGCTGGAGATGTAGTATATCATATATATCGTAAGGCAATTAATTCTGCTGGTAGCGTATTTCTGGCAATATACGTTGACCGATAATTATAATAAATATTCTATAATAGTTTGATAAGTTGTAGTTAGTAAATATAAATCAGACACTAAAACACATTCATTTATTTTATGTATAGTTTTTCCCACCAATCCCAGTTCTATTACCTGAGATCCTAATTTAGATAAAAATCTACCATCTGATGTTCCTCCTGAAGTTGAAATTATTGGTGACATCCCACATATTATTTTAACACCAGTTATTACTGCATCAATTAATTCTCCTTCATTTGTAATGAATGGTTCTCCTGAAAGTGACCAATCAATATGATAATCTACATTTTCAAATAAACCATGGTTAGCAAATATTAATTTAACGCGGGTACGTATTTGTGATATTTTAATATCATTAGAAAATCTAAAATTACATACTATAATTGCTTTATTAGGTACTACATTTTCTGCCCCTATACCAGCATTAAAATTTGAAATTTGAAAGCTAGTAGCAGTAAAAAATTTATTACCACAATTCCATTTTTCTGTAATAAGTGCTAATATTACAGGTATTGCTATATGTATAGGGTTAATTAATGATTTTTCATAGGCAATATGACCTTGTATTCCATAAATAATAATTTTAGAATTAAGTGATCCTCTGCGGCCATTTTTTATCATATCACCAAATTTGTATACACAAGAAGGTTCACCTACAATGCAATATTCAATTTTTTCATTACGTTGGTAAAGTTTATCAATTACAGCTTTAGTACCATATATAGCCTTGCCTTCTTCATCGCTAGTTAGTAAAATAGCAATTCTTCCTTTATGTGATGGATTATTATTAATAAAACGTTCTATTGCTGTAACCATAGCGGCTAAACTACATTTCATATCAGCTGCTCCCCGTCCATAAATATATCTTTCATATAAAGTTGGGGTGAATGGTGGGGTTTTCCAAATATATTCCGGGCCACTAGGTACTACATCAGTATGGCCCAAGAATGCTAATGTTTTTCCTATACCTCTGGTAGCCCATAAATTCGTAACATTATTTATTTTAATAGTTTCAATATTAAAACCAAGATTGGATAATCGCTTAGAAATTATATATTGACATCCAGCATCTTTAGGAGTAATGGACCTACGAGATATAAGATCCATTGCTAAATTCAATGTATTATCGTATTTATTATTTTGTATTTTTATTATTTTATTTTTATATAATTTCGATAAAAATACCATTTTAGCAATATTATAAATTATTTATTTTTATGAAGTTCTTCATTAAGCATAATATAACTTTTATTTATACGGCATTCAATTCTGCCTTTAATAGAGTTTCTTATAAAAAGTAAATCGCTTTTATTAGATAATTCTCTTGCAGCGACGATTTTTACAAATTTATTATTTTTATCTAATATTACAATTTTAGCACTAGGGGTAATATATAGCCCTGATTCTATAGTACATCTATCTCCTAGTGAAATCCCACAGCCTGCATTTGCTCCAATTAAACAATTTTGACCTATATAAATAATAATATTACCACCACCAGATAAAGTTCCCAATGTAGAAGCCCCCCCGCCTATATCTGTATTTTTACCAATTAATACACCTGCAGAAATTCTTCCTTCAATCATTGCTGGTCCTTCTGTACCTGCATTAAAATTACAGAAACCTTCATGCATAATAGTAGTGCCTTCCCCTATATACGCACCTAAACGTACTCTGGCAGTATCAGCAATACGTATGCCTTTAGGTACAACGTAATCAGTCATTTTAGGAAATTTATCTACACAATTTACAGATAATGTACGACCTTCAAGTCTTGCTTTTAATTGGTAAATATTAATTTCATCAACATCTATTGCACCTTCATTTGTCCAAGCTATATTTTTGAGCTGGCTAAACATATTTTTCAGATTTATAGAATTAGGCTTTACAATACGATGAGAAATCAAATGAAGTTTTAAATATACTTCTGCAATGTTAATAGGTGGGATATCTTTTATAATAAAAGTTGCAATAATGGGGCGTTTGCTTTTAGCAAAATATTCAATTATTTTGGCTTGATTATTTTCTCCAATAGAATAAAAATTTTTTGCTACTTTAATACAATCTTTAGGAGAAAATATTATACTGCCTTTATTAGCATCAAAATTAAGTATTTTTTGAATTGTATCTGTTAATAATTTATTAGGATTTAATATAGGTTCAGGATAATAAATTTCAATTAATTGCCCACTACTATTTTTAGTGCCAATACCTAGTCCAAAACTTAACATATATAAAATCCTATTGTACTATTTTATAAACGATAAATCTTCTTCTTTACGCGCTGTTGTTACAATTACGCCATCAGAAATAAGAAGTAAAGTATGTTCCCATTGGGCTGATAAACTCTTATCCTTAGTTACTACTGTCCAACCATCATTAAGTATTTTTGTAGCAGAGTCTCCAGAATTTACTATTGGTTCAATTGTAATACACATGCCTTCTGTAAGAATAATATCATTAAATAAATTATAACCATTATAATGTAGTACTTGGGGGGGCTCGTGAAAATTTTTTCCAATTCCGTGACCACAGTAATTTCGTACAATACTGTAACCGTTATATTCTGCATGTTGTTGAATAATACTACCTATTTCTGATAATTTAACACCTGGACGCATAATTTTTATAGCTTTATATAAGCACTCTTGTGTAACACTTGAAATACGTTTACCAATAATATTTTCACCTAATATGAACATCTTACTAGTGTCAGCATAATAACCATTTTTTATGATAGTAACGTCTATATTAATAATATCACCTAATTTTAGTTTATGATTAAAATTAGGAACCCCGTGACACACAACGTTATTTATAGAAATACAAGTAGAGTGCTTATATCCATTATAACCGAGTGTTGCTGATATAGCTTGTATATCATTTTCTATAAACTTTTTGCAAATTTGATCTAGTTGTCCTGTAGAAATATTAGGCTTAATATAAGAATGAATCATTTCTAAAATACTTGCGGCTAATTTACCAGCAAATTTTAGTCCTTCTATATCATATTTAGATGTGTATTTTGAAATAATCATAGTAATATCCCTTTTTTAAAATTAAATATTTAAAGGAAAATTATGGAAATAAAAATGCATGATTTAATAAAAGCAGGTGCTCATTTTGGTCATAAGACTAACTTATGGAATCCTAAAATGAAGAAATATCTTTTTGGAGAACGCAATAAACTTCATATTATTAATTTAGATTTAACTTTATTAGCATTAAATAAAGTAAGTTTTTATATAAAAAATTTTATTAATTCAACTAATATTATGTTTGTTGGTACTAAGCAAGTAGCTAGTAAAATAATTGAAGAAGAAGCAATCCGTGTTAATAAACCTTATGTTAACCATCGGTGGATTGGGGGTATGCTTACTAATAATCAAACTATTTTAAATTCAATTCAAAATTTAAATAACTTGGAATTAATGGAAAAAGATGGAACATTTGATAAACTTACTAAAAAAGAGATATTAAAATTATCTAGAGAAAAAAAAAAACTAGAGTTTTATGTAGGAGGTATAAAAAATATGAAAAATTTACCTAATGCAATATTTGTTATTGACGTTAATAATGAACGTATTGCTATAAAAGAAGCTAATAAATTAAATATTCCAGTAATAGGTGTTGTTGATAGTAATTCAGATCCCAGTGGTGTTAATTATGTTATTCCAGGAAATGATGATTCTTTTAATGCAATAAAAATTTATACTAAATTTATTGCAAACGCTATAGCACCAAAACCAGCACAACATATTATTAAATAATGGATGTGAATTATATATGATAAATATTAACGCATCAATAGTTAAAAAACTTAGGGATCGCACTGGTATAGGAATAATGGAATGTAAAACTGCGTTAATTGAAAGTAAAGGTAACATAGATATTGCAATATATAATTTAAGAAAAAATGCTAAAGTAAAATATGAAAAAAAAGTTAGTCGTATTGCATCTGAAGGTGTTATATTTATAAAAACATATGATAATATAGCTGTTATGCTAGAAATAAATTCTGAAACTGATTTTGTAGCAAGAAGTGATGATTTTATTAGTTTTACAAATTATGTTGCTAATCATGTTTTAGAAAAAAGATGTAATGATATTAATGTATTGATGCAAGGTAAATTAGAATATAAACGTAATAATTTAATACAAAAATTAGGAGAAAATATTAATGTTCGTAGATTAATAATAAGACAATCAAAAGAAAAACAAACACTGGGGGTTTATTTACATAATAATGCTCGTATTGGTGCAATTGTATTATTAAATGGTGTAAATAAAGATGTTGCTCGTGATATTTCTATGCATGTTGTTGCGATGAATCCTATGGTTACTTTTCCTGAAGAATTTTCAAAAGAAAAAATTTATTACGAAAAGTCTATTATTAGAGCACAAACTTCTTTTAGTTACAAATCTATTGATTTATCAGAAAAAATTGTACAAGCTCGTATTAAAAAATATATATCAGAAAATAGTTTAGTAAATCAGGTTTTTATAAAAAAACCTGATATAAAAGTTGCTGATTATGCTAAAATGGTAGGTTGTGATATAGTTAATTTTGTTCGATTTGAATTGGGAGAAAAACATGGAGTATAACGTGATAAATAATATTAAACAATCTGCTGAAATACGCATGAAAAAAACTATAGATACTTTGCAAGATAATTTAAAAAAATTTCGGACAACACGGGCAAATCCCGATATACTTGATATAATAAAAGTAAAGTACTATGGTTTAGATATTCCATTAAATAAATTAGCTAATATTAATATCGAAGATGCACGTACTATTTCTATTACACCATGGGACAATATTATGGTTAATAATATTGAGAAATCAATTTTAAGTTCTAATTTAGGTTTAAATCCTTCTATTTTAGATTCAATGATTCGCATATCAATACCACCTCTTAATGAAGAAACAAGAAAAAATTATGTACGTAAATTACGTATTGAAGCAGAGCAAAGTAGGATCGCTATACGTAATGTACGTCGTAATGCAATAGGGGAAGTTAAATCCTTACTAAAAAATAGAAAAATTAGTGAAGATAAAGCAATAAAAGCTGAATCTATTTTGCAAGATTTAACAAATAAATATATAGATGATATTAAAAAAATTATTGATAAAAAAGAAATTGATATAATGAAAATATAAATAAAATATTATAAGTGATCATTTAATGCCATCTTTTATTCACCTTAGAGTACATACTGAATATTCTTTAGTAGATGGTTTAGTACGAATTAAATCACTTATAAAA
The DNA here is from genome assembly GCA_000953435.1 of Candidatus Johnevansia muelleri. GTDB lineage: Bacteria > Pseudomonadota > Gammaproteobacteria > Johnevansiales > Johnevansiaceae > Johnevansia > Johnevansia muelleri. The sequence goes on from LM655252.1 coordinate 56,248, forward strand.
CATGCTAAAGATATGGGGATACCTGCTATTTGTGTTACTGATGAAAATAATTTATTTTGTTTAATAAAATATTATAAATATGCTCAAAATATGGGTATTAAACCAATAATTGGTAGTGATATATGGATACAAAACAATCAAGATAAAGTACATCCTTATCGTATTACTCTTATTGCAATAAACGAAACCGGTTATCGTAATTTAATAAAATTAATTTCACGTGGTTGGAAAGAAGGTCAATTTAATAATAAAGCTATTTTAAAAAAAAAATGGATTTTTGAATCTTCTGAAGGGTTGATTGCACTTTCTGGGGCACGAGAAGGAGAAATAGGAAGATTAATGCTTTTAGGAAAAAAAAAAGCTGCTAGGGAATTATTGAATGATTGGAATCATTTATTTAAAGATCGTTTTTATTTAGAAATACATCGTACTGGAAGACCGTATGATGAAGAGTGTTTACATCTATCTGTATCATTAGCAATGGAAACTAATATACCTGTAGTAGCAACAAATGATGTACGTTTCATGAAACGTAGTGATTTTTTTATTCATGAAAACCGTGTTTCTATTAGTGAATGTAGCATACTTACTGATTTAAAACGTGAAAAACGTTATAGTGAAGAACAGTATTTTAAATCTACAGCAGAAATGTATGACCTATTCAATGATATTCCCGAAGCTTTAGAAAATACTATTATGATTGCTACTAGATGTACTGTTAATTTACGGTTAGGTAAATATTTTTTACCCCAGTTAAGATTAAAAACAAATACAGAAGCTTTTTTATATAAAATATCTAATTACGGTTTAGAAAAACGTTTGGTATATTTATTTAGTAAAAATGATTATAATAAAAATTTTATTATTGAAAAGCATAAATATTATGAAAGACTTAATTGGGAACTTAAAATTATTAATAAAATGGGTTTTACAAGTTATTTTATAATTGTAATGGATTTTGTACGATGGGCTAAAAAAAATAAAATTATAGTAGGACCAGGTAGAGGTTCAGGTGCTGGTTCTTTAGTAGCTTACGCTATAGAAATAACTAATATAAATCCATTAGAATATGATCTATTATTCGAGCGGTTTCTTAATCCTGAACGTATTTCACTTCCAGATTTTGATGTAGATTTTTGTATGGATAACCGTGATAAAGTAATTGATTACGTAACAAATATTTATGGTCTAAATTCAGTTGCTCAAATTATTACTTTCAATACAATGGCTGCTAAAGCAGTACTACGTGATGTAGTACGTGTTCAAGGAAAACATTATTCTTTAGGAGATAAGCTTTCTAAGCTTATTCCATATGAATTTGGCATTACACTATATAAAGCATATAATAAAGTTATAGCACTTCGAAAATTTCTAAAAAATAATGAAGAAGCTCGCGAAATTTGGGAAATAGCGTGTAATTTAGAAGGACTTACGCGTGGAATAAGTAAACATGCAGGTGGTGTAGTTATTTCACCTAGTGAATTAACAGATTTTGCTCCATTATTTTGTGATCACAATGGTAATGGATTAGTTGTTCAGTTTGATAAAAATGATATAGAAGAAGTTGGGTTAGTTAAATTTGATTTTCTAGGTCTTCGTACACTTACAGTAATTGATTGGGCAATTAAAATGATAAATGTTAAATTTCCACAAATGTGTATAAATATTGATAAGATTCCACTAGATGATAAAAAAACTTTCAATATGCTTAAAAGTGGTGAAACAACAGCTATTTTTCAATTAGAATCTATAGGAATGAAGAAGCTAATTAGACGTTTAAAACCATCTTCAATTGAAGATATTATTGCTTTAATAGCATTATTTCGTCCTGGACCATTACAATCTGGTATGGTTGATGATTTTATTAATCGTAAACATGGTAATGCAAAGATTTTTTATCCTCATCCCAAATATCAACACATATGCTTAAAACCGGTTTTGCAATCAACATATGGAATTATACTATATCAAGAACAAGTTATGCAAATTGCACAATTATTAGCTGGATATACTTTAGGACAATCTGATATTTTACGACAGGCTATTGGAAAAAAAAACACACAAGAAATGGCAAATCAACGGGGGGAATTTATATATGGTTGTATAAAAAAAGGTATAAAAAAAGATTTAGCTGTTAATATATTTGATTTATTAGAAAAGTTTGCTGGATATGGATTTAATAAATCACATTCATCAGCTTATGCTATACTTTCGTATCAAACTGCTTGGCTTAAAACGCATTATCCTAGTCAATTTATGTCCGCAGTAATTTCTAGTGAAATGAATGATATTAAAAAAGTGGTTTTATTGATACATGACTGTCGTAGAATGCGACTAAATATAAGTCCCCCAGATATAAATACAGGAAATTATAAATTTAGTGTTAACGATAATGGAACTGTGCTTTATGGACTAGGTGCAATTCGGGGGATTGGTAAAAGCTCAATAGAAGCAATTATAAATGCTAGAGAAAAATTTGGTAATTTTCATAATTTATTTGATTTATGTCAGCGAATTGATCGTAAGCGTCTTAATAAAAGAACATTAGAAGTATTAATTAAATCTGGAGCATTAGATAAATTAGGGCCTTCACGCGCTATATTATATGCTAATATTGATTATGCTTTACAAAGTAATAAATTACTTTGTATTGATGACATGTTTGGACTGAATATTGAAAATAAAATTTATAATTATTATGCAAGTGCCCATAATTGGACACATTCTGAAAAACTTTATTATGAAAAACAAACATTAGGTTTATATATAAGCGGTCATCCTATTGATGAATATAAATATGAACTTAAATATATTGTTAATAATGATATTAATAATATTAAATTATCATATAAATTACAAATAATTGCTGGTGTTATTACGGATATACGTAATATAAAATTAAAATATGGAAATACAATTACAATAATAACCTTAAATGATAATACTGGTTTTATAGAAACGACAATATTTGGGAAATTAGATAATCATAATATTTACGATAATATATTTATTGTAAAAGGTGGGGTTTATTTAGACGAATATTCATATAAATTACGCATAAGAGTAATAGAAATTTTTTCAATATTTGAAGCAAGAAAACGTTTTGCTAAATTTATTGAAATTCAAATAGATGGTACAAAAAAAAATTATCTAATTTTTAATAAAATAATAAAAATATTAAATAAATATATAGATAAGCATGGTTTGCCAATAAAAATAAAATATAAAAGTTATAAAATTCGTGGATTATTTTATTTATATCAATATTGTAAATTTAACCCTTATGATGAATTAATAATTAATTTAAAAAAACTTATAGGTAATAATTTTATAAATATATGTTATTTAAACTAAAATTTATAACATATGAAAAATAATCCGTTATACATTATACTAGAATCAAAAATTTTTATTGAAAAAATTTTGCAATTACTGGGGACTCCTAAAATATTATGGATTGCTTTATCTGGCGGCCGCGATAGTGTATGTCTTTTATATATAGCTATTAAGGTAATTAATAGACTACGTGAAATTTTATCATTATCTATGATATTGCCAAAAATTTATGCTATTCATATAAACCACCATTTTCATAAAGATGCTGCTAAATTTGAAAACTTTTGCCATACATTATGTGCAAAATTTAATGTACCTTTATTTGTAGAACACTTACATCTTCATAAATTTAATGAAAATATTGCTAGAGAAGCACGCTATTATTTTTTTTATAAGCATTTAAATAAAAATGATGTAATTTGGTTAGCACACCATAGAGATGATCAATCAGAAACATTTATTATGAGGTTAATGCGTAGAGCTGGAGTAAAAGGTTTAACAGGAATTCCGCATATAAGATCGCTGGGGAAGGGCAAACTTATGCGTCCTTTACTAGGAGTTACAGGTGAAGTTATAAATGCTTATGCATTAAAATATAATTTAAATTGGATTGATGATATTAGCAATTTATATATTAATTTTGATCGTAATTATGTTAGACATAATATTATACCATATATTAAAATACGGTGGCCTGATGCAATAGAATCGTTAGCATTATGTGTTGATTATTTAAAAGAATCAGATAATTTATTGAATTGTTTTGCTAAAGATATGCTGCAGGCAATTAGTAATAATCATTCAATAATTCCAATAGATAAAATTATTATTATTGAAAATGCTAGGTTAAAATTGTTAATTCGTTATTGTTTATTATGTTTAAAATTTCCTATGCCCCCTAAAAAAAGATTGGATACATTAATTAATCAAATTAAAAAAACTAATGGATCAATGTTTTGTATTAGATGGGAAAATGTAGAAGCACGTTGTTGGCGAAGAATTTTTTTTATATTGTATACAAAAAAAAAATCATTATCAATTTTTTATATAAATTTAATTAAATTACAATCTTCATTTTTAAAAAAAATGGATTTATCGTTATTAACTATTATACACATAAAATGTAGTGAATTTTTTTTTATAAATGGTCATAAACGTAATATAAAAAAAATTTTACAATTTGCAAATATCCCTATTTGGGAACGTAATTCAATTATGCTTTTATTTATAATAAATGAATTAATAGCAATTATAGGAATCAATTTTATTTTTGTATCTGATAATTGTAATTTAAAAAAGTTAATTATTTAGCAAAATTTAAACATACTCTAGATGCTTTTTCTTCTAGACCTGATATACCTAAACGCTTAGCTAGTTCATCAAGTACTTCTTGATGTGATATATAAAAATGAGATAACATTACTAGAGAATGAAACCAAAGATCTGCTGTTTCTTTTATTATTTCTACTTTAGTTTTATTTTCTTCTTTTTTATTTATACTAATATCTTTAGCTGCAATAATTAATTCTGTAGTTTCTTCTCCTATTTTTTCTAAAATTTTATTTATACCTTTACAATGTAGATTTCCTACATAGGAAATTTCAGGTGCAGCATAACGACGTTCTTCTAATATAAAATATAGTTTTTTCAATATATTCATAAATATAAAACCTAAAAAATGTATATAGTTAATTATAAATTTAAGATATAATTTATGAAAGCATTAATTCACCCTAATTATAAAATTGTAACTGCTATATGTTCATGTAGTGCTAAATTCAAAGTAAGTACTACTAAAAAAATTTATATTGATGTTTGTTCACAATGTCATTCATTTTATACTGGAAAAAATAAAAAAGCTAATATTGGTGGTAGAATTGAACGATTTAATAAAAAATTTAAATATTAATAAATTGGTTATTTACTAATGTTTAATTTTAAAAATATTTTTTTAATTGGTCCTATGGGGAGTGGAAAAAGTACTATAGGTAAATTAATAAAAATTGATTTACAAATTCCATTTTATGATAGTGATAATGAAATTGAACAACGTTGTGGATTTGATATTAAATTTATTTTCAATGTAGAAGGAGAAGAATGCTTTAGATTTAGAGAAGCACAAGTAATAAAATTTATTTCCAATAAAAAAGGTGTTATTATAGCAACAGGAGGAGGAACTATTACGCATCATGATAATATAATTTTATTACGTAAAGGTATAGTAATTTTTTTGTCAGTATCTGTTGAATTACAATTTAAACGTATTCATAATAATACTAATAACCGACCACTTTTACAATGTAAAAATCCAAAAAAAAAGCTTCAAGAACTATACTTAATTCGTGAAAAAATTTACAGTGCTAATGCATATATAATTGTTAGTACTGAATTTAACTTATACACAGTTGTTAACAATATAAATAATAACCTTTTTATTTATAAAAATGAAAAATTAAAGCTTTATTAAAGGATATATTTTATTTATGCAAAAAAATATTATGGTAGAGCTTGGTAATCGTAGTTACCCAATTTACATTGGGCCGGACTTAATATATAAAGGTTATATTTATACTCCTTATATTTCAGGTGATAAAGTACTTATCGTTACTAATAAATTAATTGCTTATTATTATTTAGAGCGTCTTAAAAATCAGCTACGTGAATTTGATGTATATGAATTAATTTTACAAGAAGGTGAAAGTACAAAACATATAGCAACAGTAGAAAAAATTTGGTCTATACTTTTAATTTATAAATTTAATAGGAGTTCTACAATTATTGCACTAGGTGGGGGAGTAATAGGAGATATATCTGGCTTTGCTGCTGCTAGTTATCAGCGTGGTATTACATTTATTCAAATGCCTACTACTTTACTTGCACAGGTTGATTCATCTGTAGGAGGAAAAACTGGTGTTAACCATTTTTTAGGTAAAAATATGATTGGTGCTTTTTGGCAACCATCATTAGTGATTATTGATACACAAACACTCAATACATTATCACATCGCGATATATCTGCTGGAATTGCTGAAGTTATAAAGTATGGTTTAATACATGACATAGCATTTTTTAATTGGCTTGAAATTAATATGCAACATATAAGAGCACTAAATTTATATGAATTAAATTATATTATTTTAAAAAGTTGTACTATTAAATCGAAGATAATTTCAGAAGATGAAACTGAAAAAGGAAAAAGAGCTCTATTAAATTTTGGACATACTTTTGGTCATGCAATTGAAAATGATCAAGGATATGGTAATTGGTTACATGGTGAAGCTATTTCAGTTGGTATGATAATGTCTGCTAAAATATCACATGCACGTGGTATTATTTCTGATGCTGATATAAATCGTATTTATGATATAATAATTAGTGCTGGTTTACCTATTTATCCACCTTTAGGTATGATGACTAATAAATTTATTTATATTATGCGAATTGATAAAAAAGTGTTATATGGTAATAAATTACGGGTTATATTACTTAAAAAAATAGGTAATGCTATTATTGATGTTAACATTTCTGAAAATTTATTATATAATTTGATAAAAAATAATATATAAATAATATTTATTATAAAAATTATTTTACTTTTATTATCCAGTCTTTTGGTGCTTCAATATCTCCATATTGTATTCCACAAAGCTCTTTGTAAAGTCGCTTTGTTATTGGACCAACTTCTGTTTCACTATAGAAAATATGAAAAATATTTCCTGTTTTTATTCCTCCTATTGGGGTAATTACTGCTGCCGTACCACAAGCCCCTGCTTCTTTGTAATAGTTAAGTTTATTAATGTAAATATCACATTCTTCGACTTTTAAATGCAAACGCTCTTTTGCTATATATAATAGTGAATATTTAGTAATACTTGGTAATATTGATGGTGATTTAGGAGTAACAAAGCAATTATCATAATTTATAGCAAAAAAGTTAGCTGATCCCACTTCTTCAATTTTAGTATGAGTTTTAGGATCTAGATAAATACAATCTCCAAAATTTGATATTTTAGCCTTTTCTCCTGGTAATAAACTATTAGCATAATTCCCACCAACCTTAAAAGCACCAGTTCCATTAGTAGCAGCTCTGTCATATTCAGAAACAATAAAATTAGTAGGTGTCAGCCCACTTTTAAAATAAGAACCTACTGGTACACAAAATACAGAAAATATAAATTCAGGTGCAGAACGTATACCAATATTATCTCCTACCCCAATAATATAAGGACGTAAATATAAAGCCCCTCTAGTTCCATAAGGTGGAATATAGTGCTCATTAGCTATTACTATTTGCTTACATGCTTCAATGAATTTTTTACAATTAATTTTAGGCATTAATAATCTAGAGCAGCTTCGCTGCATGCGAATAGCATTTTGATCTGGACGAAATAAATTAATAGATCCATCTCGGCAACGATAGGCTTTTAGCCCTTCAAAACACTGTTGTGCATAATGTAAAGCAGTTGATCCTTCACTAATATATAATTTATTATCTTCTATTAATTTTCCATCATCCCACTTATTATTTTTATAATAAGAAATATAACGCCAGTCAGTTTTAATGTAACTGAACCCTAAACTATTCCAGTTAATTTGATTTTTCATTTAAATTAATCCTTAAATTTTATTAATTTAAATATATGTATTATAAAATATTTAAATTAATTAATAAAACTAAATTACTTACTCCTTTTAATTATAAATATTTTTTTATAATTTGGATTGCAAATTTATTTGCTAATATTGGTATGTGGGCTCAATCAGTAGCGTCAGCATGGATTGTAACAACATATCATGCTAGTCCATTTATAGTTGCTATGATTCAAGTTTCAACAGCTATGCCATTAGTAATTTTTTCTATTATTTCTGGAGTATTAGCAGATAATTACGATAGACGTAATTTAATGTTAATTAGCATTACTATAGAATGTCTAGTTAATATATTAATTACAATAATGTCTTTTTTAAACTGTATTACACCATATTTTTTACTTGTTTCAATACTAGGTGTATCTATGGGGGCATCTTTTACAGTGCCTGCTTGGCAATCTGCTGTTAATGAACAAGTTCCCCCATCTAAATTGAGTTATGCAGTATTACTTAATGGAGTTAATTATAATGTAGCGCGTGCCATAGGTCCAGCTTTAGGTGGTATTATGATCAATTACATAGGACCATCTTACGTTTTTTTATTTAATTTTTTTTGTTATATAGGTATTATTTTTTCATTATGGCAATGGCGACGTGATATTAATAAAAATAACGTAGAACCTGAACGTATTTTTGAAGGAATTATTACAGCGTTAAAATTTATTAAGCATTCTAGTGTAATTCGTTACATAATGATACGTTCTTTTTATTTTAGTTTCTCTGCTAGTACAATTTTTGCACTGTTGCCTTTAATTGCACATCACCATAATAACAATGTTTATGGTTATATGCTTGGTGCTTTAGGTTTAGGTGCTATATTAGGAAGTATATTTGTTTATAAATTACGTAAATTAATGGGTGTAAGTGGTCTTATAAGTTTTTCATCATTAATAATAAGTTTAATATTATTAACAATTGGATATTATAATAATATATGTTTATTATTTATTATAATTATTTTAATTGGTATTTTTTGGATGGCAGTTATAGCAAGTTGTAATTCATCTATTCATATATTAATACCTTATTGGATAAAAGCGAGAGCTTTAGCCTTATATCAAACAGCACTCTATGCTGGAATAGCATTCGGGTCATTGCTTTGGGGTAGGTTAGCTGATATAATAGATATTAATTGTACATTTATATTATCAGGAATATTATTAATTTTAATATCAATAATGCTTATTAATACACAATTACCAGAATTTTCTTCTAATAAGTTTTGTAGAAATGATGATGCATATATAGATTTTTATAAACCAAGTTTTATTTTTAATCATGAGCGTGGGGGATCAATAATTGTTTCAATAGAATACCAAATTAAAGATAAAGATATACTAGAATTTATAAATACAGTGCAGCTAATACGTAAATTGCGATTAAGAAATGGGGCTTATATTTGGTATATTTATAGAGATATTAAAAAGAAAGAAATATGGAAAGAAATTTATTTAGTTAAAAATTGGCTGCAACATAAACGTATGTTAGATAGATTAACAATTTATGATAAATTAATTTTAAATAAACTTATTAATTTACTTAATAATCCACCAATAATGAAACATGGTGTTATATTTAATAATTAAAATAATATCAGAATTTAATACTAAGTTTTATTTCCTAATTTACGTAAGTCTTTACCACTCATTAAATTTTTTTCTATTTGTTCTAGTGAAACCCCAATAGTTTCAGGTACAAAAAACCTTGTAAATATAATAAATAAAATGTTAAATATAGCTAATATACTGAAAGTTATATCACCACCTATATTATTTAATATAGATAAGAAAAAAGTTCCAATCAACATATTAGTAAGCCAATTAGCAATTGTTGAACAACTAATTCCAAAATCTCTACCATTTATTGGTTGAATTTCAGCACATAATGTCCATATTATAGGTCCAGCAGCCATAGCAAAACCTACGACAAATATTACTAATGAAGCCATAGAAGTATATTTAACAAATTCATTATTTTTGGCACCAATATGAAGACTAACTCCTAATATAGCCATCCCAAGTGACATAATTGAAAAACTGGTATAAAGAAGAGCCTTACGACCAATACTATCTACAAAAGCAATTGCAATAAATGTGGCTAGTAAATTAACTAATCCAATTATAGCAGTACTCCATAGCTGAGCTGCTGTATCATTAAATCCAGTAAGTTCAAAAATATGCGGTGCAAAATACATCATAATATTAATACCAGTAAATTGTTGTACGATTTGTAGTGTTATACCTAGAAAAACTGATCTACGAAAATTATAGTTACTTTTAAAAAAGTTAAAACCATTTGTTTTAGAGTTTGATGAAATACATTCTTTTATTTCTTTTATTTCATATTCTATTTCATTTTTACTAGAACGAATTTTCCAAAGAATTTTACGTGCTTCAAGTAATCTATTTTGATTTATCAACCAACGTGGACTATTAGGCACTATGAGTACTCCAATAAATAATATTATTGCAGGAACCATTAAAACACCAAACATACATCTCCAGCTTTTTATATAACTAAATATTAAATTTGATATAAAAGCTATTAAAATACCTATAGTAACCATTAGTTGATATAATGAAATCATTGTACCTCTAATACATTCTGGTGCTATTTCTGATAAATAAATTGGTGTTGTAAATGAAGCTACTCCCACAGCTAAACCTAATATTATACGAGCAATTATTACTATGTTAATATTAACAGCCAAGACAGCAACTAATGAACCTAAAAAAAAAAGCAATGCACTAAGCAATAATGCATTTTTACGTCCAAAATTACTAGATATTGAACTTGCTATAATAGCACCAATAGCAGCTCCGAACATCATAGACCCTACTATCCATCCTTCAATTGATGGTGTTAAATTAAATTCAATTGTAATAAAACGTAAAGCGCCTGAAATTAAACCAATATCCATACCAAATAATAAACCTGCTAATGCAGCTAAACTACAACTAAGCCATACTAAAGGCATTATATCTGTTTTTTTAATATAAAAATATGGCATATATTTATAGTCCGATTAAAAAATAATATTAGGAATATATATGTCTAAATTTTCAGCAATTAATTTATTATTATTTGGTGCAATGGGTGATCTTGCTTTGCGTAAAATTTATCCAGCGTTATATCATCTGGATCTGGAATGTTTATTAGCAGATAATACACGTATTTTATGTCTTGCCCGTAAAGAAATGTTTATTGATATTTTCAAAATTAAAATAATTGATTCTTTAAAAAAATATGTTGAAAAAAAATATATTTATGATAAATACATTACAAAATTTATAAATAAATTTTTTTATATTGAAATTGATTTTTTAAATTTTTTTTATTATAAAAAAATATATATATGGATTAAAGAAAGAGATGAATTACCTAATATTATTTATCTTTCTGTTCCTTCAAATTTATTTGGTATTATATGTGATAATCTAAATGTTAGTGGTTGTATTAAAAAAGATAGTAGGGTGGTTGTTGAAAAACCAATTGGTTCTAATTTTGAAACATCTATAAAAATAAATAATATAATAGGTAAATTTTTTGAAGAAAAAAATATATATCGTATTGACCATTATTTGGGCAAATATACAGTACAAAATATTTTAGCTCTGCGTTTTGCTAATCCAGTATTTTATAATCAATGGAATCGAAAATATATTTCTCACGTTGAAATTACTGTAGCCGAATCTGTGGGTATTGAAGGAAGATGGAGTTATTTTGATCACGCAGGACAATTACGAGATATGGTACAAAATCATATAATGCAATTATTATGTATCATTACTATGGAACCACCCAGGACTATTGATGCTAATAGTATACGTGATGAAAAAGTTAAAGTACTTAAAGCACTGCGTACTATTGAAGGTAAACTTTTATTTAGCAACGTAGTATATGGTCAATATACTAATGGAATTTGTGAAAATAAAAAAGTCCCTGGATATAATGAAGAAAAAGAAGCTAATATTTTTTCTAAAACTGAAACATTTGTTGCTTTAAAAACAGAAATTTTAAATTGTCGATGGGCAGGTGTACCTTTTTATTTAAGAACAGGTAAACGTATGCCTAAAAAGTTATCTCAAATTGTTATTCATTTTCGTAAAAAAGCATACGAAGTTTTTAATACCAATGGAAAATTATATTCAAATAAACTTATAATTAGACTACAACCCAATGAAGGTATATCATTAGAAATAATAAATAAAGATAGTCTTTTTAGTGAAAAAGGAATAAATTGGTGTGGGTATATGAACATTGACTTTAATTCAAAATATAATAGAATCCCCGATGCTTATGAAAATCTTTTTCTTGAAATAATAAAAGGAAACCAGTATTTATTTGTTCGCCGTGATGAAGTTGAATATTCTTGGCGTTGGATTGATAAAATTATTTATGGATTAAAAAAATGTATTTCACAACCAGAATATTATTCTGCAGGATCATGGGGTCCTAATTCATCAATTACAATGATTCATAATAGTGGCCATACATGGGAAGATTGTAGTTTATATTAATAATCTATACCCTTACGTGCTTTTAATCTATTATTGAAAGCATGTCGTATTTCATGCATATCAGTAATTATATCTGATATTTCTAATAGTTTACTATGTATATTTCTTCCAGTGATTATGACACTTTGTTCTGGTGGACGATTAATAATAGCTGTTTTTACATTATTAACATTTAAATATCCAAATTTAATCATATAGCTTATTTCGTCTAATACTAATAAATAAATTGAGGAATTTATTAGCATATTTTTAGCATAATTCCAAGTAAATTCACAAGCATAACGATCAGCATCGTAATTTTGTGTTTCCCAAGTAAAATTTGTTGACATTGTTTTTACTTCTAATTGTGTATCGTTTTTAAGTTTTTTATATTCACCACATTCCAAACTACCTTTTATAAATTGAACTATACCTACATTATATCCATATCCTAATGCACGTGTTACTGTCCCCCATGCAGCTGTTGTTTTACCTTTTCCATTACCAGTAAATGATAAAATTAATCCTCGATCAATAGTAGAAAAGTTTATTTTAGCATCAATATGTTTTTTTAGTTTGTGCATTGATTTTTTATGGCGAATATTGATAAAATTTTCCATATTAAATTAATTTATAAAATTATATTTTTATTAATATGAATTTAATAATTATATGGATAATGATATATGCTAGATAATAAATTATTACGTAGTAACTTAGATAATGTTGCTGCTATTCTATTTACTAAGAGAGGTTTTTCATTAGATATAAAACGTTTACGACAAATAGAAGCATTACGTAAAAAGTTATATGCTTATATTGAAGAATTAAATATTAATAAATCAAAAAATTTAAAATATATTAAAATTTATATATTAAAGATTATAAATAAACGTATTAAATTTTTAAATAAAAAATTAAATGATTTAAATAATGAATTTAATGAAATTGTAATTTATTTTCCTAATATTCCCCATAATACTGTACCCATTGGAAAAAATAAAATAGATAATGTTGAAATAATTCGTGTTGGTATACCTCGTGTATTTAATTTTAAATTGCGTAATCATATTGATATTGGAAATTTAAATGGTAAGCTTGATTTTAAAATTGCCTCTAAAATTACAGGGTCACGTTTTGTAATTCTGCGAAATAATTTGGCTAAACTACATCGTGCACTAACTCAATTTATGCTTGATAAACAAACTATGGATCATGGATATGAAGAAATATATGTTCCATATATAGTTAATAGTAATTCTTTAATTGGTACTGGACAATTACCCAAATTTGGGAATGATCTTTTTGCTATTGATAATGACCAAGGTTATTACTTAATTCCAACAGCAGAGGTTCCTTTAATTAATATAGTTCGCAATAAAATAATTGAGAATACTAATTTACCTATTAAACTTACTGCACATACACCGTGTTTTCGTCGTGAAGCTGGATCATATGGAAACAATATTCGTGGTTTAATTAGACAACATCAATTTGATAAAATAGAAATTGTACAAATTGTTGAACCAGAAAACTCCTATAACGCCCTTGAAGAAATGCGAATTCATGCAGAAGTAATTCTTAAATTATTAGAATTACCTTATAGAGTAGTTATATTATGCACTAATGATATGAGTTTCAGTGCAGCAAAAACTTATGATTTAGAAGTATGGATACCAAGTCAAAATCAATATTATGAAGTTTCTTCTATTTCTAACTGCGAAGCTTTCCAAGCACGTAGGATAAAAGCGCGATTAATTAGAAAAAACAGAAAAAACCCAGTTTTCGTACATACACTTAATGGTTCTGGTATTGCTGTAGGCAGGTGTCTGGTAGCTATTATGGAAAATTATCAAAATGAAGATGGTTCAATTACAATTCCTAATATTTTACGTAAATATATGAACAATATTGATCGTATTAATTAACCATGTGTTAATAGCTATAGTTATATGGATATTATTAAAATTGAATATAAAGCACGATTTTTAGATAATCATTTAATTGGTGGTGGTTACCATGCGCTTGCTTTAGCCAACCATTTTGCTTGTAAATGTATACGTATCTGTTTACATTATAAATATGTAATACCAGCACTTTTATTAATTATTGAAAGAGAAAGATGGGAATTAACTAATTTACCACCTAATATTATTAATTTAGGTCAGTTATGGTTAATAGCTACAGGTAACATAAATGAAGATTTATATTGGTCCAGTATAGCAATTAAAGCTGGTATTATATTTTTTTCTACTGCTTATCCTGTTTTTTCTTCAATCAAAAATATATTTTTTAAAACTAAAGCAAAAGTGCAATTTAATGTTTTACGACATGGACATGTGAGTTTAATTGGTGCTGGACCTGGAGATCCAGGACTTTTAACTATTAAAGCACTTGAACATATTTATAAAGCTGAAATACTTATTTATGATCGACTTGTAAGTTCTGAAATATTAGCATTGGTAAATTTTGAAGCCAAAAAAATTTATGTTGGCAAATCTTGTTCCCAACATAGTATTTCTCAAGAAAATATTAATAAAACAATAGTAAATTGGGCAAAAGCAGGATATTATGTTGTACGTTTAAAAGGTGGTGATTCTTTTATATTTGGTAGAGGAGGAGAAGAATTAGAAAACCTTGTTATACAGGGAATTTCATTTGATGTAATTCCTGGTATTACTGCTGCTATTGGTGTAGCTGCCTATACTGGTATAGCACTTACGCATCGTGATTATGCTAAATCTGTGCTATTTATTAATGGTAATTTAAAAAATGATAGTATTGATTGGTATAAACTTATTTCTGAACAGCAAACACTAGTATTCTATATGGGATTTAGTAATATTTATACTATTTGTACACAATTAATATTATATGGTATGTCCCAAAATACACCTATAGCGCTTATTGAACAAGGTACAACAGCACAACAAATTGTCCATATTGGAACAATTAATAATTTTTATAAAACAATTGCTGGATTTAATGTAATATCTCCTACTATTATTATTATAGGTAAAGTAGTACATCTTCATAACAATCTTAAGTTTTTTTACAAAAACTATGCACATAGTAAAATATTTATTCATTAAATAAATTAATTTTTATGAATTGGTGGACAACCTTGTATACATCGTGAATGTAGAATATTTCTATATTGGTTTGGGTCTTTAGGATTTGCTATAGGAGAAACATATCTTACTAAAAGACGAGAAATCCAATAGCGTAATGCAGTTAGACGTAACATATAAGGCAAAGCAATTTTTTCAAGTTCTGTAAAAGGCCTATAAGTTACATAATTATTAATTACATTACTATAACGTGATTCAATAATATTTCCATTTTCGTCACTACACCAATCATTAATTAAAATAGCAAAATCAAATAATAAATCACCTGTACAACCATTATAAAAATCAATTAATCCACAAATAATATTTCCGTTAACTAGTGTATTGTCTCTAAATAAATCACCATGTAATGCTCCTTTAGGCAAATTATTTTCATATCCAATATGTTTTTCCAATGAGTAAACTTGATTTATCATTAATTTTTTATCGTCTGGCCTTAAATATTCCAAAACCTTATAATGATGTGCTTTTATCCATAAAAGATCTCTAGGGTTAGGTCTTGCTACTTTATATTTTTGTGATATAAAATGTAATTTACCAAGTGTTTCTCCAATAGCCGAACATTGACCAGATGTAGGTTTATTAGGATGTATTCCTGCTAACCTGTGAAATAAAAGTGCTGGACGGCCAGCTAATCTTTTAAGTGCAATACTACTTATATCATATAAAGGCCCTTTTACTGGAAGCTTATGTAATGATAAAAAGTCAAGTAATTCGATAAAAAAGGGCAATTCATCGTATTCACATTGTTCAAAGAGCGTTAATACTAACTGCTGTTGTTCAGTATTTATAAAGAATGTCGAGTTTTCAGTGCCGAGTTGTACATTTTTAATTTGAATTAGTTTACCAACATCGAAGCGTTTAATAAATACAGCTACTTGATCGTAGCTCAATTGAGTAAAAACAGCCATAAGAATCCTGGATATACATAATAAGTTATTTTCATAAAATTATAGCATTTAATATTTTAATTAAAATAATATTTAATATTAATACACAATAAAAATTATTTTTTATAAATATAATGTTTATTGATCGCCGTAGAAAAGCATGTCCCCAATTAAATTTTCCTATGTTAACTGGTGATGGTTATATAATTAGGTTATTTCCTTTATTATATCAAATTAATAGTAAAGCAATTAATAATATAGCTATTACAAGTTTACATTTAGGTAATGGAATTATTGAAATAACCCAAAGGGGTAATATACAATGCAGGGGAATTTTAAAAGTTTATATTAGAAAAATAATTGCAATTCTTAATTTAATACAAAATTATTATAATAGTATTTTACCTATAGTATTAAATCCATTAATTTTAATTAATGAAAAAAAAAATAATTTATTAACAGTATTTTATAAAATACAAAAATTAATTAATAATAAAAATTTTTCATTACGATTATCAAAATGTACCATAATAATAGATAAAATAGGTGGTTTTGATTATAAATTAATTCAAAGTTATATTCGTTTAATATTAATAAAAGATAACATTTACATTGGATTATATGGAAATTTTTATTATACTCACTGGTTAGGTAATTGTGGAATATGGGAAGTACATTATATTATTATAAAATTATTAAAAAAATTATCTGAATTAGGTATTAAAAAATTCAAAAAAATAATTTATAATATTCCTATGCTAATATTTAATAGCATAGCAGTACATAATATAGTACTTGACCCTGGTTTGCATAGAATATATTATAACTATTCAATATTGATAATATCTACAAAATTTGGACATATTTGTGCTAAAAACCTATCAATGTTAGCAAAAACATATCAATGTATTACATTGCTTCCATTACCAGAAAAAAAAATAATGATAATAGGATTACCTATAATATTACAGGGGATATTAAAAAAATGCAAAATATATGATATTATTTATAACAAAGATGTATGTTTACATATTCATCCTTGTATTGGATATCCGAGATGTAAACAAGCTGTTTTTACCAGTCGTAATTTAGCTAAATATATGATTTCAGTAATGTCAATATTTGATTCATCTATAAATATTTTTTTATCTGGTTGCTCAAAGTTTTGTTCTAGACCATCATTAATAGATTTAAATATAATTTATTATGAAAATTTTTATTATTTATATCAATTTACTTTAGCCGTTGTATTTGAAGGAATGAAAAATTTAAAATACATGATAATTATTAAATTTAGTAAAATAGTAATGTCAATTAACCATATTTTACAAATTTTAGCATATTATATTAGTAAAGAACGTATAATTAAATATAAAGAGATTGATTGCGATGTATTATATCGCATTATATCAACAATACTTTACGATAATTTTGAAAATTATATTAATACAAATTAGATATTTTTAATTAAATTAATATGACAATAATACCACATTATAAATATGAGCGCAATAGCCCAAATATTTATGCAAATTCTTTTTATATTATTAGTAAAGAAACTAATATTAATAAATTTGATAATAAAGAACAAGATATAGTTATTCGTATGATTCATGCCTGTGGTATTATAGAAATAGTTGATAATATTGAATTTGGTTACGATTTTTCAAATATTGCATATAAAGCTATTATTAATGGGGCACATATTTTATGCGATACTGAAATGGTAAGTCTCGGGATTATACGTAATAGGTTATCAAATAATAAGGTAATTTGTACATTAAATGATCATAATGTAAAATATTTATCAAAAAGTATTATTAATACCAGGTCTGCTGCATCTATATATTTATGGAAAAAAAAAATATATAGATCAATAGTAGTCATTGGTAATGCACCAACAGCACTATTTCATTTATTAGAATTAATTAATGATGGATGGGCTCATCCGTATGCTATTATTGGCACACCTGTAGGTTTTGTGGGAGCAATAGAATCCAAAGAGGCTCTTGCTAATAATTTATTTAATATTCCTTATGTTATTGTACGTGGCCGCATGGGTGGTAGTGCGATTGCCGCTAGCATAATTAATGCATTGTCCATCAAAAATTTATGAAATTAGGAATATTAATGGGTGTAGGTGTGGGTCCTGGTGATCCAGAACTTCTTACATTTAAAGCGGTTAAGGCACTACAAAAAGCAGATATATTATGTTTTTTTTCTAAATCAGGTAATCGCAGTTATGCACGTGATATTGTAGCAGAAAATTTGCCATCAGCTTTGATTGAAGTACCATTTGAATATCCATTAACAATTGAAATTAATAGACATCATCCTAATTATAGACGGATTATTTCTAATTTTTACGATATAAAGGCAGAAATTATTGCCAAACATTTAATGGCTGGCAGAAATGTGGTTGTCCTATCTGAAGGAGATCCATTATTTTTTGGTTCTTATATGCATTTACATATTCGATTAGCACATCGATTTAAAACCAAAGTTATTCCAGGAATAACAGGTATGTCAGGTGCATGGTCAGATGTTATGATACCTATTTGTCAAGGTGATGATATACTTAGTATTTTACCTGGAACACTTGATGAAATAACAATGAAAAAAAAGCTTTTTAATTGCGAAGCAGCTGTAATTATGAAAATAGGTAATAATTTATATAATATTCGTAAGTCTCTTAAAGCTACCGGTCTTATTAATAAGGCAATTTATGTTGAAAATGCAACAATGGATAAAGCAATATCAAAAAAATTAATTGATAAAATTGATGATATTGCACCTTATTTTTCAATTATTTTAGTACCTGGATGTAAAATTTAGCACATAACCTTAATTAATAAATTATTATGTAATTATGTGTAAATTATTCAATTGGCTTAATAATAAAAAAGGTAAACTTAGTATTATAGGATTAGGACCAGGAAAATATATATTTCGTACTTTACAAGCAGAATATGCTTTAAAAAAAGCAGACTGGTTATATGGTTATTATTCTTATATTAATAGATTATTATTAAATAAAAAAAAAATATATTCAGATAATCATTTTGAAGTAACTCGGGCACATGAAGCAATTATTAATGCTACTAATGGGAATAGGGTAGCAATAGTATCTGGGGGTGATTCTGGTATTTTTGCTATGTCTGCAGTTGTATGTGAAGAAATTGATCAAGGCCCAGCAGCCTGGCGTAATTTATATATAGAAATTATACCAGGAGTAACAGCAATGCTTGCAGTAGCAGCTGCTTGTGGAGCACCATTAGGAAATGATTTTTGTGCCATTTCCATTTCTGATAATTTTAAACCTTGGGAAACTATTATCAGACGTTTAGATATAGCAGCTAAAGGAGGATTTATTATAGCTTTATATAATCCTGTTTCTAATAATAGACCGTGGCAATTATATGCCGCATTTACAATTATTAGAAGACATCTATCGCATAATACTATTGTAATATTTGGCCGTGCTGTAGGTAGAAAAAATGAAAAAATTATTTTTACTACATTAGCAAATTCCCCACCTGATTGGGTTGATATGTCAACCCTAGTTATTATTGGATCTGAAAAAACTCGTATAGTTAAACGTAATAATGGGCAACCCCCGCTTATTTATTCATCACGCATTATTTTATAATTTTTTTTATTTTAAAAAAATTTTTAGCCAATTAATTACATCATATAAATATGTTACTGTGGGAAATATAAAAGGTTTATAAGGACGCTCTATCATAATAATTGGTATTCCAAGTATACGTGCAGCATTAATTTTAGGAAGCACACTTGTACCACCACTATTTTTAGTTACAATTACATCAATTGCTTCTTTTTTAATTAATTTAATTTCATTTTTAATATAAAATGGACCACGTGCAAAAATAATTTTTGATTTAGGTAAATTTATTTTAGTATTAATAGGATCAATACTTCTTATTAAGTAAAAATGCTGTGGTACTTTTTCGAATATTTTTATTTGATTACGTCCTAGTGTTAAAAAAATTTTACTAGTAGGAAAATTATTAAGTACAATTAAAACATCTTCTATATTTTTGCAATTAATCAATTTATTATGGGTATATTTCCAATATGGACGAATTAAATGTATTATAGGTATACCAGTAGCTCTTTTTACTTTCATAATATTTTGAAAAATTATTTCAGAAAATGGATGTGTAGCTATAATAACAGCACTTATTTTTTCTTGATATATATATGCGGATAATCCTGTACTACCACCAAAACCACCTATACGTATATTAAAATATTTTACAATTGGATATATTGTACTACCATATAAAGACAATATTGTGTTAAATTTATTAAATGATGTAATTTTTAACAGTAATTTACGTGCTTCATAAGTTCCACCTAATATCAATATTTTATATGGTAATATAATAGACATTAAGAGTTTTTTATTTAAATAAAATTAAGTAACATATAATGTTACCATGGCTTTCAATTATTGGTATTGGTGAAGATGGCCTAAAAGGGTTAATAAAAGCAGCAATTATTGCTATAGCACAATCAAAAATATTATTTGGAGGACAAAGACATATAAATTTATTTAAAATATATGGTAAGGAAACATATAATTGGTCATATCCAATTGAGCAAGGCATTAAGCATTTATGTTATTTTAGAGGAAATAAAGTAGCAATACTTGCTTCAGGAGATCCATTTTTTTTTGGTATTGGTACAATTTTAACACAACGTATTCCAATTAAAGAAATACGTTGCTACCCATCTATATCAGTATTTAGTTTAGTTTGTGCTCGTATAGGATGGACTATGCAAGATGTTGAAGTTATATCGTTACATGGGGGGCGTACACAAGAATGTATTTATCCTTATCTTCATGATGGTGCCCGTATAATACTATTAACTTATAATGAAACATCTCCTGCAATTATTTCAGCATTATTAGTTGATCGGGGATTTGGAAAATCAAAATTTATAATTTTAGAAGGTTTAAACGGGCCATATGAGAGAGTAAGAGCTATGACCGCACATAGTTTTATTAATTACAATAATAATGATATTAATCCGCTTAATGTAATAGCTATTGATGTAATTGCTAATATAGAAATAATTACATTACCTTTAACTTTTGGTCGTTGTGATAATTGGTTTGATAATAATGGCCAAATTACTAAATCTGATATTCGTGCTTTAACTATTGCTAAATTAGCTCCTAGAAGAATGGAATTACTATGGGATATTGGTGCTGGTTCAGGTTCAATCTCTATTGAATGGATGCTAATTCATCCATCATTAGAAGCAATAGCTATTGAGGTAAATGAAAAACGTGCTATAAACATAATGCAAAATGCATATAGATTAGGAGTAAATAATTTATGTATAGTAAATGGAGATTCAATGGATATAATTTATGATTTAGCTTTTATAAAAAAACCTGATGCAATATTTATTGGAGGTGGAGCAGGAGTAGCTAACACTAAAATAATATCATTTTGTATGAATATTTTACGACATAAAGGGCGATTAGTAATTAATGCTGTTACACTTAAAAGTGAATTAGCACTTATACGATATTATTATATATTTGGTGGTACACTAATACGTGTAGCTATTGAACAAGTTAGTTCACTAGGTAATAATTGGGGGTGGAAATCAAAAAGAACTGTAACTCAATGGTGCTGGAGTAATATATTTAATTAATAAATTTTTATGAAGTTTACAACTGTTCATTTTATTGGGGCAGGCCCTGGATCTTATGATCTTATTACTATTAGAGGGATAAATATTATTAATAATTGTCAAGTTTGTCTTTATACTGGATCTACAGTTAATCCATATATTATTAATTATTGTCCCCAGAATGCACGTATTATAAATACAGCCTTCTTAGATTTAAATGAAATAAAATTAGAATATAAGAGAGCATATTATTATAATAATAATGTTGCACGTATTCATTCTGGAGATTTATCAATTTATAGTACTTTAGCTGAACAAATACGATTATTGAAAAACATGAATACATATTATACTATTACACCTGGTATTCCCGCTTTTACAGCGGCTACATCGTTAATTAAAATAGAATTAACTATACCAGAAATTGCTCAAAGTATTATTTTGACAAGGTTATCGGGACGTGCATCAAAAGTCCCTTTTAAAGAGAGACTTGAATATTTTGCATATACTCAATCAACATTAGTAATTTATTTATCAATTCATCGTATTGAAGAAGTAGTTAAAAGAGTAAAACCATTTTATGGAGATAATTGTCCAATAATTTTATTTTATAAAGTTACTTGGTCAGATGAAAAAATAATTAAAGGAACTTTATCAGATATTCTATTACGCATTAAAAAAATATACTTATTTAAAAGTAGTGCATTAATTTTTATTAGTCCAGCATTAATTTCAAACAAATTTAAAAATAGTTATCTATATAAAATAAAATACTGTAGGAAATTTAGATCAGCTAAAGTGTAATTTTAAAATTTAATAGGATCAATAAATGATAAAAAAATTTCAATTATTAATAATGGGAATAATTTTTATCTGTGGTTGTGGGATTATTAACCCAAAAGGTAAAGTTGGAATAGAGCAAAAATATCTTATATTAACTTCAACATTTTTAATGTTACTTGTAGTTGTGCCAGTCATAATAATGATTTTTATTTTTGCTTGGAAGTATAGAGCATCTAATAAAAATGCTAAATATACACCGAATTGGTCACATTCTAATAAACTTGAATCAGTAATATGGTTAATTCCAATAGTTATTATATTTATATTGGGTATTTTAACATGGAATACTACTCATGATCTTGATCCCAAAAAACCTATTTCTAATATTACACCCATTAGGATTAATGTAGTAGCACTTGATTGGAAATGGCTTTTTATATATCCTAAAGAACAAATTGCAATAATTAATGAAATAGCTTTACCAGTTAATGTTCCAGTAGAATTTCATGTTACTTCTAGTACAGTTATGAATTCATTTTTTATTCCTCAATTGGGGAGTCAAACCTATGCTATGTATGGTATGCAAAATATTTTACACCTTTTTCCTAATGAGATTGGAACATATACAGGGATTTCATCTAATTACAGTGGTAAAGGATTTTCTGATATGAAATTTAGAGTAATTATAAATTCTAATACAGATTTTAAATCTTGGATAAAAAAAGTTAAACAAAATTCAAAATTGTTTGATTTTAATGCATACAAAAAAATATATGAATCTAGTATTAAAAATCCAGTTGAATATTTTAATTCTATTGAGCCTAATATATTTGAAAAAATTATTAAAAGTAATTTATTAAAATAAATTTGAGGATTAAATGTATGTATAAACTTTTATTAGGAAAATTAAGTCTTGATGATATCCCTTATCACGAACCAATAATAATGAGTGCAGTTGTATTTATGATTATGGTGGGCTTATTTGTTATTAGCACAGTTACATATTTAAAAAAATGGAATTATATTTGGACAGAATGGATTACAAGTGTTGATCATAAAAAAATAGGAGTAATGTATATTATATTAGCATTTATTATGTTATTGAGAGGCTTTTCTGATGCTATTCTGATGCGTATACAACAAGCTATTGCCTTTGGTGGTAATAAAGGCTATCTTCCTCCTAATCATTATGATCAAATATTTACAGCACATGGTGTAATAATGATTTTTTTCATGGCTATGCCTTTTATGGTAGGGTTAATGAATATTATTATTCCATTACAAATAGGAGCTAGGGATGTTGCTTTTCCATTTCTTAATTCATTAAGTTTTTGGTTAACAGCAATGTCTGCTATATTAATAAATATTTCATTAGCAATAGGTGAATTTGCACATACAGGATGGTTAGCATATCCACCTTTATCTGAAACTATGTTTAGTCCAGGAGTGGGGATAGATTATTGGATATGGAGTTTACAAATATCGGGCATTGGTACATTATTAACTGGAATAAATTTTTTTATTACTATACTTAAAATGCGTGCTACTGGTATGTCGTTGATGAAAATGCCTGTATTTACATGGACAACATTTTGTTCTAATATTTTGATAATTTTATCTTTTCCTATTTTAACAGCGACAATAACTTTATTATCTTTAGATCGTTATTTAGGAATGCATTTTTTTACCAATGAATTAGGCGGTAACCAGATGATGTATGTTAATTTAATATGGGCTTGGGGACATCCAGAAGTATATATTTTAATTTTACCTGCTTTTGGAATTTTTTCTGAGGTTGTTGCTACTTTTTGTAAAAAAAAATTATTTGGTTATAATTCATTAGTATATGCTACTATTGCAATAACAATATTATCGTTTATGGTTTGGTTACATCACTTTTTTACAATGGGAGCAGGTGCCAATGTAAATGCATTTTTCGGAATTGCTACAATGATAATTGCTATTCCCACAGGTGTAAAAATATTTAATTGGCTATTCACGATGTATAGGGGAAGTATTGAATTTTCAAGTCCTATTCTTTGGACTATAGGATTTTTAGTTACTTTCACTATTGGGGGTATGGCAGGAGTTTTACTTGCTGTTCCTGGAGCAGATTATGTATTGCATAATAGTTTATTTTTAGTTGCTCATTTTCACACTGTAATAATTGGCGGAGTTGTTTTTGGATATATTGCTGGTATAACTTATTGGTTTCCTAAAGTTTTTGGTTTTAAACTTAATGAAACACTTGGAAAGTGTGCTTTTTGGAGTTGGATTATTGGATTTTTTATTGCATTTATGCCCCTTTATTGGCTGGGTTTGATGGGTATGACACGTCGTATAAATTATTATGATAATTCAGACTGGAATATATTTCTAGTAATTGCAGCAATAGGATCACTGATAATTTTCTTAGGAATTATATTTCAATTTTTACAGATTTTTTATAGTATTTTTAGTAAAAATAAAAAGTGGGACATTACAGGAGATCCGTGGAATGGACGTACTTTAGAATGGTCAGTTTCATCTCCAGCTCCATTTTATAATTTTTCTATAATACCAACTGTAACAGATCGTGATGCTTTTTGGGATATGAAAGAAAAAGGTTATAATATTCCTAAAAATTATAAAACATTTAACATGCCTAAGAGTACAGCATCTGGATTTATAATTTCTTTATTTAGCTTAATAGTTGGTTTTTCACTAGTTTGGCACATTTGGTGGTTAGTAATTACTTCTACACTGGGAATTATAATAACTTATATTATTCATATTTTTAATGATGATACAGAGTATTCTCTTAATGCAGAACATATTGACCAAATAGAAAATAGTATAATATATAATATATAAGAAATAAGAACTGTATGTTTAAAACATTAAAAAAAGTAAATACTGATTCTGAAAATAATAGTTGTAATTCTTCGAATGTTTTGGGTTTTTGGATTTATATAATGAGCGATTGTGTATTATTTTCTATATTATTTGCTACTTATGCAGTTTTGTGTAAAAATTTTGCTGTAGGACCTACAGGTAAAGAACTTTTTAATCTTCCATTTATTTTAATTGAAACATTTGTACTCCTTGTTAGTAGTTTTATGATTGGTATTTCTATATTTTATATGCAAAAAAAAAATAAAATTAAAACAATAATTTATTTATTATTAACTATTATATTAGGTACTATATTTGTTTCTTTAGAGTCTATAGAGTTTCATCATTTTATTAATAAAGGAGCGACTCCTAATATGAGTGCTTTTTTATCAGCTTTTTTTACACTAGTTGGTACCCATTGTATTCATGTAATTATAGGTATATTTTGGGGGATAATTTTGATTATTAAATTATATCATTGTGACTTTAAAAAAAATAATACTGGTTTAATTTGTTTAAGTTTATTTTGGCATTTTTTACATATTATTTGGATATGTGTATTTACTATTATTTATTTGATGGGAGTGATTTAAATGCAAAATGAAAATCTTATATCTTATATAAATTGTTTTATTTTATCTATAATTTTAACAATTATACCATTTTATATTGTAATTTGTTCTAATCTATCTTCAAGAGTAATATATCCAATTATTTTAATAATGGCATTTATACAAATTATTATTCAAATTATATATTTTATTCATTTAAATAATTTGCCTCAACAACGTTGGAAATTAATATCTTTGGTTTTTACATGTATTATAATTTTTATTATATTAATAGGATCTCTATGGATTATGCATAATCTAAATCATAATATTATTTAAAATTTATGTTTAAACAAATATTTTTATTAATAAAACCTGGTATTATTTTAGGAAATTTAATTTCTGTTTCATGTGGATTTTTTCTTGCTTCTAAAGGAAGCATTGATAAAAAACTTTTTTTTTATACCATTTTAGGATCAGCATTAATAATTGCTTCTGGATGTGTTTTAAATAATTATATTGATCAAGATATAGATAGAAAAATGGTAAGAACGCATAAGCGTATGCTTGCTAAAAGATCAATTTATGAAAACTATGTTATTATATATGGATGTATTTTAGGAATATTATCTATTTGTATTTTATATATTTTTACTAATATACTATCATTATCTTTTGCATTAATAGGATACATAATTTATGTAATATTATACAGTATTTATTTTAAAAGATGTTCAGTTTATGGAACAATATTGGGGGGCGTTGCAGGAGCCATTCCTCCATTAATTGGTTATTGTGCCGTTATTAACAAAGTTAATATAGAAGCAATTATTTTATTTATGATTTTTTTTGTGTGGCAAATTCCACATTTTTATGCTATTGCTATTTTTAGGATAACTGATTATATCTCGGCATCGATACCTGTTTTACCTGTTAAAAAAGGAATATCAAATACTAAAAATAATATATTAATATATGTATTAATTTTTACAATTACAGATTTATTACTTAGTATAATGGGTTATACTGGATATATTTATTTTATTATATCTATTATAATGGGAATATATTGGATATATTTAAATTTATTAGGATATAAACATTGTATCTCATACTGGTCAAAAAAAATGTTTAATTTTTCAATTATTATAATAATAGTATTAAGTCTAATAATGTCAATTGATTATCAATTATAATTTATTTTAAAAAATATATATACAAATATATCTAGTTATGATATAATACATTCAATGTATTGGAGAGGTTCCCGAGTGGACAAAGGGAGCAGACTGTAAATCTGCTGCGCAAGCTTCGAAGGTTCGAATCCTTCTCTCTCCAAAAATATATTAATAAAGCGGGCATAGTTCAGTGGTAGAACAATAGCCTTCCAAGCTTTTTATGCGGGTTCGATTCCCGCTGCCCGCTATGTATGCTCATGTAGCTCAGTGGTAGAGCACACCCTTGGTAAGGGTGTGGTCGACGGTTCGATTCCGTCCATGAGCTAATTAATTAGCTAATAGGCCAGTAGCTCAATTGTTAGAGCATCGGTCTCCAAAACCGAAGGTTAGGGGTTAAAATCCCTTCTGGCCTGCATGCAACATAAATAAATGGTTAATAATAATGATAATACTATATTATATATTAAATAATTTTTTAAAATCCAATATAATGGTTAGCTTTTTTATTATATGTATAGGAATTATTATTGGTTTTATTACTACAAAACTAATTGAACAAAAGCTTAAATATGCTAATAAAGAAATTAAAAGTTTTATTTTGCCTAAGTTAAAGGAAACTATACAAACAACAATTTTTATTATAATTACAGTGTTTATATTGTTTTTTTTTATATTTTTACTAGATATTATTATTAAATTGTATATATGTTAAAAGTAAAAGCTTACGTTAAATTACAAGTAGCAGCAGGTAAAGCAACCCCTAGTCCTCCTGTAGGACCTGCATTAGGACAACATGGTGTTAATATTATGGATTTTTGTAAAAAATTTAATGATGCAACTAAAAATATTGAATTAGGTCTGCCAACGCCTGTAGTTATTACTATATACTCAGATCGTAGTTTTACTTTCATTACAAAAACACATCCTGCTGCTATTTTGCTTAAAAAAGCCGCTGGTATTAGTTCTGGTTCTGATATGCCACATAAAAATAAAGTTGGTACGGTAACTAGTAAGCAAATAGAAGATATTGCTCGAATAAAAATGAATGATATGACAGCATATAATTTGGATGCTGCGGTACGCTGCATTGCTGGTAGTGCTCGTAGCATTGGATTAACTGTGGAGGGCGTATAAATTGACAAAGTTTACTAAACGTATGAAAAAATTTATGAATATTATTGATTATAATAAATTGTATAATATAGAAGAAGCAACAACTATATTAAATAATATTTCTTCAGTTAAATTTAAAGAATCTATTGATGTTGCAATTAAATTAGGAGTCGATCCTCGTAAATCAGATCAATTAATTATAGGTTCTGTTATTATGCCCCATGGTACAGGGAAACCTGTGCGTATTGCCGTTTTTGCCAAAGGATCTGTTGCTGATGCAGCAAGACTAGCTGGTGCTGAAATTATTGGTATGAATGATTTAGCGGATAAAATTAAATCAGGAAAAATAGATTTTGATGTAGTAATTGCTTCTCCTGATACAATGCGTTTTGTTAGTCATTTAGGTTCAATTCTGGGTCCTCGTGGATTAATGCCTAATACTAAATATGGTACAGTTACTGGTGATGTTACGAATGCTGTTAAAAAGATTAAATCAGGACAAATACGTTTTCGCACTGATAAAAATGGTATTATTCATGCTTCTATTGGTAAGTTAGGTTTTTCAACTTATGCAATTAAAGAAAACATTGATGTATTTATAGATGCTTTGAAAAAACTTAAGCCTAGTTCTTCAAAAGGTATTTTTATAAAAAAAGTTACAATTTCAACAACAATGGGGCCAGGAATTACTATTGATCATTCATATATGATTTAATAATTACATTATTTATAATTTAATAAAAGGTATTTAGTGATATTAGGTATTGAAAAAAAAAAATCAATTGTATATAATGTAAATAAAATAGCTAAAGTTGCATACTCTCTGGTAATTGCAGATTATCATGGTGTAGCAGGTGAAATTATGAGTAAATTGCGAAAGCAAGCACACGTACATTGTGTGTACTTATCTGTTATACGTAATACACTAGCAAAACGCGCCATTTATGGCACTGCTTTTGAATGTTTAACTAAGTCACTTGTTGGCCCTACTATTCTTGTATTTTCCATGAAACATCCTCGTGACGGTGCACAATTAATTAAAGAATTTTATAAAAATAATGAAATTTTTAATATCAAAGCATTAGCTTATGATGGGAAATTTATTTCAGGTGAAAATATTGATAAATTAGCAAACTTACCTACATATAAAGAAGCTATTGCAAAAATAATGTATGTTATTAAGGAAGCTTCTATTGTAAAATTAATACGTATTATTGCTGCTATAAAAAATAAAAAAATTTAGGATTGTAATTATGATACTTAGTAAAGATAACATTATTGATGCCGTAGCTAAAATGTCTGTTATGGAAGTGATTGATCTAGTCGCTGCTATGGAGCATAAATTTGGTGTTTCTGCCAAACCAACAATAGCTAATAATTCAGAAAAATCTTTAGAAGCTGTTGAAGAAAAAACAGACTTTGACATTATTCTTACTGCTGTAGGAGAAAAAAAAATAAACGTTATTAAAGTTGTTCGTGAAATAACTAGTCTGGGGTTGAAAGAAGCAAAAGCAGCTGTTGAAGGTATACCTATTACTTTAAAGGAATCAATATCTAAAAAAGATGCTGAAATAGCTAAAAAGAAATTAGAAGAAGCTGGTGCAACTGTAGAGCTTAAATAATCGTGGGTTAATACCCAAATTTTAATAATAAATTTTATTTAATCCTTAATTCTTGGGGGGAGTGAGTTATGATATACTCGAACACTGAGAAAAAAGTAATTAGAAAACATTTAGGTAAAATACCCCAAATACTTGGGGTACCCAATTTGTTATCTATTCAACTTGATTCTTATAGATACTTATTACAAAATGATGTACATCATAATAACCGGGTTAATATAGGTATTCATGCTGTATTAAAATCTTTTTTTCCAATTACCAGCAATAGTGGTAATACTTATATTGAATATAAAAATTATCATATTAATATGCCAATTGATAATTTAGAATATTACAAAAAACAAAATTATACTTATTCTGCATCCTTAATTGTTTTAATACGTATTATAGTTTTTAAAAAAAATGAAAATTCTTTAAATTTAAAAATTAAATATATAAATGAACAAGAAGTTTATATGGGTGATATTCCCATAATGACTGAAAACGGTACATTTATAATTAATGGAAGTGAGCGTGTGATTATATCTCAACTTCATCGTAGTCCAGGACTATATTTTACACATGATAATGGAAAAACTCATTCTTCTGGAAAGTTACTTTATTCTGCGAGAATTATTCCTAAACGAGGATCATGGCTTGATTTTGAATTTGATATTAAAGATAATATTTATTTTCGTATTGACAGAAATCGTAAACTTCCAGTTACTGTATTTTTATATGCATTAGGTTTTACTACAGAAGAAATAATGAGTTATTTTTGTAAAAAATATGTTATTTATATAGATAATGGTAAATTTTATATTGAATTCGATCAATCAAATTTATATGGTAATATAGCTGGTTTTGCAATTAAAAATTTACAAAATAAATGTATAGTACAAAAAGGTGAAATTATTAATCATAATCATATTTATAAAATAGAAAATGCCGGAATAAAATATATTCATATACAAGAAGATTTTTTGTTAAATAAAGTTTTAGTACTTAATGTATATGATCAAAAAACTGGTTTGTTGATTTGCCCCTCTAATAGTATTATTAGTAAAAATATTTTAGAATCACTTAATGCTGCAAATATTAAATATTTTGAGATATTATATACTAATGAGATTAATGCTGGTGAATATATTTCAAATACATTAAAAATTGATACATCAAAATCTCAGATAGATGCTTTATATGATATTTATAGTATATTGCGACCAGGGGAAACTTTCAAGGTCAATGTTGCTTCAATGTTATTGAACAATTTATTTTTTTCATCAAAGAATTATGATCTTTCATTAGTAGGTAGAATGAAGCTTAACACACGTTTGAATCGTAAGAAAAATCATGGACCTAATATTTTAACACTTATAGATATATTAGATATAATTAAAGAACTAATTAATATTAGAAATGGATACAGTAAAATTGATGATATTGATAATTTAGGTAATCGTCGAATTCGTAGTGTTGGAGAAATTGTTGAACAATATTTTCATAATAGTTTAATATGTATTGATAGAATAATTAAAGAACGATTATTATTATTGGAAAAAGAAAAATTAATGCCACAAGATATATTTAATTCTAAATCAATAGCTCTTAAAATAAAAGAATTCTTTATATTAAGTCCACTATCTCAGTTTATAGATCAAAATAATCCTTTATCTGAAATAAATCATAAACGACGTATTACTGCTTTAGGTCCAGGTGGATTAACACGTGACCGGGTTGTATTTGACGTACGTGATGTTCATATTACCCATTATGGTCGTCTTTGCCCAATAGAGTCTCCTGAAGGACCTAATATAGGGTTAATTAACTCTTTAGCAATTTATTGCTTACCTAATCTTTTTGGTTTTTTAGAAACACCATATCGAAAAGTTTTTAATTGTAAATTGACCAATGAAATTTTGTATTTATCTGCTAATGAAGAAAAAAATTTTGCTATTGCTCCAGCTACAGCAAATATTGATGAAAATAATTGCTTGATAGATAAATTTATTCAAGTTCGCTATAATGGAGAACCTACAGTTATTGAATCTGACAAAATAAACTTTATTGATATTTCTTCTTATCAAATGCTATCTGTTGCTGCATCCCTAATTCCGTTTTTAGAACACAATGATGCTAATCGTGCTTTGATGGGTTCAAATATGCAACGGCAAGCAGTTCCTCTTTTGAAATCTGAAAAACCTATAGTTGGTACTGGTATGGAGTACGTTGTTGGTAAAGATTCTGGAGTTTGTATTATAGCACGTCGTGGAGGTAAAGTAGCTTTTGTAGATTCATTAAGTATTATTATTAATGTTAATGAAACTGAATTGATTAATAATGACCCTGGTATAGATATATATAAATTAATTAAGTATTCTCGTTCTAATCAAAATACTTTAATAAACCAAAAACCAATTGTATATGTTGGTAATATAGTTTTTAGAGGAGACATAATTGCTGATGGGTCAGCTATTGATATGGGTGAATTGGCATTAGGACAAAATATGCGCATTGCATTTATGTGTTGGTATGGATATAATTATGAGGATTCAATTATTATTTCAGAAAAAGTTTTACAAGATGACAGATTTACAAGTATCCATATACAAGAATTAACATGTATATGTCGTGATAATTATATTGTAAAAGATATAATTTCTATAAAGGTTTCTAATAAGAAAGAACATATTTTTAATAAAATTGATTCATCAGGAATTGTTTATGCAGGTGCCCAAATTTCTCCAGGGGATATTTTAGTAGGTAAAATATCACCTAAAATTAAAAAACTAACATCAGAAGAAAAACTTCTATACGCCATTTGTGATGAAGAAGCTTATTCTATAAAAGATACATCATTGAGAGCCCCTGCGGGGACATATGGTGTTGTTATTGATGTTAATATTTTAATACGAGAATACACAGAAAAAGAGAAAAGATCTATATTAATAGATGATAAAAAAAGTCATTTAATATATAATAGTCTTATAGACACATTATATAATTATGAAAATATAATCATTAATAAAATAAAAGAAAAACTTTTACATATAATTAAAAATATATCTTTAAAATTAAGTACAGGAGATATTTTGGATGCTGAATATATAAATTCACAGCCTATTAAAAATTTGTTAAACTTACGCTTACAAGATAAAAATATAAATAATTTCATAAAAAAAAATAAATTATATATAATAAATAGATATCATGAAACATTTAATATTTATAATAATTTAATAAAAAATACATTTAAAATGAATGATTTGGCTCCAGGTATTTTAAAAATAATAAAGGTTACATTAGCAATAAAACGTACCATTAAAACTGGTGATAAAATGGCTGGTCGTCATGGAAACAAAGGTGTTGTTTCTGTAATTAACCCAATAGAAGATATGCCTTTTGATTCTGAAGGGATACCAATTGATATTATACTAAATCCATTAGGTGTACCTTCTCGTATGAACGTTGGTCAAATTCTTGAAACACATATAGGATTAGCAGCTTATGGTCTTGGAAGAAAAATAGATAATATGATTAAGGATATACGTAATAAGCAAATTTCAGATATTCGTGAATTTATTAAAAAAATATTTAATAATAAATTTATTAAATATAAGGAATTAGATAGTTTATCTGACCATGATCTTATAGAATTTGCTAAAAGACTTACACGTGGTGTCCCTGTTTCAATCCCTGTATTTGATAGTATAAATGAATATGAAATAAAAGATTTTTTGAAGAGTGTTGATTTACCTGAAACAGGAAAACTAATTTTATATGATGGATATACTGGTGATAAATTTGATCAACCTGTAACAGTAGGTTATATGTATATGTTTAAATTAAATCATTTAATTGATGAAAAAATGCATGCACGTTCTACTGGATCATACTCTTTAGTAACTCAACAACCATTAGGTGGAAAAGCTTTATTTGGTGGACAACGTTTGGGTGAAATGGAAGTTTGGGCATTAGAGGCATATGGTGCGGCTCATATTCTACAAGAGATGCTTACTATTAAATCTGATGATATTAATGGTCGTATTGCAATATATAATAATATTATTAATAATGATCATACAATGATTCCAAATATTCCAGAATCATTTAATGTTTTAATAAACGAAATTAGGGCATTATGTTTAAATATTGATTTAAAAACAAGATAATTATTTTATTTATTAGGAAAATTATGAATATATTTAAAAATGCTAATAATAAATTAAAAATTAATTTTGAAAAGACTAAAAAATTTCAAAAACAACTGGAATCTTTTAATTATATTAAAATTTCTCTTGCATCTCCAAAGATTATAGAATCTTGGTCTTTTGGTGAAATTAAAACTTCAGATACTATTAACTATCGTACACTAAAACCTGAACACGATGGTCTTTTTTGTACAAAAATTTTTGGTCCAGTTGTAGACTATGAGTGTTGGTGTGGCAAATATAATCACAAAATGTTTCCAACTGTAATTTGTGAAAAATGTAATGTTGAAATTATAAAAGCAAAATCCCGTCGGGAACGTATGGGTCACATTAATTTATTTACTCCAGTTGCTCATATTTGGTTTATTAAATCGCAGCCTAATATGTTAAGTTTGTTATTAAATATGTCTATTT
Source organism: Candidatus Johnevansia muelleri (assembly GCA_000953435.1). Lineage (GTDB taxonomy): Bacteria > Pseudomonadota > Gammaproteobacteria > Johnevansiales > Johnevansiaceae > Johnevansia > Johnevansia muelleri. The sequence goes on from LM655252.1 coordinate 91,152, forward strand.
TTAATATAGAGCGTGTAATTTATTACGAATCTTTTATTGTTTTAAATCCAGGTATTACCCCCCTTCAAAAGGGCCAATTACTTACTAATAATCAATATTCCGAAGCACGTAAAGAGTTTAATGATGAATTTGAGGCTGATATGGGCGCTAAGGCTATAAAAAAATTACTTATTGATATTAACATAGATATGGAAATTTTTTATTTAAAAAAATATGAAAGTAATTTAAAAAATTATAATAAATTAAAAGTATTACAAGCATTTAAGGAATCTGGAAATAATCCAGATTGGATGATATTAGATGTAATACCAGTATTACCTCCAGATTTACGACCTTTATTACCATTAGAAGGGGGACGTTTTGCTAATTCTGATATTAATGATTTATATCGTAATATAATTCACCGTAATAATAGATTAAAAAAATTATTTAATATTCAATCTCCTGATATTATTATCAAAAATGAGAAACGCATGCTACAAGAGGCAGTTGACGCATTAATTGATAATGGTCGTAATGGTAGAATGGTTACTAATAATAAGCGTCCTTTAAAATCTATTGCTAACTTAATTAAAGGAAAACAAGGTAGGTTTAGACAAAATTTACTTGGTAAACGCGTTGATTATTCTGGTAGGACAGTTATTACTGTAGGTCCCAAGTTACGTTTATATCAGTGTGGTTTACCTAAAAAAATGGCTTTAGAACTTTTTAAACCTTTTGTTTTTTCAATATTACAAAGTTATGAAAAAGCTCTTACTATACAAAGTGCAAAAAAAAGTTTTAAACTTGAATCTAAAGAAGTTTGGGATGCTTTAAAAACTGTTATTAAAGACCATCCAATAATTTTAAATAGAGCTCCTACATTACATAGGTTGGGGATACAAGCTTTTGAGCCTGTATTAATAGAAGAAAAGGCAATAAAATTACATCCTTTAGTTTGTTCAGCTTATAATGCTGATTTTGACGGAGATCAGATGGCTGTACATATTCCACTAACATTAGAAGCACAACTTGAAGCAAGAACGTTACTGATGTCTAGCAATAATTTATTATCTCCAGCTAATGGAACTCCAATTATTGTTCCATCTCAAGATATTGTTTTGGGTTTATATTACATGACTCATATAAAAATTCATGCTAAAGGTGAAGGATTAATTTTTTCAAATATTGATGAAATTGAAAGCGCATTAAATACAAAAAAAATTGATTTACATGCTATTATAAAAGTTAGAATTTGTGAATGGAGGCGTAATAAGAACACAGGTGTTTTAAGGAAAAAGTGTTCTATTTATCAAACTACAGTTGGTAGAGCTTTGTTGTTTCGATTATTACCGCATGGAATAGAATTTGAATTAGTTAATAAACCGTTGAAAAAAAAAGCTATATCAAAACTTATTAATGCAGTATATAGACGTTCAGGTATTAAAGAAACTGTTATAATTTCAGATAAACTTATGGAAATTGGATTTAATTTAGCAACTTTTTCTGGTACAACTATTGGAGTGGATGATTTAATTATACCTAATTCTAAAAAATCAACAATTGATTATGCAGAAAATACAATTAAAAATCTTAACTTACAATTTAATAAAGGTTTAATAACTGAAAATGAAAAATATAATAAAACTATTGATGTTTGGTTAAAAACTAATGAAACCATTGCTAAGAACATGATGGGAGGCATTTCTAAAGAAATTTTTATTAATAAAGAAGGAATAAATATTCAACAATATTCATTCCAAAATATTTTTATTATTGCTGATTCAGGTGCACGGGGCTCTGAAACACAAATTCGTCAAATTGCTGGAATGCGAGGTTTAATGGCTAAACCAGACGGTTCAATTATTGAAACTCCTATAAAAGCAAATTTTAGAGAAGGATTGACTGTACTTGAGTATTTTATATCAACACATGGTGCACGTAAAGGATTAGCAGATACTGCATTAAAAACAGCAAATTCTGGTTATTTAACTAGGCGTCTTGTTGACGTATCCCAAGATGTAGTTATTACTGAAATTAATTGCGGGTCTCAATCAGGGTTAAGTATGGAATCAATAATTGACGGTAGTAATGTTCTTGTTTCTCTTTCAGATAGAGTTTTAGGTAGAGTTTTATCTCGTGATATAGTAGATTCATATAATAATGTATTAATAATAAAAAATACGTTAATAGATGAAACGTTGTGTAAAAAAATTGATTATCTTAAAATAAGGAAAATTTGGGTACGTAGCATTCTTACTTGCAACACAATGTATGGTGCATGTGCTATGTGTTATGGGCGTGATTTAGCCAGGGGATCTTTGGTAAATGTTGGTGAACCAGTTGGTGTTATAGCAGCTCAATCAATTGGTGAACCAGGAACCCAATTGACAATGCGTACTTTTCATTTTGGGGGAGCTGTATCACGTTCTTTGATTATAGATTCAATTACTGTAAAATATGGTGGAATAGTTAAATTTAATAATATTAAATTAATATACGGGGTAACTAATATATTAGTTTCTAGATATAGTTCCATATCAATATTAGATGAAGAATTTAATTTAGAAATTGAATATTATAAAGTACCTTACGGGGCAGAAATTTTTGTGAATGATGCAGAACATATTGATTCAGGAAGAATTATCGCAAAATGGGATCCTTATATGCATCCTATAATTACTGAATTTTCAGGTAAAGTTAAATTTGTAAATATGGAAGAGGGTGTGACAATATCAAGTATTGTTTATGAAAACACTATATCTATAAGAATTCTATACGAAAAAAATAGACCATATTTAGGATCTTATAAGCAGCCAAGGATTATATTGCTAGATAAAAATGATAATCCCGTGATGTATTATAAATCTAATATACCAGTTCAATATATATTACCTGGAGGTGCTATTGTATTAGTAATTAATGGCTTATATATTAATTCAGGATATATATTAGCACGTATTCCCATAGACTTATCTGTTAATAAAGATATTACTGGGGGTTTAACCCGTGTGGCAAATATATTTGAGGCACGTAGACCACAAAATGCAGCTATTTTAGCTGAAATGTCAGGTACTGTTACTTTTGGAAATGAAATAAAAGGTAAGCGTAATTTAATAATAACCCCAGATAAAGGTGACCCGTATGAAAGTTTACTACCTATATCGCGTAATCTAAATGTATTAGAAGGAGAAATAGTAAAAAAAGGAGAAATAATTTCAGATGGATTACTTGATCCTCACGATATTTTACGTTTATTAGGTATTTCAGAATTATCTAAACATATTACAAATGAAATCCAAGAGGTATATAGATTACAAGGTGTAAGTATTAATGATAAACATATAGAAGTTATTATACGTCAAATGTTGAGTAAAGTAGAAATTATTGATCCAGGAGATAGCGAATTTTTAAAAGGTGAAAAAATTGAATTTTTAAAAGTTATAAAAAAAAATCTTATACTTAAAAAAAACAACATGTTACCTATAAAATATAATAGAATTATATTGGGGATTACAAAAGCTTCTCTTATAACAGAATCATTTATATCTGCGGCTTCCTTTCAAGAAACAACAAGAATATTAATTGATGCTGCACTTGCTGGTAAGTGTGATTATTTAAAAGGATTAAAGGAGAATGTTATAGTAGGAAGATTAATTCCTGCTGGTACAGGTCTTATGACTCACCAAAAATTTTAAATAATGGAGGCATAATGACTACAATTAACCAACTTGTACGTATACCACGTAAAAAACCTATTAATAAGAGTGATGTTCCCGCTCTTAAATCATGTCCACAAAAAAGAGGAGTGTGTATTAGAGTTTATACAACTACTCCAAAAAAACCCAATTCAGCATTACGTAAAGTATGTAGGGTTAGACTAAAAAATGGTTTTGAAGTAACTTCCTATATTGGTGGAGAAGGCCATAACCTTCAAGAACACTCGAGTGTATTAATTCGTGGGGGTAGGGTAAAAGATTTACCAGGTGTACGTTATCATACAATTCGTGGCGTTCTTGATACTTTAGGAGTTAAAAACAGAAAACGTGGACGTTCCAAATATGGTACAAAATCTAAATCATAATTACATATTAATTTAAATATATTTAGGGGTAAAAATGTCTAGACGTCGTAGAAAATATACTCGTGAAATTTTACATGATCCCAAATTTCAAAATTTACGTATATCTAAATTTATAAATCATTTAATGATTGATGGAAAAAAATCTGTTGCACAAAAAATAATTTACAGCGTAATTACTAAATTAGAGGGTTATAATAATATAGCACCATTAAATCTTTTTGAAAAATCAATAGATACTATTAAACCATTTTTGGAAGTTAAATCACGGAAGGTAGGTGGTGCTACCTATCAAATCCCAGTTGAAGTACATCCAGAAAGAAGTGAAACATTAGCAATGCGTTGGATAATTGAATCTGCTAGGTCACGTTTTGAAAAAAAAATGGTAAATCGACTTTATAATGAAATTATAGATATTTTAGAAAATAAAGGAAATGCTATAAAAAAACGTGACTCGGCTCATCGTATGGCTGAAGCTAATAAAGCATTTTCACATGTTCGATTTTAATTAAAATTTAATTTTTTGAGATTCACTATCGTGACACGTAAAACGTATATTAATCTTTATCGCAATATTGGTATTGTTGCTCATGTAGATGCTGGTAAAACAACTACTACTGAAAGAGTGCTTTTTTATACTGGTATTTCACATAAAATGGGTGAAGTGCATGATGGTACTGCTACTACTGATTGGATGGAGCAAGAGCAGGAGCGTGGTATTACTATTACTTCAGCTGCTGTTACAACTTTTTGGAAAGGAATGAATCAGCAATTTGATAATCATCGTATTAATATTATAGATACTCCAGGTCATGTTGATTTTACAATTGAAGTTGAACGATCTTTGCGTGTACTTGACGGTGCTGTGGTAGTATTATGTGGTTCTTCAGGGGTACAGCCACAAACTGAAACAGTTTGGAAACAAGCTAATAAATATGAAGTTCCACGTATTATTTTCGTAAATAAAATGGATCGATTGGGGGCTGATTTATTTCGTGTAGTAAAACAGATTAAAGACCGTCTAAAATGTAATGCTGTACTGATTCAAATAAATTGGGGAATAGAAGATAACTTTAAAGGCATTATTGATTTAATTGAAATGAAGGCTATTTCTTGGAATGATGAAAATAAAGGCATGACTTATAAATTAAGTACTATTCCAGATTATTTATATAATTTGGCTTCTATATATAGAGATAATATGATAGAAGCTGCTGCAGAAGCCTCTGAAACATTGATGGAAAAATATATCGAAACAGGTGAGCTAACTAAAGAAGAAATTAAATATGGATTACGGAAACGTACACTAAATAATGAAATTGTTTTAATAACATGTGGATCAGCTTTTAAAAATAAAGGAGTACAATCTGTTCTTGATGCTATAATAGAATATTTACCTTCTCCATTCGAGGTAAAGGCTATAGAAGGAGAAGGAGAGGATAGTATAATAGAAAAACGTGAAGCAAAAGATGATGCACCATTTGCAGCCCTGGCATTTAAAATAGCTAATGATTCTTTTGTAGGTAATTTGACTTTTATTAGGGTTTATTCTGGTATATTAAAATTAGGTGATAGTGTTTATAACTCTACTAAAAAAAAAAAAGAGCGTATTAGCAGGCTTGTTCAAATGCATGCTAATTACAGAGAAGAAATAAAAGAAATATTTGCTGGAGATATTGCTGCATGTGTTGGGCTTAAAAATACAACAACTGGAGATACACTATGTGCTATTGATGCAAAAATAATTTTAGAAAAAATGGATTTCCCTAATCCTGTTATTTCTGTTGCAGTTGAACCTAAATCGAAAGCTGATCAAGAAAAAATGATAAATGCTTTAAATAAACTTGCTAAAGAAGATCCTTCTTTTAAAGTTAAAATTGAAAAAGAAACAGGTCAAACAATTATTTCTGGTATGGGGGAGCTTCATCTAGACATTATTGTTGATAGAATGTTAAGAGAATTTCAAGTAGAAGCAAATATAGGTAAACCCCAAGTTGCTTATAGAGAAACTATCAAAGAAGTTGTTGAACAAGAAGGTAAATTTATACGTCAGTCTGGAGGGAGAGGCCAATTTGGTCATGTTTGGTTACGTATAGAGCCATTAACAGAAAAAGATAAAAATGGAAATGAAGAAATGATTTTTAAATTTCAGTCCAAAATTGTTGGGGGGGTAGTTCCTAAAGAATATATTCCAGCTATTGAAAAAGGGGCTTTTGAAAGATTGCAAACTGGCATTATTGCTGGTTATCCTATGATTAATGTAAAAGTTACATTGTTTGATGGTTCATATCATGATGTTGATTCAAACGAAAATGCTTTTAAGATTGCGTCTTCTATAGCAATTAAAGAAGGTGCTAAGAGGGCAGGTGCTATTTTACTTGAGCCAATTATGCTAGTAGAAGTTATAACTCCAGATAATTTTATGGGGGATGTAATGGGCGATTTAACACGTCGTCGGGGGTTGGTTCAGGGCATAGAGGATTCTCCATCTGGTATTATTATACGCGCTATGGTACCATTAGGTGAAATGTTTGGTTATGCTACTGATTTGCGTTCACAAACTCAAGGTCGTGCAAGTTATTCAATGGAGTTTGCCAAATATAATGAAGCACCATATAGTGTTGTTGAATCACTAATTAAAAATTAATTAGTAGTTCAACTAATGATATCATCATAATCTTTAAAACATAAGTTTGGGTACTATATGTACCAATACTGTTAAAAATTAATTATTAGTTTAAAGGATGATAAAAGTGGCTAAAGAAATATATAATCGTAATCTTCCTAACATCAGTGTTGGGACTATAGGTCATGTAGACCATGGTAAAACTACATTAACTGCAGCATTAACTCGTGTTGCGTCTGAAGCTTTTGGTGGCGAATTGCGGCCATTTGAATCTATTGATAATGCTCCTGAAGAACGCGAACGTGGTATCACTATTTCAACAGCGCATGTTGAATATCGTTCTAAAATACGGCATTATGCTCATATTGACTGTCCAGGACATGCTGATTATGTAAAAAATATGATTACTGGCGCTGCGCAGATGGATGGTGCCATTTTAGTTTGTTCTGCTGCTGATGGTCCTATGCCGCAAACACGTGAACATATTTTGTTATCTAGACAGGTTGGAGTTCCCTATATTGTTGTATTTTTGAATAAGGCAGATATGGTGGATGATAAAGAGTTACTTGAATTAGTTGAAATAGAAGTACGTGAACTTTTAAATAATTATGATTTTCCAGGAGATAATACTCCAGTAATAATAGGATCTGCATTAATGGCTCTAGAAGGTAGAGATGAAAATGGTATGGGTACTACAGCTGTATCTAATTTGATTAAGGCTTTAGATAATTATATTCCAGAACCCAAAAGGTTGATTGATAAACCATTTCTTATGCCTATTGAAGATGTATTTTCAATATCTGGTAGGGGTACAGTGGTTACCGGGAGAATAGAGCGAGGTATAGTAAAAAATGGTGATGAAGTTGAAATAGTTGGAATTAAAGATACATGTAAAACAACTGTTACCGGAGTTGAAATGTTCAGAAAATTATTAGATGAAGGTAGAGCGGGTGAAAATATTGGAGCATTATTACGGGGTATAAAACGTGAGGAAGTTATGCGTGGGCAAATTCTTGCTAAGCCTGGGTCAATTACTCCCCATCTTAAATTTGAAGCAGAAGTTTATGTTCTTTCAAAAGAAGAAGGAGGTCGTCATACTCCATTTTTTAAAGGTTATCGGCCACAGTTTTATTTCCGTACTACTGATGTAACTGGTATATGCGAGTTTCCGAAAGGTGTTGAAATGGTTCTTCCTGGTGATAATGTTAAAATGGTAATTTCATTAATTGCTCCAATTGCAATGGAAGAAGGCTTACGGTTTGCTATTCGTGAAGGTGGTAAAACCGTTGGTGCTGGTTTAGTACTTAATATAATACAGTAAGCATTTATAGGGTTTTAAATTGCAAAATAAAAAATTAAAAATTAGATTAAAATCATTTGACTATCATAGAATTGATAATTTTGCTAAAGTAATAATTAATGAAATTAAATCTACTGGTGCTAAAATTAGTGGACCAATTCCGCTGCCTACTAATATAAAAAAATATACTGTGCTTATTTCACCACATGTAAATAAAGATGCAAGAGATCAGTATGAAATACGCACACATAATCGTATTTTATATATTTTATCACCTACAATAAAAACAATAGATATTTTACTTAAGATGGATATACATATTGGCGTATATTTACAAGTGAATATTTAAAAGGGGGGGGGATGATTGGTTTAGTGGGTAAAAAACAAGGAATGACTCGCATATTTAAAAAAAATGGTATTTATGTCCCTGTAACTGTTATTGCTATTGAATATAATAGAATTATAAAAATAAAAACATTAATGTCTGATGGATATAGTGCTATACAAGTTACAATTGGTTCATGTAAATTTAAGCATTTATCCAAAGCTATATTAGGTAAAGTTAAAGGTATTGAATTAGGTAGATCAATTTTAGAATTTAATATTAATGAACATGATATAAATAATTTTAATGTAGGTGATAATATTACTGCATCTATTTTTAAAATAGGTGAAAAATTAGATGTAACTGGAATATCTAAAGGAAAAGGATTTCAAGGTGTAGTTAAAAGATGGAATTTTCGTACACAAGATATGACTCATGGAAACTCATTGTCTCATAGAGCACCTGGTTCTATTGGTCAGTGTCAAACTCCTGGGCGTGTTTTTAAAGGTAAAAAAATGTCTGGTCACATGGGGAATAAACGTATAACGATACAGAATCTTGAAATAATCGATATTGATAGTAATATAATTCTTATAAAAGGAGCAATTCCAGGTGCTCAAGGTAACAATATAATTGTTCGTAGAACTATTAAAAATAGCAAAGTAAAGGCGCGTTAATGAAACTTACTAGTATAGACATTAATTCTGATTTTTTTGAAATATATAGTTTAATTTTATCCAAATCATTTAATAAACCTATGATTCATCAATTAATTACTGCTTATCTATCTAATAATAGACAAGGCAGCAGCGCCCAAAAAAATAGATCTGATGTACGTGGTGGTGGTAAAAAACCTTGGAGGCAAAAAGGGTCCGGAAGAGCACGTGTAGGCACTATTTGTTCTCCGCTTTGGAGGTCGGGTGGAGTTACATTTGCCGCTAGGCAACAAGACCATTCAAAAAAAATGAATAGTAATATGTATCGTGCTACCATTTTTTCTATTTTTTATGAATTGATTCATCAAAATAGGTTGATTTTAATAAATAATTTTAATATTGACCTACACCAAACTAAACAGTTTTTTATAAATTTACAATATATTAAAAGTTTAATTAAAATTTATAAGGTTTTAATTATAACAGAATTCATAGAACGAAATATCATTTTTGCTACGCGGAATATTTATAATTTGTCTATTATAGATTTATTATCAGTTAATCCTGTTACTTTAATTAAATTTGATAAAGTGCTTATAACATTACAGACATGGCGTAAGTTAGAGGAATATTTTATATGAAGCAAGAAATCATTTTCAAAGCATTATTAGGAACACATCTTAGTACAAAAACTAATGATTTTATTAAATATAATAAATATGTCTTTAAAGTAAATAAAAATTTATCAAAATATGAAATAAAAAAATCGGTTGAAATACTTTTTAAAACTAAAGTAAAAAAATTAAATGTGCTAAATATACATAAAAAAAATAGAAGTCGCTTTCATAATAATATAAGTAAACGATATAGCAAAGCTTATATTACTTTAGCTCAAGGTAAAATATTACAATATTACAATATTTAAAGAGTGTTTATGATAATTGTAAAAACTAAACCTACATCTCCAGGTCGTAGACACTTGGTAAAGATTATAAAACAGGGATTATATAATGGTCGCCCTAATGAATTATTAATAGAACGTCAAACTAGTAGTGGGGGTCGAAATAATAACGGTAGGATTACTACCCGACATATGGGTGGGAGGCATCGTAGGCACTATCGCTTAATTGATTTTAAGCGTAATAAATATAATGTTCCAGCAATTGTAGAAAGAGTAGAATATGATCCCAATCGTAGTGCACATATTGCTATGCTGAAATATATAGATGGTGAACGTAGGTATATAATTGCACCTAAAAATGTTTATATAGGAGATAAACTGGAATCTGGGAATAATTCTGCTATACGCAATGGTAATAATTTACAATTACGCAATATTCCAATTGGAACAATTATTCATTGTATTGAACTTAAACCTGGGAAAGGTGCACAACTAATTCGGAGTGCAGGTACTAGTGCTCAATTAATTGCTCATACAGATAATTATGCAACTGTACGTTTATGCTCTGGTGAAGTACGTCTAATTTTATTAGAATGTCGTGCAACAATTGGAGAAATAGGACACTCAGAACATAATCTACGCAAATTAGGTAAAGCTGGTGCAAAACGATGGAAAGGTTTACGGCCTACTGTTCGGGGCGTTGCTATGAATCCTATTGATCATCCACATGGTGGTGGTGAAGGACGTACAAGTGGAGGACGTCATCCAGTTACTCCTTGGGGGGTACCTACTAAAGGTTATAAGACTCGTAAAAATAAATGTACGGATAAGTTAATTATCCGACGCATTAATATTAAATAACATATTTTAAGGGGGATGCTGTGATACGTTCAATTAAAAAAGGTCCTTTTGTTGACCTTCATCTTTTAAATAAAGTTAATACTGTTATTAAAACTAATGAGCGTAAACCAATTAAAACTTGGTCACGCAGATCAATTATAATACCTATTATGGTAGGAATTACTATAGCTATACACAATGGTAGACAGCATATTCCAATATATATAACTGAAAACATGGTTGGGCATAAACTTGGTGAATTTTCTCCTACTCGTACATTTAATAGCCATACAGCGGATAAAAAACCTCAAAGTCAAAAATCAGATGATAAAACCCCTCAACCTCCAAAATCAGATGATAAAAAACCTCAACCTCCAAAATCAGATGATAAAAAACCTCAACCTCCAAAATCAGATGATAAAAAACCTCAAACTCCAAAATCAGATGATAAAAAACCTCAACCTCCAAAATCAGATGATAAAAAAACTAAACCTCAAAAATCAGATGATAAAAAACATAAAAAATCAGATGATAAAACAATTAAACCTCAAAAATCAGATGATAAAAAACATAAAAAATCAGATGATAAAAAAACTCAACCTCCAAAATCAGATGATAAAAAACCTAAAAATCCAAAATCAGATTATAAAAAAACTAAACCTCAAAAATCATATGATAAAAAAAATAAAAAATAATATATTAATTAGGAAAATGTAAATGGAAGAATTAGCTTCTGTTAAATTATATAACGCTCGTATATCTACTCAAAAGGCTCGTTTGTTAGCAGATAAAGTACGTGGAAAATTAGTATATGATGCATTAAATATTCTTTCTTTTTATAATAAAAAAGCAGCAATAATTATTAAAAAAATTCTTAAATATGCTATTTATAATGTAGAAACTAAAAACATAAATATCGATATACTTTATATTTCAACAATATACATTAATAGAAGCGTTTTTATTAAACGTAGCTATGCTCGTGCTAAGGGTCGTACAGATCGATTAATGAAGCCTAGCTGTAATATTATTGTTAAATTAAGACTAATTAAGGACCAATTATATGGGTCAAAAAGTCAATCCTATTGGAATTAGACTAGGTATTATTAAAGATCATATGTCTATATGGTTTGCAGACAGAAAAAATTATACTAATAAACTTAAGATAGATTTACAAATTAGATATTTTTTAGAAAAAATATTAAAAGACGCATATATTAGTAATATTAAAATAATGCATAATCAAAATAATATGGTTTATGTTACTATATATACTGATAATCCAGGCATTATAATAGGAAAACAAGGAGAAGATATAGATTATATCCGTAATGATTTAATGTTATTAACAGGCGTTAATGTATTTATTAATATTGAAGAAATACCACATCCTGAAATAGACGCTAAAATTATTGCACAAAATATTGCAAATCAACTAGACAGACGTATTCTGTTTCGCCGTGTAATTAAACGGTCAATTCAAACCGCTATGCGTTTAGGTATTAAAGGTATAAAAATTCAATTATCTGGACGTTTAGGAGGGTCTGAAATTGCACGGACAGAATGGCAGAGAGAAGGTCGTGTTCCACTTCATACTTTACGTGCTGATATTGACTACGCTCAAAATGAATCTTATACTAATTATGGTGTTATAGGAATAAAAGTTTGGGTTTTTAAAAATGAAATTTTTGGAGGAATTGAGGAAGTGCGGCTAAAAAATAATACAATTAAAGTTAATGTAAATGGAGATAATTAGATGTTACAACCAAAACGTACTAAATTTAGGAAACAACAAAAAGGACGTAATAGGGGGATTGCACATCGTGGTAACAATATTAATTTTGGAGAATTTGGTCTTAAAGCGATAACTCATGGTCGTCTAACTGCACGTCAGATTGAAGCAGGTAGACGTGCTATTACACATCATGTAAAGAGAATTGGTAAACTTTGGGTTCGATCATTTCCAGATAAACCTATTTCTAAAAAACCTATGGAAGTTCGTATGGGAAAAGGAAAAGGTTCAGTAGAATACTGGGTTGATAATATTAAACCGGGGAGAGTGCTTTATGAAATTGAAGGAGTATCAGAAATATTAGCACGTGAAGCATTTAAACTGGCGGCCCACAAAATGCCTATATCCACTACATTTATTAATAGGGTGATATGAGTAAAAATAAAAATTTTTGTAAAGAATCAAAATCTTTACTTAAAGAAAAGTTATTATATTTTTTAGGAGAGCAATTTAAATTACGCATTAAAAAAAATATTGGAAAATTAAATAATGTCCATCTATTAAATAATATGCGTATAAATATTGCTAGAATAAAAACTTTGATTAGAGAAAAATAGGTAAATTATATGATCTATCTTCATAAGCCTAGCACACTTACTGGTAAAGTAATTAGTGACAAAATGGAAAAATCTATTGTTGTTCTGATAGAGCGTATTAAGCGTCATCCAATTTATGGTAAATATATTAAAAGATATACAAAGTTACATGTTCATGATGATAAAAATAATGCTAAATTTGGAGATACTGTATCTATTTTAGAATGCGGGCCTATATCAAAAAAGAAATCATGGACACTCCTAAAAATAATAAAGAAAGCAGAAAATTGATTTAAAGGGATAATAATGATTCAAAATCAAACAACATTAGATGTTGCAGATAATAGTGGTGCACGTAAAGTTCAGTGCATTAAAGTTCTTGGAGGATCTAATCGACGTTATGCAAATATTGGTGATATAATTAAAGTAACGGTAAAAGAAGCTATCCCTAGAGGTCGTGTAAAGAAAGGACAAGTTATAAAAGCTTTAATTGTACGTACTCGTAATGGAATTCGTCGTTATGATGGATCTTTAATTAAATTTGATAGAAATGCAGCAGTATTAATTAATAATACTAGTGAGCAGCCAATTGGAACACGTGTTTTTGGCCCAGTTACTCGTGAACTTCGCAATGAAAAATTTATGAAAATAATTTCATTAGCTAATGAAGTTTTATAAAATGTTAATTATATGCTAAAACGTAAAGATAATATTAGAATAATATCTGGAAAAGAAAAGGGAAATACAGGATTTGTAAAAGATGTTATTAAAAATTGTAAAATTATTGTTAAAGGTTTTCATATTGTAAAGCGAAATATAAAAAAATCAAATTTTAATGGAAAATCACAGCCAGGTCATCAGATATACTGCGAAGCTCCAATACATCATTCTAATTTAGCTATAAATAAATCAGAATCCCAAAAATCAGAATCCAAATATAATTTATATTTAAAAATAAAGTATAAACTGCGTATAAAGTAAATATATGAAAAAGATTTTGTTTAAAAAACTATATAAAAATACATTAATAAAAAATAAGCAAAATTGTGGTTACATAAATGTTATGCAGGTACAAAAAATTACTAAGGTAACTTTAAATATGGGTTTAGGTAAGACTGATAATAAATTAATTGAAACTTCTATATCTGACATGAAATTAATTTCTGGACAAAAACCAATTCTTACTAAATGTAGAAAGTCAATTGCTGATTTTAAGATAAGGCAAGGATGGCCAATTGGTATAAAAGTTACATTACGAAATAGTCGTATGTGGGAATTTATTTATCGTTTAATCAATATTGTTTTGCCTAGAATAAGAGATTTTCGTGGACTTAATAAAAAATCATTTGATGGTAGAGGAAATTATAGCATAGGTATTATAGAACAAATTATTTTTCCAGAAATAGAGTATGATAAATTAGATAAAATTCGTGGATTAAATATTACACTTACTACTAATGCTAATAATGATAATGAAGGATATGCAATTTTAAGTGCATTAAATTTTCCATTTATTAAATAAAGGTTATAATTATGGCAAAAAAAAGTATGATTGAACGTGAATTAAAGCGTGAGAGGTTAATAAAAAAATATGCAGATATGAGATCTAAACTTAAAAAAATAATTAAAAGCAGCACATCTAATGATGAACGTTTAAATGCCCAAAAGAAATTACAAAGTTTACCACGCAACTCTAGTCCTGTACGTAAGCGCAATCGGTGTTATATTACTGGTAGATCTAAGGGTTATTATAGTCATTTTGGTTTGTGTAGGAACAAGCTTAGAGAAATAGCAATGCGTGGTGAGATACCAGGACTTACTAAATCTAGTTGGTAATAATAATTTTAGGCTATTTTGTGGAGTAAATAAATGAGCATACAGGATCCTATAGCGGATATGTTAACTCGTATTCGTAATTCGCAAAAAGCGTATAGAGAAATAGTTTTTATTCCTTATTCTAAGATTAAAGGAAAAATAGCTAGTATTTTAAAGGAAGAAGGTTATATTTATAATTATATTATTGAAGGTAAAAAATTATATATATATATAAAATATTTTAAAGGTAAACCAGTTATAGAAAATTTAAAAATAATTTCTAAGCAATCTTTGCGGATATATAAAAGAAAACATGAAATTATTAAAGTAGCAAATGGTTTAGGTACAGCAATAATTTCAACTTCTAAAGGCATTATGACAGATCGTGCTGCAAGAAAAATAGGTATAGGTGGTGAAATAATCTGTACTATCTTTTAGAGTAAAAATGATGTCTAGGATTGCAAAAAAACCCATTAATATTCCAAAGGATATTGAAGTAACAATAAATAAAGAACAAATAATTGTTAAAGGTAATAAAGGTGAGCTTAAAATTAAAATTAAGAATGACGTATTTGTAAGTAAAAATAACAATAAATTGATTTTTAATACTAGTAGTTCATCTAAAAATTGGGCAATCGTAGGCACAACTCGTGCTTTAGTAAATAATATGATTATTGGTGTATCTAATGGATTTAGTCGTTCTCTTGAAATTATTGGTGTTGGCTACCGTGTTAATGTTTGCAATGGAATTATAAATTTAAACATTGGTTTTTCACACGCAATAGAATATAAGTTACCTAAAGGTATTACTGCCGAAACACCTAGTAATACTACCATTGTGCTAAATGGTGCAAATAATCAAAAACTTGGACAAGTTGCTTCAGAGATTCGAGGTTTACGGTCGCCTGATCCTTATAAAGGAAAAGGTATTCGTTATATGAATGAAATTATACGTTGCAAAGAAGCTAAGAAAAAATAATTGGAATTAATTATGCATATTAAAAAAACAAATCGTATTAACAGGGCTAAACGTATTAGAGCGAATATTAGTATTTTGGGCATTAATCGTCTTTGTATAAATCGCAATTCACGGCATATATATGCGCATATTACTTCTTATAGCAATATATTAATTAGTGCTTCTACGTTAGAATATTTATTTAAAAAAGAAAATATTTATACTGGAAATATAGAATCTGCTAAAAAAATAGGCTTTATTTTAGCTAGTAGAGCTAAAAAATCAGGTATTAGTTCAGTAGCATTTGACAGATCTGGATATAAATATCATGGCCGTATTAAGGCCTTAGCTAATGCTGCACGTAAAGGTGGATTGCAATTTTAAAGGTTTTTATAATGTTAAATAAAGATAATGATGATTATAAAGATAAACTGTTACGAATAAATCGCGTTACTAAAGTAGTTAAGGGTGGAAGAATTTTTGGTTTTACTGCATTAACTGTTGTTGGTGATTGCAAGGGTAAAGTTGGTTTCGGTAATGGTAAAGCACGTGAAGTACCTGTTGCAATTAAAAAAGCAATGGATAAAGCACGTAAAAATATAATAAATATTAATTTAAAAAATGGTACACTATATTATCCAATTTATTCAAATTACGGAGCATCTAAAATATTCATGCAACCAGCATCTGAAGGAACAGGTATAATTGCAGGAGGTGCTATGCGTGCTGTACTTGAATTATTAGGTGTGCGTAACGTTCTAGCAAAATGCTATGGTTCAACAAATTCTATTAATGTTGTGCGTGCAACTATTAAAGGACTTATTTCTATGCGGTCTCCTTTATATATTGCTAATAAGCGGGGTATTCCCATATCTAATTTTTTAGATGTAAGTTAAAGTTATTAAAATAACACAAATTTGAATTACTATTGTAAAAAAAAATATAGGTTTTTAATTATTATTATGATTAATCATACTGTTAATTTAAAATATACTAATGCTATTAAATTTTATCATAAGTAGTAATAATATATGAAAATGAATACATTACATCCCTTAAAATATGCTAAAAATATAAAAACACGTGTTGGACGTGGTATAGGTTCTGGATTGGGAAAAACTGCTGGACGGGGTCATAAAGGTTTTAAATCTCGTTCTGGTGGTAAAATAAACTTGGGATTTGAAGGTGGGCAAATGCCAATACAGCGTCGTATACCAAAATTTGGATTTATTTCTTTTAAAAACAGAAGATTTGAAGAAGTTAGAATTTCAGATATTATGAAATCTAAATGTAATATTATTAATATAGAAAAACTAAAAAAAATTAATATTATAAAAAATAATAAAAAATTAATAAAGATAATTTACTCTAAAAGTATAGAAAAATCTGTTATAACTAGTGGTATAAAATTAACTAAAGGTGCACGTATTGCTATAGAAAAATTTGGTGGTAAGGTAAAATAATGGATAATTAGTTAATAAGTGGATTTATAAATGTATGCACGCGTATGGGATTCTTTTTATATTAATAATGTTATTACAATAATAACGCCGTTATTTATAATAATTTTACATATACATTTTTGTAACTACAATACTTATTGTAGTTATAGTTATAATATATTAAATCCAATAACATTTAATATCGCATAGATATAAAATGTAATTTTATAAAATTGTATTTTTGGGGAGTATATTATAAAAATTAGAGCTTCTATTAAAAGAATGTGTCGTAAATGTAAAATAATAAGCAGATATGGTATATTGCGTGTTATATGTACAGACCCCAAGCATAAGCAAAGGCAGGGTTAATTTAAAATATAATTAATATAACTGGAGTAAAATATGGCTCGTATTGCAGGTGTAAATATTTCAGATAATAAACAGGCTGTTTTTTCACTTACTTCTATTTATGGAATAGGATATACTATTTCTAGTAAAATTTGTAATGCTGTTGGAATTGAATACAGTGCAAAAATTGGAAATCTTAATTATAATCAGATAAATGCCCTACGTAAAGAAATTAGTAAATATATAATAGAAGGCGATCTTCGTCGTGAAATTACAAAAAATATAAAGCGACTAATTGATTTAAAGTGCTATAGGGGAATACGACATCGTCGTAAACTGCCATTACGTGGTCAGCGTACAAAAACTAATGCTCGTACCTGTAAGTTTCAAAGAAAATTTATTAATAAATAATTCTTAGGAATCTTAAAATGTTTATTATAAAAAAAAAATTAAAGAGATCTCTTATTGTATTAAATGCAATTGCACATATTCATGCTTCTTTTAATAATACGATTGTTACAATTACAGATAAAAATGGTAATACACTGTCGTGGGCTACAGCTGGGGGGGCAGGATTTCGTGGTTCTAAAAAAAGTACACCATTTGCAGCACAAATAGCCAGTGAACGTGCAGCTTACCTGGCTCATAAATATGGAATAAAAAATATTGATATTTTAGTGAATGGTCCTGGCCCAGGTAGAGAATATGCTATACGAGCATTACATGTAGCTGGTTTTAATATTCAAAGTATTAAAGATGTAACACCTCTTCCTCATAATGGCTGTAGACCACCTAAAAAACGTCGTGTATAATATAAGGATATTAATTTATGGCACGTTATATAGGACCTAAATGTAAACTTTCTCGTAGAGAAGGTACTGATCTTTTTTTGAAAAGTTTTAATTCTGATTATACTGAAAAATGTAACTTCGAAACAGTCCCAGGTCAGCATGTAAATATACGTCCCCAAAAATCTGAGTATTTCAATCAACTACGTGAAAAGCAAAAACTTCGTCGTATTTACGGTATATTGGAAAAACAGTTTCGCAATTATTATAAAAAAGCTGCTATAAAAAAAGGTGCAACTGGGGAACTTTTACTTCAGCTACTTGAAACACGATTAGATAATGTAGTTTACCGTATTGGTTTTGGTGTAACAAGAGCTGAATCGCGTCAATTAGTTAGCCATAAAGCTATAGCTGTTAATGGCAAGACTGTTAATATTGCATCTTTTAATGTTTCTGTAGGTGATATCATCACAGTTAACAAAAAAGCAAAAAATCAAGAACGTATTAAAAAATCAATTGCTAAGAAGTCAGAATTTGTTAATTGGATTAAATTAGATTACAAAAATTTGTCAGGTAAAATTCAATCTTTACCTTATAGAAAGGATCTAGATTATGAGATTAATGAAAATATTATCGTTGAGTTATACTCAAAATAAATATTATAAAAGTTCATATATATGGGAGATTATTTTATGATTAAATACCCTATTAATTTAATATTTCCCAAAGAAATTAAAATTATAAATCTTAAAAATAATCATTATCAAATAATAATTGAACCATTTGAACGTGGATTTGGTCATACTATTGGTAACGCTATACGTCGTATTCTTATATCTTCTATTCCAGGATCTGCTATTGTGTCTACAAAAATTGAAGGAGTTGAACATGAATTTTCTTCAATATCTGGCGTTCAAGAAGATGTTATGAATATTCTTCTTAATCTTAAAGAAATTGCTATAAAAATGTATGGTGATGAAGAATCAGAAATAATAATATATAAAGAAGGTCCTAATATTCTTACGGCTAATGATATCATTATTCCTAAAAATATTGAAATTATAAATAAGGAACATATTATAGCTCACATAAATGATGGTGGAAAAATTAATATTAATATGTTAGTAAAGCAAGGTAAGGGATATGACCCAGCATATACACGCATTGAAAAAAGTAATAAGGGTGAAATAAAATTAGATGCTTCATTTAGTCCAATTATTAGGGTATATTATTATATTGAATCTTATAATTTACCAAATAATACTGAGAAGCTAATAATAGAATTAGAAACAAATGGTACTATTAGTGCTGAAGAAGCTATGCAATACTCTGCAATTATCTTACAAAAACAATTAGATGTTATTGTTAATTTGACTAAATCAGATAATTCATTTAAAAAGGTAGAAAATGATGAGAGAAAAGATATTTTGTTGCAACCTATAGAATATATTAAGAAGCTTAATCGTAAACAGATTAATTTACTTAAATCAGAAAATATTTATTATATTGGAGATATAGTTCAAAGAAATGAAAAAAATTTGCTTAATATTCGACAATTTGGTATAAAATCATTAAAAAATATAAAAATTTTTATTGAATCACATGGATTAAAACTAGGGATGGAAATTAAAACTTTAAAATCAATATTATTTAATAATATAAATTAAAGGAAACTTATGCGTCATTGTAAGATAGGTAGACATTTAAATAGAAATGCATCACATCGTGATGCAATGTTTAAAAATATGTGTGTTTCATTAATTAAATCAGAGATAATTAAAACTACTCTACCAAAAGCAAAGGAACTAAGGCAATATATTGAGCCCATAATTACTTTATCTAAAAAAGATAGTATATCTAATCGTAGATTAGCATTTAGTCGTACTAACTCGAGTACTGCAGTATATAAACTTTTTAATAATATTGGTATACGCTACTTTAATAGACCAGGAGGATATGTCAGGGTTTTAAAGTGTGGATTTCGTAAAGGTGATAACGCACCTATGGCCTTAATTGAGCTAGTTGATCGTAATGTTTTAATAAATAAGGATTAATATTATGGTTATAGGAATTAACAAGGTTATTTTAATAGGATATATTGGTAATGACCCAAAAATACGTTATCTTCCATCTGGAAATACTGTATGCAATATTAGTATTGCAACAAAAAATCGATGGAAGACCCCAAATGGACAACGTCAAGAACGTACTGATTGGCATTCTGTAGTTATATTCAATAAGTTATCCGAAATTGTACAGCAGTACGTTAAAAAAGGATCACTCCTTTATATAGAAGGTTATCTTAAAACTAAAAAATGGCAATCTTCAGATGGTAAAAATCGTTACTCTACAGATATAATAGCAAATGAAATTCAAATTTTAATTTTTAAGGAGACTAATACGCCAGAGCCGACTCCAGTTAAAATAAATAATAATGAAAAATATAAATTAAATAATATTAATACCAATTATGATGATTTCGACGATGAAATTACATTTTAAAAATAAAAATTATTTAGATATTACTTTTATATGATAATACGTACTCGTATAGCTCCTTCACCAACAGGTGATCCTCATGTGGGTACTGCGTATATTGCATTATTTAACTATTGCTTTGCTCAATATTATGATGGTGAATTTATCTTACGTGTTGAAGATACGGATAAAGATCGATCAACATATGAATCAGAAATAATGATTTTGGATTCATTACGTTGGTTAGGGATTACATGGAGTGAAGGACCAGATATTGGTGGAATTTATGGTCCTTATCGACAAAGTGACCGTTTACATATTTATCATAAATATGTAAATAAACTTATTTTATATGGTTTGGCATTTAAATGTTATCGTACTTTTAAAGAGTTAAATGAAATTAAAAAAAAAAAAACAGTACTTAAAGTAAAAGATTTAAAACTTAATAATGAAGAATATAATCGTCGTGAACTGGAGAATTATCCATACGTTATTAGAATGGTTGTACCCAATGAAGGTATATGTATAATTCAAGATTTATTACGTGGAAACATTAATATTGATTGGACACAAATAGATGCACAAATTTTGATTAAATCTAATGGTATGCCTACTTATCATTTTGCAAATGTAATTGATGATCATATTATGAAAATTACTCATGTATTACGTGGAGAAGAATGGATAAATTCAGCTCCTAAACACCAGCTTATTTATAAATACTTTGGTTGGAAAATGCCCATTTTATGTCATATGCCATTATTGCGTAATACTGATAAATCAAAGCTTTCTAAACGTAAAAACCCTACTTCTATTAATTATTATAGAAGAATGGGTTATTTACCACAAGCTTTAATAAACTACTTAGGACATATGGGTTGGTCTATGTCAAATGGGATTGAAAAATTCAATATTAAAGATATGACTGATAATTTTGATATACATAGAATTTCTTTAGGTGGTCCTGTATTTGATGTTGAAAAATTAACTTGGCTTAATAGTAAATATATACGTGAAGATTTTGATGATCGCGCTTTAATAAAAGAAATATGTAAATGGTCTTTTAATGAAGCATATATTTATAATATATTACCTAAAATACGACCACGTATACATATATTATCTGATATTATACATATCGCGGGACATTTTTTCTATGGTTTACCTAAATTAGAATTAAAATCATTTAATGAAGTTAATATAGAATATTCTAAACAAATCACAATTATTCAATTTTTTATATGGAAATTAGAAATAATAAAAATTTGGAAAAAAGAAGAAATTTTTTTTTCCGTTAAATCGATTTCAGAATATTTTAAAATTAAATTAAAAATATTATTATGTCCAATTTTTATTGCAATTACTGGATCATTGATATCAACATCTGTAATAGATAGTATTTTAATAATTGGTTATGACATAACTATTGCACGTTTAAGTAATGCTATTAAAATAATGGGTAATATTTCAATAAATAAATATAAAAAATTTAAAACAGAATTTAATTCTGTTTTTTTTAAACAACTTAATATTTGGGAGAATAATTATTAATAAAAATATCGTAAATCTAAATATAACAACAATAAATTTTCCATTACCTTCCATTGTTTCTATTATTCATAGAATTACTGGATTTATTTTATTTATAGGGATTATTTTTTTATTTGTGTCATTTAAGATATCACTTTCTTCAGAAGAAGGATTTAATATAGTTAAACATGTATTAATAAGTAATTATTTGTTAGCTAAGTTTATTGTTTGGGGACTATTATCAACATTTTTTATTCATTTAATTGGTGGCATAAGACATATAGCAATGGATTTACATTTATTTGATAATCTAAAATCTGGAAGTTACACATCTATAGTTATATTAATTATAAATTTGTTTATTATTATATTATTATGGAGAATTATATGGAAAATATAAATTATATTTATTGTTGGATAATACAAAGAATATCAGCTATTATTTTAACTATATATACTATATTTATAATAATATATATTCTATATCATCCTAATTTGGATTATACAACGTGGTCTCTTTTATTTTATAACTTTTTTATGCGTATGTTCACTATTTTAGCCATAATTTCAGGTGTGGCACATACATGGATTGGATTGTTTACTATAATAACAGATTATATAAAATGTAGTTATATAAGGTTATGTATGAATATTTTAATAATAATTTATTTATTTTTGTTTTTATGTGGTTATATAGAAGTTGTTTATGGAGTCTTTTTATGCAACAGCAAATGATATTTGACGTAATTGTTATTGGCGGAGGTGGTGCGGGACTTAGAACTGCCCTTGAACTTACTAAATCTGGAATAAATACCGCTGTTATTTCTAAGGTATTTCCGACACGGTCTCATACAGTATCGGCACAGGGCGGTATAACATGTGCTATAGGAAGCGCTGATTCAGCAGATGACTGGCGGTGGCATATGTATGATACAGTAAAAGGATCTGATTACATTGGTGATCAAGATGCAATAGAATACATGTGTAAAGAAGGACCTAGTGCAATTTTTGAATTAGAGCATATGGGCTTGCCATTTTCTAGATTCCCCAATGGACGTATATATCAACGTCCATTTGGTGGACAATCAAAAAATTATGGTAAAGGAGGGCAAGCTGCACGAACTTGTGCAGCAGCAGATAGAACTGGTCATGCATTGCTTCATACACTTTATCAGAATAATTTAAAGAATAATACCATATTTTTAGATGAATGGTATGTTATTAATTTAGTAAAGAATGCTCATAATGACGTAGTAGGTGTAAGTGCAATATGTATAAAATCTGGACAAACATTTTTTATAAAATCAAAGGCAACAGTATTAGCAACAGGCGGGGCTGGTAGAATTTATGCTTCTACAACTAATGCTTTAATAAACACTGGAGATGGAATAGGTATGGTATTGCGTGCAGGATTTCCAGTTCAAGACATGGAAATGTGGCAATTTCATCCTACAGGCATTTATGACGCAGGTGTACTTGTAACTGAAGGATGTAGGGGAGAAGGAGGTTATTTAATTAATAAATATGGTGATCGATTTATGGAACGCTATGCACCAACAGCTAAAGACCTTGCTGGCCGCGATGTAGTTGCTCGTTCTATTGTACTAGAGGTTCTTGAAGGACGTGGATGTGGAGAAAAAGGAGATCATGTATTATTAAAAATAGATCACCTTGGAGAAGATATATTGATGAAACGTTTACCAGGTATTATAGAGCTATCAAAAACCTTTGCGCATGTTAACCCATTAAAAGAAGCTATTCCTGTTATACCTACCTGTCATTATATGATGGGAGGTATTCCAACGAATATTCATGGTCAGGCGCTATTTATTGATATTAATGGAACTGAGAAACCAATTAATGGTCTTTATGCTTGTGGGGAAGTAGCTTGTGTCTCAGTGCATGGTAGTAATCGTTTAGGTGGTAATTCATTACTAGATCTCGTTGTTTTTGGTAAATCAGTTGGAATATTTATTAAAAATTATCTTAAAGAATGTGAAGGGATTGAAAGAGTTGAAGCAACAAAATATGATATAGAAAATTCATTAATAAATATTAAACGTTGGAATAACTCTAAATTAGGGGGAGAATCTTTTTATACACTTAAAGGTGAGCTTCAGCAGATTATGCAAAATAACTTTGGAGTTTTTCGTAAAGAAGATAACATGAACAAGGGTTTAGAGGAACTTTCAAAATTACGTAAACGTATTTCCAATGCTTATTTAGCTGACAAATCTCATATTTTCAATATTTCTAGGATTGAAGCATTAGAACTTGATAACTTAATTGAAGTTTCTGAAGCTACAGCAATTTCGGCTATTGGTAGACGTGAAAGTAGAGGGGCACATTCACGGGAAGATTATCCTACTCGAGATGATAAAAATTGGATGAAACATTCGATATATCATCCAATTGGAAAAATTTTAACTCAACGTGAAGTTAATTTTGCACCTAAAAAAATAAAAGTTTTTAAACCCCAAATTCGCAATTATTAAGGAGGTAATATGTATAAGATTAATGTATCTATTTATCGTTACAATCCAGAATTTCATAAGGCACCTTATATGCAATACTACGAAGTAGAAACATATGGCCGTGACTTAATGGTCTTGAATGTTCTGCAGTTAATACACCAAAAACAAGATAGTACGTTATCATTTCGTAGTAGTTGTAGAGAAGGTGTATGCGGGTCTGATGGCATGAATATAAATGGTAAAAATGGCCTAAGTTGTATTACTCCAATATCTCAATTAATTAAGAATAATACTAATATGCTTATTTTACGGCCGTTGCCTGGCTTACCAGTAATTAGAGATTTAATTGTTGATATGACATTATTTTATAAACAATATAAACGCGTTAAACCATATTTACAACCAGACAAGGAGGTGCCCACTCCTGCTATAGAGCGGTTACAATCACCTAAGGACCGTGATAAACTTGATGGTTTGTATGAATGCATATTATGTGCATGTTGTTCTACATCTTGTCCATCTTTTTGGTGGAATCCAGAAAAGTTTATTGGACCTGCGGGGTTGCTACAAGCATATAGGTTTCTAGTTGATAGTCGCGATGCAGCTACCTCTAAACGTCTTGATAATCTTAAAGATCCATTTAGTGTTTTTCGCTGCAGAGGTATTATGAATTGCGTAAATGTTTGCCCCAAATTATTAAACCCCACTAGAGTGATAGGAAAAATTAGGAGTATGTTGTTATCAAATACTATTTAGTTAATATATTTAATATTTTTTTTATATACAGGACAATTAAATATGCAAAACAGTATGTTGAGCACATCTCATATTAACGTAGTAAATGCACAATATATAGAAAATATATATGAACAATACCTTAATAATGTTCTAGTTTCAGAAGATTGGAAAAATTATTTCAATTCATTAATTAATTACAATTTTAATAAAAATTTAAATGTAAATTTTAATAAAATAAACAAGAAGACATATATTTTAAAAATTATTGATATATATAGATACCATGGTAATAACAAATCTAATATTGATCCATTGGGATTAAGTCCACTAGGTTATATGCCAGAAATTAATCTTTCTTTTTATGATCTTAACAACGAAGATATACAAATGGTATTTAAAATATGCGAATTATTTATTATAAATGATAATATTAAAACATCTATAGATGAACTTCATTTAGCGTTAAATAAAACTTATTGCTCATCAATAGGCTATGAATTCATGCATATTGTAAATATTGAAGAAAAAATTTGGCTTCAAGAACGTTTTGAGGATATACATTATAATAAAAAATTTAATAAAAAGCAACAACGCAATATTATTAAAAGACTTATTGCTGCAGAATGTTTAGAAAATTATCTAGATAAGAAATATCCTGGAACAAAACGTTTTGGTATAGAGGGTGGAGACTCATTTATTCCCATGTTTGATGAAATAATTAATAGATCAGGTAAGCATGGTATTAAAGAAATAGTAATTTGTATGGCTCATCGGGGACGTATAAATATTTTAATTAACGTTCTAGGTAAGAATCCATCAGAATTAATTAATGAGTTTGAAGGAAATAATAGTATATCTGCGGGGTCAGGTGATGTAAAATATCATCAAGGTTTCAGTTCAAATGTAATGACTTTATATGGAAAATTACATTTAACACTTGCGTTTAACCCTTCTCATTTAGAAATAATATCTCCTGTTGTTGCAGGATCAGCGCGTGCTCTTCAAGATATGCGTAATGATAATAATGGAGATGAGGTTATAGCCATTTGTGTGCATGGTGATGCTGCTTTCTCTGGTCAAGGAGTAGTACTTGAAACATTGCAAATGTCGCAGACAAGTGCTTTTAAAATAGGGGGAACAGTACATATCATAATTAATAACCAAATAGGTTTTACTACAGATCCACAAGATGCTAGATCGTCATATTATTGTACTGATGTAGCAAAAACTATTCAATCGCCTATTTTTCATGTTAATGGAGATGATCCTGAATCAGTTATATATGTTGTACAAAAAGCTTTAGATTATAGACAGAAATTCAAAAAAGATGTATTTATAGATTTTGTTTGTTATCGTAGACATGGTCATAATGAAGCTGATGAACCATCAATTACTCAACCCATAATGTATAATATAATTAAAAATCATAAAAATACGCGTGAAATTTATGCAAATTATTTAATTATAAAAGGTATAGTTTCTAGT
Organism: Candidatus Johnevansia muelleri; assembly: GCA_000953435.1. Lineage (GTDB taxonomy): Bacteria > Pseudomonadota > Gammaproteobacteria > Johnevansiales > Johnevansiaceae > Johnevansia > Johnevansia muelleri. The sequence goes on from LM655252.1 coordinate 118,244, forward strand.
GACGAAATAAAAACTTTTTTTTTAAAATATCGAAATTGTTTAGATAATGGTAGCAATGTAGCTAATAAAATATTAATAAAACAAGATAAAAAAAATAACTGGTATTCATATAGTGATCGTAAAATAATAACAAATTATGATACATCTTTTGATATTGTACGTCTTCGTGAACTTTCAATAAAAATGTGTGAAGTTTCTAAAAAAATTGAAATGCAACGCCAAGTAAATAACATTTATGAATCTCGTAAAAATATGATTGCAGGTGATGTAGCATTGAACTGGGGATTCGCTGAAATGTTAGCATATGCTACACTATTAGATGAAGGTTATTCAGTTCGCATAACTGGTCAAGATTCTAGAAGGGGGACATTTTCTCATCGTCATGCTGTTATTCATAATCAAAAAGATGGTGTAGTTTGGATACCTATGCAACATATAAAATATGATCAACCGCCATTTTATATTTATGATTCTTTGCTTTCCGAAGAAGCTGTTCTTGCATTTGAATATGGCTATGCAACTACAAACCCCAAAATGCTAGTAGTTTGGGAAGCCCAGTTTGGGGATTTTGCAAATGGAGCACAAGTTGTAATTGATCAATTTATATCATCTGGTGAATCAAAATGGGGACGTTTATGTTGCTTGACAATTATTCTACCTCATGGATATGAAGGTCAGGGACCTGAACATTCTTCGGCACGTATTGAAAGATTTTTGCAGCTTTCTGCTGAACAAAATATTCAAGTATGTGTACCAACTACTCCCGCACAAATGTTTCATTTGCTTCGTAGACAAATTATCTATAAAATTATGAAACCACTTATTATTATGCAGACCAAAAGTCTTTTACGGAATCATAATGCAACTTCAAACTTTAAAGATCTTGCTTTTGGTAGTTTCCAAAAAGTAATATTGGATAATAGTTATATACATGAAAAAATAAATCGTGTTATTTTAGTTTACGGAAAATTGTATTATGATCTAAGTGCCTATAGAGATAAAAATAACTTTGATGATACCGCTATATTAAGAATTGAACAGCTTTATCCATTCCCTGAAGAAAATATTATTGAAAAACTTTATTTGTTTACGAATGCTGAAAAGCTGGTATGGTGTCAAGATGAACCCCAAAACCAAGGAGCATGGTATCAAATACAACATTACCTACATAAAATTATAGAAAAACGTAAAAAATTAGGTTTTAGTGCAATGAAGATTCATTTATCTTGTAGACCAGCTTCTGCTGCAACAGCATCAGGATATATGTCTGTTCATATAGAACAACAAAATTTATTGGTATATAATGCATTTAAGTAAAAATTAAGGAATTAAAATGGGACCATATATTTCTGCAAATTATGTAACAAATAAAATTCATGAAATAAAAGCTCCTACTTTCCCCGAATCAGTTGTAGAAGGGGTAGTTTCAAGGTTACATAAACAGCAAGGTGACACAGTGAATAGGGATGATTTAATTGTAGATATTGAAACTGATAAAGTTGTCCTTGAAGTTGTTGCACCTGCTGATGGTATTATTATTAAAATTTTTACCCATACTGGTGCTAAAATTAAATCTGAAGAGGTTATAGCTTTTTTAGAAGAAAATTGTGATGCTAAATCTCAATATATTGATAAAATAGTTACACCATCTGCACGGAAAATTGTATCTGAACATAATACTATTGATATTAAGAATATTAATGGTACAGGTAAGGGTGGGCGTATTATTAAAGAAGATGTTCAACGTGCATTAACATATGATGAAATAAATTATAAAGTTAATAATGAAAAATTGATTTCCAAATTTATTCGTACTGAAAGACGAGTGCCTATGAGTATAATTAGACAAACTATTGCAAATCGTTTAGTACAAGTTCAGAAAACTGCTGCTATATTGACGACTTATAATGAAGTGGACATGAGTATAATTATAGCAATTCGTAAAAAGTATAAAAATATATATCAATATATTAATAATGCAAATTTAGGATTTATGGGTTTCTTTGTTAAAGCTTGTACTGAAGCATTAAAACTATTTCCAGATGTTAATTCTTATATTGATGGGAATGAAATTGTTTATCATGATTATCAAGACATTAGTGTAGCTGTTTCTACCCCCAGAGGATTAGTTGTACCAGTGTTAAGAAATACTAATAAAATGAATATTACTGAAATAGAAAAAAATATTGCAGAATTCATTAATCGTGGTACATATGGAACACTGAATATAGAAGAGATGACTGGAGGTACATTTACCATTACTAATGGTGGAATTTTTGGTTCTATGTTTTCTACTCCAATATTGAATCCTCCTCAGACTGCAATACTTGGTATGCATAACATTAAAGATCGACCAATTGCTATTAATGGACAAGTTGTTATACGTCCTATGATGTATTTAGCATTGTCTTACGATCATCGTATGATCGATGGTAAAGATGCGGTAAAGTTTATAGTTACAGTAAAAAAATTTATAGAAGACCCATATCTGTTTTTTTAATTTATACTACACTCTTAAAAAAGAGTTTGTTTTTAAAATTCATATCAAAAATTAATATGGAAATATTTAATGTCCGATAAATATGATGTTATAATCATAGGTACAGGACCTGGGGGGTATGTCGCTGGAATACGCGCAGCGCAGTTGGGTTTAAAAACTGCTTGCATTGAAAAATGGGTTAACATTGATGGGAATATTGTTTACGGTGGAACGTGTCTTAATGTTGGTTGTATACCTTCTAAAGCTCTACTTGAAATTTCATATAATTTCGTAAATGCAATAGAAAAATTTGAATTAATTGGTATCAATGTTAGTAATATTACTATTGATATTATAAAAATGATTAATAGTAAAAATAAAACTGTTGCTACAATTAATAGAGGAATTAGCGCTATTTTAAAAAATAACAATATTACAGTAATAGAAGGTATTGGTAAGGTATTATCTAGTAATAAAGTAGAAGTTACTGGTAAAAATTGTATAAAAAATATTTTAAATACTGATAACATTATTATTGCCACAGGATCAGTACCTATAGAAACATCTGTAGCACCAGTAAACGGTGATACTATTGTTGATTCATCAGGAGCATTAAATTTTACAGCAGTGCCTGATCATCTTGGGATTATAGGTGCAGGTGCTATAGGGATAGAAATAGGTTCAGTATGGAACCGTCTTGGTAGCAAGGTTACAATCTTAGAATCGGAAAGTAAATTTCTACATACTGTGGATGAAGATTTATCTAAAGAAGCATATAAATTATTTACTAAGCAGGGAATTGACATACAATTGGGTGCTATAGTTATTTCTAGTAAAATTAATGATAAAAAGATACAAGTTATATATACAAAAGATAATAGCATTAAAACAATTGTATTTGACAAGTTAATTGTTTCTATTGGCCGTCGTCCTTGTATAGATAATATCTTATATTCAAGCGCTGGAGTAGTAATAGACGAAAAAAAATTCATACAAGTTAATGAACATTGTAAGACTAATGTATCAGGAATTTACGCAATAGGTGATGTAGTAAGAGGGCCTATGCTGGCGCATAAAGCCTCAGAAGAGGGTGTAATGGTAGCTAATATCATTGCCGGGCACAAATCAGAAATCAACTATAACACTATTCCTAATGTGATTTATACATATCCTGAAATAGCATGGGTTGGAAAAAATGAGCAGAATATTAAAACTTTAGGTATAGAGTATAAAATAGGTACTTTTCCTTTCTATTCTTGTGGTCGGTCTATGGCAACTAATTCCACAGAAGGTTTTATTAAAATTATTGCAAATGCTAAAACAGATCGTATTTTAGGTATACATATATTAGGACAACACGCTGGAGAATTAATTGCTAATGGAGTTATAGCTATGGAATTCGGGGCTAGCGCTGAAGATATTGCTTTGACATGTTTTGCGCATCCAACACTATCAGAATCTATTCGCGAAGCAGCTTTAGCAGTAAGTGGTAATGCCATTAACATAGTGAATCGCAATATATAAAATAAATTACATATAAAAAAATTTATATTATATTTTAATAATTAGAATGGTATTGAATGAATATTCATGAATATCAAGGTAAGCAGCTATTAATTGAATATGACCTACCAGTTTCAAAAGGATATGTAATTAGTTCACCAAAAGATGTAATAACAGCCTGCAAAAATATTGGCGGTAATTCATGGGTAGTTAAAACACAGATACATGCTGGTGGTAGAGGAAAATCAGGTGGAATTAAATTAGTTAATAATTATAATGAAGCTAAAAATTTTTCTGAAATGTGGCTAGGTAAACGGTTATTGACATATCAGACAGAAAAAGGACAGTTAGTAAATAAAATTTTGATTGAATCTTATACAAAAATTATAAAAGAATTATATATTAGTGCAATTATAGACCGTTCTATTAAACGTATTGTTTTTATAGCATCTTCAGAAGGTGGTGTAGAAATTGAAAAAATTGCAAAAGAAAATCCTAAAAAAATTATTAAAACAACAATAGATCCTATTCTTGGAGCTATGCCTTACCAGGCAATAAATATAGCATTTAAATTGGGATTAAACAAAATTCAAATTAAGCAATTCACTAAAATATTCATTAATTTATTGAAAATGTTTAAAGATAATGACTTATATTTTATTGAAATTAATCCGCTAGTAATAACCAATAAAGGTAATCTACATTGTTTAGATATTAAAATGAGTATTGATCCTAATGCTTTATATCGTCATCATGATTTATATTCTATGCTTGATATTTCGCAAGAAGATGAACGGGAAGCTAATGCTAAAAATTTTGATCTAAACTATGTAGCTCTAAATGGTAATATTGGTTGTATTGTAAATGGGGCTGGCTTAGCAATGGGTACTATGGATATGATACAATTTAACGGTGGAAAGCCAGCAAATTTTCTTGATGTAGGTGGTAGTGCAAATAATGAACGTGTTGTTGAAGCTTTCAAAATAATTTTATCAGATAAATCTGTAAAAGCAGTGCTGGTAAATATTTTTGGAGGAATTGTGCGTTGTGATATGATCGCTGAAGGAATAATAAGCGCAATAAATAAGATAATAATTGACATTCCTGTTGTTGTACGTCTTCAAGGTAACAACTATGAAAAAGGTATGAAAAAGCTTAGAGAAAGCAAATTAAATAATATTATTCCAGAGTACAACCTACTCGAAGCCGCTAAAAAAGTAATAAAAGCAGCTACATAAGTAAATAACAAGTCATGAGTATTATTGTAAATAAAAATACTAAAGTAATATGTCAAGGCTTGACTGGGGTACAAGGTACGTTACACTCAAAACAATCTATTGAATATGGAACTAAAATTGTGGGTGGTGTTACTCCAGGTAGAGGAGGTCAACTTCACTTAGGCATTCCGGTATTTAACACTGTTTATGAAGCAGTTTCTCAAACTGATGCTTTTGCATCAGTTATATACGTTCCAGCGCAGTATTGTAAGGATTCTATTATTGAGTCAGCTAATGCTGGAATTAAGCTCATAGTTTGCATAACAGAAGGTATTCCTACTATTGACATGCTATATATTAAGGTTAAGTGTGATGATTTAAATATACGTTTTATTGGTCCCAATTGCCCTGGGATAATTACTCCAGGAGAATGTAAAATAGGTATAATGCCATGTAATATTTATAAATATGGAAATGTTGGTGTTGTATCTCGTTCTGGTACTTTAACATATGAAGCAGTTAATCAAATTACAGTTAATGGATTTGGGCAATCTACGTGTGTAGGTATTGGAGGTGATCCTATAATAGGTTATAGCTTTATTGATATTCTTAAGCTATTTCAAGAAGATCCACAAACTGAAGCAATTGTATTAATAGGTGAAATAGGAGGTACTGCTGAAGAAGAAGCAGCTGATTTTATAAAAGAATATGTTAATAAACCAATAATATCGTATATTGCTGGGGTAACTGCACCATATGGAAAACGCATGGGCCATGCTGGGGCAATTATTTCTTGTGGAACAGGTACTGCCAATTCTAAATTATTAGCATTAAAAGCAGCAAATGTAAATACTGTTATATCAATTGCACATATTAGTGAAGCGTTAATAGAAAGCACAGGATGGATAAAAAATAAATCTTTAAAATTACCTTTATATGAATCAATGGGCTAATATAGCTTTGTGCTTATATAAATTCTTTATACAGTTGGTACATTTTATTGCAATAAAAATGAATATAATTTACTGTGAAATAATAAGACATTACATAATTATAATTAATGTATGTATTTATCATTTCGAAAATATTTAATATTGTATGCATATATTTACTAGTAAATGTATTGAAAAAGCACCAGCTATCGATGCATCAATTAAACGATCTATCAGTTAATATAATAATATTGAATGTATAAAAATGTTTATTATACTTATAATATAAATAATCATATTTTGTATTATAGCTTTTAATCGCTGTTTAAATACTAAAAAAAAATTTGTAAATTAAGTAATTGCAGCATATAATTAACTAGCTATGCAGTAATTATACAATTTATACATTAATAATATATTAAACAATGAATAGATATTACAATCATATTGATGTTGAACGTAATGCACAGCAATTTTGGAAAAATAACCGATGCTTTAAAGTATTTGAAGATATGACTATCGAAAAATATTATTGTTTATCTATGTTTCCGTATCCAAGTGGAAACCTTCACATGGGTCATGTGCGTAATTATAGTATTGGTGATGCTATAACTCGCTTTAATATAATGCAAGGTAAAAATGTACTTCAACCCATAGGGTGGGATGCATTTGGAATGCCAGCTGAGAATGCTGCAATTAAACAAGGTATATCACCTAATGATTGGACTAAAAAAAATATAGATTATATGCGTATACAGCTAAATTCCCTAGGCTTTGCTTATGATTGGGATCGAGAGTTTTCTACTTGCGAAGTTAATTATTATTATTGGGAACAATGGTTTTTTACTAAGTTAATAAAAAAAGATTTAGTGTATAAAAAAGATTCAATAGTTAACTGGGATCCTGTAGATAATACAGTACTTTCTAATGAACAAGTAATTGATGGATATGGATGGCGCTCGGGAGCAAAAATAGAGTCACGTAAAATTTCTATATGGTTTTTAAAAATAACTAATTATGCAGAAGAATTACTTAAAGATCTTGATAATTTAGATTGGCCTGAACGTGTAAAGACAATGCAGCGAAATTGGATTGGAAAATCATCAGGTGTAGATATTGATTTTTATGTATCTGAAATACCAGATGCGCTATCTAAATTAACTATATTTACAACGCGTCCTGATACATTAATGGGTGTAAGTTATCTTGCTATTTCATCTGAACATCCAATTGCTAATTTTTTATATAAAAATAATCCTAAATTAATTAAATTTTTTAAAAAATACTGTAATAGCTTATGTGGTGAAGCAGATATAGAGAATTTAGGAATAAATATTGTATATAAAGCCAATCATCCTATTACTAAAGAAAAACTGCCTATTTATATTACTAACTTTGTATTAATGGAATATGGTCATGGTGCAATAATGTGTGTCCCTGCACACGATAAACGAGATTGGGATTTTGCAAATAAGTATAGTTTGTCAAAAATACCTGTAATTGCTGATATTAATGGAAATATTCCAAATATATATAATGGTCCATATACCAAACAGGGTAGTATACTTATTAATTCAGGTGAATTTAATTTTTTAAAAACATATGAAGCTTTTGATATCATCATTAAAAAATTAGAAAAAAAATATAATAGTATAAAACGTGTAAATTATAGAATAAGAGATTGGGGAATATCAAGACAACGTTATTGGGGAACCCCCATTCCAATAAAATATGGAAAAAATGGAGAAATTATTGCTTTAAATATAGATGAATTACCAGTATGTCTACCAACTAATATAAAGCTAAAAACAAATAAATCGCCATTGAATACAATCCCATCATTTTATAATCTTAGAAACCTATGGACTCGTGAAACAGATACTTTTGATACTTTTATTGAGTCATCCTGGTACTATGCTCGGTTCTGTTGTCACGATAATAATGATTTAATGTTGGACGAACGTGTTAAATATTGGTTACCAGTTGATATATATATAGGGGGAATAGAACATGCAATTCTTCATTTATTATATGCTAGATTTTTTCATAAACTGTTACGTGATTTTGGTTTAGTTCATTGTGATGAACCATTTAAACGTTTATTAACGCAAGGAATGGTTGTAGCTAATACTTATTATCGTAAAATGAATGATGGTAGTAATCAATGGTTTAATCACATTGATGTAAAAGTAAAATCCGATGGTAGTGCTTATCTAATAAGTGATGGAAAACCTGTAATTATGGGTGGTATACAAAAAATGTCAAAATCAAAAAATAATGGCGTTGATCCACAATCCATGATTAATCAATTTGGTGCTGATACAGTACGTTTATTTATACTGTTTGCGGCTCCATCAGATCAATCTCTAGAATGGTCATATGCTGGTATTGAGGGGGCATATCGGTTCCTTAACAGGCTATGGAAATTTACTTATGATCATATAGCTTTGTTTGGGATAATTAATAAAAACATTAATGTTTCGTTACTAAATGATCGTCAGCGTGCTATACGTAGAATAACTCATATAACTATAAAAAAAACAACATATGATATTAATAGTGCAAACTTCAATACAGCAATAGCTGCTGTAATGAAACTAAATAATACACTATTACGATTCAACGATAATAGTATTCAAGGTTTAGCTGTTATTATTGAAGCACTAGAAGTAAGTCTATTAATACTTTCACCTATTGTACCACATATAACTCACGTTTTATGGAATGAATTAGGACATAAAGAGGCTATTATTAATGCAAGGTGGCCTAAAATTGATGATCAAGCATTATTCATTGAAGAAATGACACTAGTAATTCAAATTAATGGAAAGTTACGTACTAAAATTAAAATTCCTGCAGATACAGATCTTGATATTATAAAAAAAATAGCATTATCAGATTATAAAATACAGATTTATATTAAATGTAAATTTATTACAAAAATTTTTATTGTTCCAGGTAAATTAATAAACATTGTGTTTTAAAAATAGCATAAATATAATTTTAAGTATTTGTATATTACAAAAATGCATAAAAATATTGCTGAAATTGTAATTAATGCATTAAATCAGTTAAATGGACAAAATATAATTGAAATAGATGTTACAACATTAACTAATATTACTGATACAATGATTATCGCTAGTGGTACCTCTAATATACATATATTTGCATTAGCTAATAATATGGTGAAAAAATTAAAAGAAAAAGGATTTATACCATTAAGCATTGAAGGGAATAAAAACGATGATTGGATACTAGTTGATATTTCATATGTAATAGTACATATTATGTTGCCTGATATACGTAAAAAATATAATTTAGAAGGTATTTGGATAATATAACAGGACGTTTATACTAGTGATAATTAATATGCAAGAAATTTATATATATATTTATCATATTGGGATTTGCAATTACAAAACCACGCTTACTGCAATGCAGGAATACACCTATAGAAGATCTTTGTATGATTCAGATAATATATGGTTAATTGAACATGATCCAGTTTTTACTCAAGGTGGTAATATTGAAACTTTAATAAAATTGGATATTCCTATAATTAAATCAGATAGAGGGGGCAAAATTACGTATCATGGGCCAGGTCAGTTAATTTTTTATATATTGTTTGATTTAAAACGTAGCAGGTTAGGAGTTCGCGAATTAGTTACTATTATAGAAAAATCTACTATTTTAACACTTGCAACACACGGAATTTTTTCATATACTAAAGAAAGTGCTCCTGGTGTTTACGTTTTAATAGACGGATATGAAGCTAAGATATCATCTATTGGTATTCGTATTAAACGTGGTTGTAGTTTTCATGGTCTTGCTTATAATGTTGATATGGATATTACTCCATTTGAAATTATTAATCCATGCGGGTATTTTGGTATGCAAATGACTCAGCTGAAAGACTTTATGCACTACTATTCAATAACAATAAAGATTGAATATAATCGTTGGATTAAATGTTTTTATCATAAAATTAGTAGTAATTATTCTTTTTTAATAATTGAAAAAAAAGGATTACCTGAAATATTAACCCAGGCTTTTTAATATGGTCGGTATTAAAATGCGTGGTGCCTATAAATTTGGGTATCGTTATATTAATGTAATACAAACAATTAAGCCGAATTGGCTACGTGTGCGTATCCCTAATATTTCAGATAATATTATAGGTATAAAAAAAATATTACGCAAGCATAAATTAAATACAGTATGCGAAGAGGCTTCTTGTCCTAACTTAAGTGAATGCTTCAATAATAGGACTTTAACTTTTATGATTATGGGAGCTATTTGTACTCGTCGTTGTTCATTCTGTGATGTAGCACATGGTCGTCCGGATACCCCTAATGTAAATGAATCAATTGAATTAGCTAAAGCCATTTCGGAAATGCATCTTAATTATGTTGTTATAACATCAGTAAATCGCGATGATTTACAATATTGTGGTGCAAATAAATTTATTGAATGTATAATTGAAATTCGTAAGTTATCTCAAAATATTAAAATTGAAATACTAGTTCCTGATTTTCGTGGGTGTATGGATACAGCTATAAAAATTCTCTGTAAAGAGCCCCCAAACGTTTTTAATCACAATATTGAAACTGTACCTATATTATATAGAAAAGTACGTCCTGGGGCCAATTATCAGTGTTCATTAAATTTACTTAAACGTTATAAGCAACTGAATCCATTAAGAATTACTAAATCAGGATTAATGGTGGGTATAGGAGAGACCAATCAACAGATTATAGATGTTATGAACGATTTACGCACACATGGTGTTGATATGCTCACTATTGGACAGTATTTACAACCATCTCGCTATCATATTCCAATAGCTAGATGGGTTAATCCTACAACATTTAATTTTTTTGAAAAAGAAGGATATGCAATGGGTTTTACACATGTAGCTTCTGGCCCACTCGTTCGTTCAAGTTATCATGCTGATAAGCAAGTATATAGTGTAAATTAATTTTCTATTTTATTAAGTATAGATTCAATATTATAAATACTTTTATCTGTTTGGTCAATATTTATATTTAAAAACAATTGGTAATCATCAATTTTAAAAATATTTTTTTCTTTATTTAATATTTTTTTATATACATTATTTTTTTTACTAAACACTATTTTTACATTTTTACTTGTAGCTTTTAATATTTTAATACCCAGGCGCCATGCTTGCAGCTTAATATTAGCTAATCTAAATAAATATATAACTTGCGTAGGTAATAAACCAAATTTTTCAATTAATTCCATTTTAATTTTGTGCAAATTATCATAATTTGATGCATTAATAATACGTTTATAAAATATTAATCGCGTATATTTTTTATAAATATAAGATTCAGGTATAAAACCTAATATAAAAACCCCTATATTAATTTTATTTACTAATGATTTACCTGTACTTATATTTTTGATTGCTTTATTAAGTATTTCCATGTATAAATCATAACCTAATTTAATTATTTTACCGCTTTGCTCTTCTCCAAATATTTGCCCCCCCCCCCTAAGTTCTAAATCAAAATTAGCAATAGTTAATCCATCATTTAAATAATTTGAATTTAAAATTGTTTTTAAACGGTTAATAGCATAATTATTAATTGAATATTTGGGAATTAATAAATAAGCGTAAGCCTGCTGTTTTGACCTACCAATACGTCCTATAATTTGATGTAATTGTGCTAACCCCAACTTATCTGCGCGGTCAATTATTATAGTATTGGCATTTTGAATATTAATCCCCATTTCTATAATTGTTGAGCATATTAATATATTTATTTCTCTGTTAATGAATGCATTCATAACTTTCTCTATATTACATTTATTTAGCTTTCCATGTACTATACCAATTCTAGCCTCGGGAACAATTTTACGTATTATATTCGCTTGTTGTTGAATGCTATGTACTTTATTATAAATATAATAAAGCTGCCCCCCCCTATTAATTTCTCTATTAATTATTTCAATTATTAAAAATTCAGAATAAGTTTTAATAAATATTTTTATTTTAATACGGCCTGGTGGGGGCTTAGAAATTATTGAAATATTATAAATACCAATATTTATCATTGATAATGTACGGGGAATAGGAGTAGCACTCATAGAAAGAACATCTATACCAATACGCATTATTTTTAATTTTTCCTTGTGTAATACCCCGAATCTGTGTTCTTCATCTATTATTATTAATCCTAGATTATAAAATTTAATATTATTATTAAGTAATTTATGTGTGCCAATAATAATATTATATTTACCACTTTTAATATTATTAATTTTTTGTATTATATATTTTTTTTTAAATCTAGTAATTAATTCAATATTTATTGATGTACAGGAAAATCTTTTACATAAAGTATCGTAATGTTGTAAAGCAAGTAGTGTACTAGGTACCAGTACAGCGACTTGTTTTTCAGAGTTTATTGCAATAAACGCTGCACGCATTGCAACTTCAGTTTTACCAGCCCCCACATCACCACATAAAAGTCTATCCATAGGATGTTTTTGAATCATATCTGAAAAGACTTCATTTATAGCATTAATTTGATCTGGTGTTTCTTCAAATAATAATTGATTTAAAAATTTAATATATTCTACATTATTATGGTTTTTATAATAAACACCTTTATGTATTTTTCTAATAGAATAAATATCTAGTATTTTTATAGCAAGATTTTTTATTTTTTTTTCTTTTTTATGATAGTTTTTAACTTTTGTTTTATCTAGAATATTATGTTGTGACTCTAAGTAACGTGAACTAATATCTCTATATTTAAAGTTTACATATAAATTATTTTTTTTAGCATATTCAAAATTTATAAAATCACCTACAGAACGATCTACAACATGATTATTATGAAATATTGGTATACATGGTTTAATATTATTAAATTTTTGTGAAAATATATTGTTGAACATATTTTCAAAAATTATTTCTTTATAGGTTATTATTACTAGTTTAATATCATTTATTATTACACCATTATCGATTGAATCATCTATAGTGCTACCATAATATATATTATTTTTAATAAAATGTTTAAAATTATCTACATTTTCTAAAATCAATTTTATTTTTTTTAATGTTTTATCTAGTAATATTTTGAAAAAAAAAGTGTTATAAATAAATAATATTCTATTACCAAGACTTTTTTGTTTATCAATAAATTTTTTTATTATATTTAATTTTTTATAATTATCTATTAAAATTATTGGTATTTTATCAAAATTAAATATATTTTTTTTTATTTGTATTGGATTATATAAATTAATAATATTGAATATTTCAGGCACTGTAGTAAAAATATTATCTGGTGGTAATATTGTATTTATATTTAAATTTTTATATATTTCATTAAATAATTTACAATACATTTTAGAGTATGAATAAATATTAGGAAATAAAATTATATTTAATTTATCATTTATATTATCAAAAAAAGTACTTGTTTTATTAAAGAAAATTTGTATATATTGCTCTTTTTCTATATACATTGTTTTTTTAACTGATTTATGAATATTTTTAAAATTTTTTTTAAAAATATAAATAGAATGATTTTTTAAATTATATTCATGCATAGGTAATAATATAATTTTATTTTTTTTTTTTATATTTATATATATAGGATTAAAAAAATATAAAAATTTAATTTTATTATTAAATAAATTAATATGCAGTGGAAATTTATTACCCAAAGGATAAATATTAATACTTTCATTTAATGAAATGTATTCACCATATTCTATTATAGATTTTACTTTACGATAACCCATATTATTAATATATAATTTTAAATTTTTTGGAGTAATATGCTGACCCAATTTTAATTTTAAATATTTATTTATATTTTCTTTAATAGGAATACGCTGCATTAAATTTTTTATAGTTAACAATAAAATTTTTTTATTATTTTTTAATTTATATAGTGTACTAATTCTTGATAAAACAATATTTCTATTTTGTGATGCACTATGGTATGGAAAACTATTAAATTCAATAAAATATATAATTAAAAGTTCATTTATATTTAAAAATATTATTGCTTTTTTAATTTTATTAATTATAAAATTTTCATTAGTAATTATTACTATAGAATAATTTTCACTTTGTTTAATTAATGAAATTATAAATAATCCCCAAGCATAAATTGGAATATTTTTCAATGAATAATTTTTAAATTTATACATATATATTGCAATATATGAAAAATACATTGAATTTATTTAAAGTGAATAAAGAAAAAATAGGACAAAGATTAGATAATTATATAATTAGAGAATTTAAGAAAATACCTAAGTCTTTTATATATCGCATTATTCGTATAGGTAAAATCCGTTTAAATGGAAATATTGCAAAAGCTAAAACAAGGTTACAGAATGGTGATCAAATAAAAACACCCAAATTTTTAATTACTATGGTTAAAAAGGTATATATTAGCGATAAACTAAAGAAATTTTTATTAGAAAGTGTTATAGCTGAATCAAATGATTGGTTAGTAATAAATAAACCTTGTGGTATTTCTGTACATGGTGGTAGTAAAATAAAAATAGGATTAATTGAAGCAATTAAACAAGCCCGTAAAGATATTGATTTCATTGAATTAGTACATAGATTAGATAAAGATACATCTGGATGCCTATTATTAGCCAAATCAAGAACAGCACTGTTATTATTTAATAAAGCATTTAAAAATAGAAAAATAGAAAAATGCTATATTGCATTGGTTTATGGGCACTGGCCAATATCTATAAATTATGTAACAGCTTCAATAAAAAGATTTAATACACTAAATGGTGAATATAAAATGCAAATTAATCAATATGGCAAATATTCTTTTACTTTATTCAAAATTTGTAAATTTTTTTATAAATCCACTTTAATAAAAGCTTTACCTATTACAGGTAGAACCCATCAGATTAGAGTTCATGCTGCTCATGTTGGTAATCCTATATTAGGTGATAAAAAATACTATAACAATAATAGCAAAATTATATCTTATAAATTAAATATTAATAGATTATTTCTTCATGCCGGGTCAATTAAATTTCCAGATCCTACAACTGGTAAAATTATTCATGTAAAAGCTAAAATTGATCCTGTGCTTAAAGAGTTTTTTTGATTTTTAAAAATTAATTAATATAATAACTATATCATATGTCAAAGTTTTTTTTTATAAAAAATAAATTTAAAATATCTATATTAGCTAATAATCAATATATTGATGGTATAATTTATCTTGCGGCACTACAACGTCTTACAGAAGCAATTGGTATACAGCAAGGTTTTTGTAGAGTATCTATTAATTTTATAATAGATAATTATTTCCGTTATTATATAAAATTTTTATTAAAAGCAACATTAATATTATCATGTAATCGCTGTTTTAACAATATTAAAAATTGTATTTATAGTAATTTTATATTAAGTATTATAAATAATAATTTATTTAATTTGCCTAATAAATATGACCCGATATTAATAAAAAATGGATATATAGAATTACTGCCTATTATTGAAGATTATTTAATTTTAAATATTCCTGCAGCTTTGTCCCACTCATATATATGTAAATTGTAAATGTACAATTGTAATTATTAAATTATTGGAATTAATATGGCTGTTCAAAAAAATAGAAAAACTAGATCTAAAATAGGAATGAGACGTGCACATGATCATTTACCACATATTACTTTATTTTTAAATAAAAAGTTAAATGTTGTACATTTACGCCATCATATTCCAGATTATAAGTTATATTGTAAATATAAAAATATTTATAAAATTAATTAAATAGCAAAACATAAATATTAATGTTAATGCTGTAACAAAAATTATAAATTATGTAAAAAATACATATTATTATTAGGATAAAATGATTAAAATAGAAAAAATAGTTAAAAATATTATTGCAGAATATTTTCATATAAAAAAAGAAAACATTTTTAATAATTGTTCTTTTATGGACGATTTAGGTGCAGATTCAATTGATACTGTAGAGTTAAACATGGCTATAGAACATGAGTTCGGGATTTATATTCCAGAGAAATTTGCTATAAAAATTACTAATGTTCAAGAAATGATAGACTATATAAAATTAAAAATAATTTAATATAAATATTATTTATTAATAATGTATAAGATAAGAAGGGTAGTAGTAACTGGGATAGGTATGATTACTCCTATTGGTAATACTGTAAGTGAAACATGGAATAATATTAAATCAGGCAAAAGTGGGATATCTGCAGTAGAAACTTTTAATTTTTTTGAATTTAATACTAGTTTGATGGGGGCAATTAAAAATTTTGATTCAAGTATTTATTTAAAAAAAAAATACGCTAGAAGGATGGATTTGTTTATTCAATATGGACTTGCAGCTGGAATTCAAGCAATTAAAGACTCTGGATTAGAAAATACTGAGATTAATTATAATAGGATTGGTATAGCAATAGGTTCTGGTTTTGGTGGACTATCAATGATTGAAATTAATTATAACGCAATAAATAACGGTGTATCAAATAATATTTATCCTTTTTTTGTACCTGGATCTATAATTAATATGTTATCTGGGACTTTAGCTATTCAATATGGTTTTAAAGGCCCTAATATAGCAATATCTACAGCTTGCACTACAGGAGCCCATAATATTGGATATGGTGCACGTACTATTGTTTATGGAGATGCGGATATAATGTTATGTGGTGGGGCTGAGGCCGCTGCTGTATCTACATTAGGCTTATTAGGGTTTTCAGCTGTTAAAGTACTATCAAATAGAAATGATGATCCAGAGAAAGCTAGTCGTCCTTGGGATCGTGATCGTGATGGGTTTGTTATTTCTGATGGAGCTGGTGTAGTTGTTTTAGAAGAGTATGAGCACGCAAAAAAACGCGGAGCAGTGATTTATGCTGAAATAAAAGGTTTTGGTATGAGTAATGATGCCTATCACGTTACCGCACCAAATATAAATGGTGCAGAATTAGCAATGCGTAATGCTATTGCAGATGCTGGAATAAATTTGAATCAAATACACTATATCAATGCTCATGGAACATCAACTCAGTTAGGTGATATTGCTGAAAGTAAGGCAATTGAGCGAATATTTAAAAATGTAAGCCCCCCTATTAGTTCTACTAAATCTATGAGTGGGCACTTACTGGGGGCAGCAGGTGCTGTAGAAGCGATATTCAGTATACTTGCCATTAAAGATCAAGTAGCTCCTCCTACAATTAATCTAGATTATCCAGGTGATGGATGTACACTTGACTATATTCCCCATACAGCACGCGATATGAAAATAGAAAATGTAATGTCTAACTCCTTTGGATTTGGAGGAACTAATGGATCTTTAATATTCAGTAGGATTTAAAATCATAAGTTTATGTTATTACATTATTGTGGAATACAATTAATATTTTGTTGATGATCTTTAATATCACCAAATATCAATATTCAGACTGTAAATTCATTTTAGGCATACAAATTTTGAACGATATTACTATAAATTGTTGTTTATCAGCAGCTAAACCATGCATGCGTATCATCAATAATTTTACAGCCAATTGTATGAATTAAATTACCATATTTACGCATAGTGTTGAGTATCTTTATATATATTAAATAAACATAGCAAAATAAATTATTTATAATATTTTCAGGTTATTGTATTGAATACGTAGTACAAAAATCAGCGAACTTGAAGTTCAAAAATTCATATAGTGAATTTACTATTGATAAAATTGTTATACCTATATTAGCAGCTATATGTATCTACAATTTATGATATTAGTTTATTCGTACTATAACAGAAATTGACAATCCTACAGATAAAACACTAATGCCTTTATTGATAATTTAAAAATTTTTTATTTTTCAAATCAAATTATATTGCCATGAGCTTACTTCAGCACGTGTTATAATGTCTGGCGGCAGGTGATTAGCAAATAAATCAATTTTTAAGTTATTAAATAGCATATCGAAAATCATGCTGCTGTTTTTGCAACACGTGCCGCTGGTAAAATTATAGGTATTTATGACAATATTCAAAGGTTATAGTTGCAATTAATCAAGATCAAAATGTAAATTATTACCATAGTTAATTAAAATAATTGATTATTAATTAACCTTTTTCTAATTTTTAATACTTTTTCTAATTTATTAGCCATTTCAATAATGATATCTTCAGTAGTATGCCAATCTATGCATGCATCAGTTACTGAAACTCCATACTTAAGGTTTTTACGATATTCATTAATATTTTGTGTTCCCCAGTTTATATTTGATTCGATCATAATACCTATAATAGAACAATTACCATTAATAATTTGTTCTGTGATATTTCTCACCACTATAGATTGTAGTCCAGGATTCTTATTAGAATTTGCATGTGAACAATCTACCATAATATTTAATGGTAAATTAGCATTTTTTAGCTCTTTTTCAGTTATTGAAATATTTAAATTATCATAGTTTGGTTTACCATTTCCACCTCGCAATACTATATGTCCATAATGATTACCTATAGTGCTAATTATCGCGACTTTACCGTTATTATTAACATTTAAGAATTGATGAGGATGTGATACTGCTTTAATAGCATTAATTGCTATTTGGATATTCCCATCTGTGCCATTTTTAAACCCCACAGGACCTGATAATCCAGATGCCATCTCACGATGAATTTGTGATTCTGTAGTACGTGCGCCAATTGCAAACCAACTGATAGTATCTTCAATATATTGTGCTATAATTGGATCTAGTGCTTCTGTAGCAAGGGATAAACCTATTTCAGTAATATTTATCAATAAACGACGAGCAATATGTAACCCCTCTTGTATTGCAAATGAATTATCCATATAAGGATCGTTAATTAAACCTTTCCAACCCATTATAGTACGTGGTTTTTCAAAATATACTCGCATAACAATAAAAATACTATGTTTAACACGCTTTTGTAGATTATTAAGTCTAAGTGCATATTCTGTTGCTGCTTCAATATCATGAATAGAACATGGGCCTATAACTAATAGCATTCTGTGGTCTTCACCATTTAGAATTTTTTGTATAGTATTACGTCCATTGATCACAGTTTTATTATTATATTCACTTAATGGTATATGTAATTTAAGTAAATTTGGATTTACAATATTTTTATTTATGATTCTATGTTTAAACATATTTTCCTTTTATAGTAAAATTTTCATTATAGCTTGAGTAATAATGCATGTTAAATAATGTAAATTTATCAAAAATTAAATATATTCGAAATTTTTCTATTATTGCTCACATAGACCATGGTAAATCAACATTAGCAGATCGTATTATTCATATATGTGGTGGATTAATAAACCGTGCTTTTAAAGAACAAGTGCTTGATTCAATGGATATTGAACGAGAACGTGGAATAACTATTAAATCACAGGCAGTAACAATTAATTATCACGCTAATAATGGTAACATTTATCAATTTAATTTAATAGATACACCAGGGCATGTTGATTTCTCATATGAGGTTTCTAGATCACTTTATGCTTGTGAAGGTGCTATTCTAGTTGTTGATGCGGCTAAAGGAGTAGAAGCACAGTCAGTAGCAAACTGCAATACTGCGATAAATCATGGACTAAAAGTCATTCCTGTTTTAAATAAAATGGACTTACCTCAAGTAGATCCAGATAAAGTTATTTATGAAATAGAAGAAATAATTGGAATATCTGCAAAAAATGCATGTAAAATTTCAGCAAAAAGTGGATTAGGGATCAAATCATTATTAGAACGAATAATTTATGATATTCCTCCACCTACTGGTGATACTGATGGGTTTCTTCAAGCATTAATTATAGATTCTTGGTTTGATAATTATTTAGGAATTGTTTCATTAGTTCGTATATTTCAGGGAACATTAAAAGTTGGTGAAAAAGTTATTATAAAATCTACTGGATGCAGCGTAGAAATTTCAAAATTAGGTATATTTAAACCTAAGTCTACTTTAACTAATATGCTACATGCTGGAGAAGTTGGATTCGTAGTTACGGGGATTAAGAACATACATGCTGCCCCAGTAGGTGATACTATTATTCATGCTATAAACCCCAATGTTCCTAGGTTACCCGGATTTAAAAAAATTATCCCCCAGGTATATGCAGGAATGTTTCCTATAAATTCTGAAGAATATGAAAAGTTTAAAGATGCTTTAGGAAAACTTGCATTAAATGATGCTTCTATTGATTATGTAAATGATAATTCTTTTTATCTAGGTTTTGGATTTCGTATAGGATTTTTAGGAACATTGCATATGGAAATTGTTCAAGAACGATTACAAAGAGAATATAATATTAAATTAATAATTACAGCACCAAATGTTAATTATGAAATAAAAATGTATAGTGGTGAAATAATATATATATCAACCCCTTATCAATTACCTAATATATCTAGTATTAAAGAAATACGTGAACCTATAGTTAAGGCTACTATATTAGTACATCAAAAATATGTAGGTAAGATTATAAGAGAATGTGAAAATCGTCGGGGAATTCAATTAAATATGCAGGTAATTGGTAAACAAATACAACTTTTATATGAATTACCTATGAGTGAAATTATAATAGATTTTTTCAATCGTTTGAAAGCTATTTCAAAAGGCTATGCATCACTAGAATATAGCTTTAATCGATTTAAAGCATCTAAATTAATTAGATTAGATATACTAATCAACGGTATTTGTGTTGATGCGCTTACTATGATTATTCATATAAATAAGAGTTATTTGCATGGTCGGTTAATAGTAGAAAAATTGAAGGAACTAATTCCACGTCATATGTTTGAGATTGTTATACAGGCTGCTGTAGGTAGTACTATAATAGCTCGCTCTACTGTAAAAGCATTGCGAAAAAACGTTATTGACAAATGTTATGGGGGGGATGTATCTAGAAAAAAAAAACTTATTTCCAAACAAAAAGATGGAAAAAAAAGAATGAAAAATATAGGACGTGTTATAATTCCTCATGATGTATTTATTGTAATGCTTAAAAATAATTATTAATTTACTATTTTATTTATATTATTATAATTATAAAAAAATTAAATTATTAAAGGAATTTATATATAAATAAATTATTATATAATAGATTGCGTTATACTTTTAAAGACAGTAATTATTTAAAATTAGCACTAACTCATCGAAGTTTTAATAAAGTAAATAATGAAAGACTTGAATTCATAGGTGATTCAGTACTCAATTTAATTATAAGCGAAATCCTATATTTTAAATTCCCACAATCACAAGAAGGGAATTTAACCATACTTCGGTCTAAATTAGTTAATCGTAATAGTCTGTTTAAATTAGCAAAAAAATTTAATTTAGGAAATTATTTATATTTGGGGTTAGGAGAAATTATATCTGGTGGTAAAAACAGATCATCAATTCTTGCTAATGCTATGGAATCAATAATAGGTGCTATTTATTTAGATGGAGGTATATATTCAATTAAAAATTGTTTATTAATTTGGTATAATTTTTGTAAAATAAAACCCCACAATAATTATAAAAATATAATTCAAGAAATTTTACAATTTTATCAGTTTAATTTCCATATTTATACTTGTTTTTATAAAAATGAAAAATGTAAAAATAAATTATTTAAAATTATATGTAAAATAGATTTCTTAACTAAATCAGTTATAAAATATGGTTTAAATAAACGTATTGCTGAAAAAACCACAGCAAAAATTGTTTTTAAAAATATTAAAAAATATACTAATATAAAATTTAAAATAAAAAAACAATGAATATAATAAAACAAAAAACATTACCTGTTCAGCGGTGTGGATTTGTTACAGTCATAGGTCGTACGAATGTTGGTAAGTCTACGCTAATTAATTATATTTTAGGAAAGAAGATATCAATTACTTCTAGACGTCCTCATACAACACGTAATAAAATATTGGGTGTAAAGACTGAAGGTAATACACAAATAATCTATGTTGATACACCTGGTATGCATTTAATGAAAAAATATAAAAATTATGAACTTAACTTTATTATGAATCGGACCGCTTTTAGAGCAATAAATGATGTAGATTGTATTATTTTTATAATTGATAGATTGCGTTGGACTGAAGAAGATAACCTGATCTTGAATAAAATAAATAATATTAGCGTTCCAGTAATTGCCGCTGTTAATAAAATAGATTGGATTAAAGAAAAATTATCTTTATTGCCATGGTTTGAGACTTTATATAAAAAATATAAATTTGTTGCAATTTTACCAATTTCTGGAAAGACAGGATTAGGCATTAATAAACTTGAATCAGTTCTTGCAAATTATATACCATATAGTAAATATTTTTTTCCTAAAGATCAAAGTACAGATAAAAATAATATTTTTCTATCTTCAGAAATTATTAGAGAAAAAGTAATACGTTATATTGGTGATGAGTTACCTTATCAGATTACTGTAGTAATTGATGATTATAAAATATCACAAAATATAATTTATATCAACGCATTAATAGTTGTAGAGCGTAAAGCTCAAAAGAAAATAATAATTGGTGCAAAAGGTATTATGATAAAACGGATTGGGCGGGATGCACGTTTGGACTTAGAAAGATTATTAAGTGCGAAAGTTATACTAAAGCTATGGGTTAAGATAAAACGTTCTTGGTATAATGATAAACAAGTTCTAAATAAACTTGGTTATGATGTAAATTAGTTTTAAAAATAATTACATAAGGATATTTAATAATGTTTTATAAACTTCCAAAACTTTCTTATGCATATGATGCTTTAGAACCGTATTTTGATAAAAAAACAATGCAGATTCACCATACTAAGCATCATAATACATATATAACAAATGCAAATTTAGCTCTGTCAAAAATACCAGAAGTAATGCAAAATATGTCAGTAGAAATGCTACTTACAAACTTAAATAAAGTTCCTGAAAAACAGAGATATATTTTGCGCAATAATGCAGGAGGACATGCTAATCACTCTTTATTTTGGAGAATACTCACGCCTAATGCTAATAATCCTCATGGAGCAATAAAGTGTGCTATAGAATCTAATTTCATTAATTTAGAAAACTTTAGAAACCAGTTTGATAATTATGCTAAATTGCATTTTGGTTCAGGGTGGATATGGCTTATAATAAATAAATATGGTAAACTATTAATCAAATCTACTTTTAATCAAGATAACCCTCTAGCACCTAAATATCTTGGTGGATTTGAATCAACACCATTGCTTTGTATAGATGTTTGGGAACACGCTTATTATTTAAAGTACCAAAATCGTCGTGTTGATTATATTAATGCATTTTGGAATTTAATAAATTGGGACTTTATAGAAAATTTATATACTACTACATTATCCAAAATTAGTAGATAATTTATTACGTATATAATCTATAATTTTATTTTGTAATATAATAATAGGTTTATTATTTTTTCTACATCTGTATTCTATTTCGTTATTTTTTAAACCATGTCCACCTATTATAATTATATGGGGAATACCTATAAGGTCAATATCACTAAATTTAATACCGTTACTAATATCCCTATCATCTAATAGTACATCTATACCTGCTATACTAAGTTTTAAATAAAGATTATCTGCTATATTTTTAACTATTTTGTATTTATGTGTATTTATTGGTATTAAAACAACCTCAAATGGAGCAATATTTATAGGCCATATTATCCCATCATGATCATGATGTTGTTCTATTGTAGCAGCAACTAATCGAGTAATTCCCATTCCATAACACCCCATATAAATAATTTTCTTATTTCCATTATTATCAATTACAATGGCATTCATTGCTTTTGAGTATTTTTTACCTAATTGAAAAATATGAGCTACTTCAATGCCGTTGCGTATTAAAATTTTTCCCTTACCATCTGGAGAATGATCTCCTTCAACGACATTTCTTATATCAGCTACGATAGGTAAAGGAAGATCTCTGCCCCAATTAATACCTAAATAAAAATTATAATCTATGTTTGCACCAGCTACAAAATCGCTCATCATAGCAACACTATGGTCTGCTATTATAGGAATATTAAGCCCCAAAGGTCCAATGAAGCTTAAATAAGATCCTATGACACTGCGTACTTCTTCTTCGTTAGCTATTTTTAATGGTGATGCTACTTCAGATTGATATTCCGCTTTTATATTATTTAATATGTGATCACCACGTACTAACAATGCAACAAATTTACTATTTACACCATGTACTATAAAAGTATTAACTAATTTTTCTATTGGTATAGAATAATTTTTGATTAAAGTATATATACTTTTAATAGGCGTTTTAATTATACGTAAATATTCAGTTGGTGATCTACGTTTATTAATTTGTAAAGCCTCTGCTTTTTTGAAATTAGCAGCATAATTAGACTCATCAGAAAATGCTATAGTATCTTCACCAGAATTTGCAAAAACATGAAACTCATGTGATTTTTCTCCCCCAATCAATCCAGGATCTGCAAGAACAGCAATAAATTCAAGACTTAGTCTTTTTAATATTCTAGTATAGGTATCATACATTAATTTATATGTTTGCTCTAATGAGGCATGATTGATATGGAATGAATAGGCATCCTTCATAATAAATTCTCTTGAACGTATTACACCATAACGTGGACGCATTTCATCCCGAAATTTGGTTTGAATTTGATAAAAGTTTACTGGTAACTGTTTATATGATATAATTTCTTTGCGTACTAAATCTGTAATAATTTCTTCATGGGTTGGTCCTAAGCAAAATTCTCTTTTATTACGATCCTTGAAACGTAAAAGTTCATTTCCATAATTTTTCCATCTACCAGATTCTTGCCAAATATCCTTTGGTTGAACCATAGGCATCAATATTTCTTGAGCCCCAACACAAGCCATTTCTTCACGAATAATACGCTCTAATTTTTGTAATATTCTTAGCCCCAGTGGTAGCCAAGTATAAATACCAGAAGCAATCCTGCGGATCATCCCTGATCTTAGCATTAGTTTATGACTTATAATTTCAGCATCTGCGGGTGTTTCTTTTAATGTTGAAATCAGTAATTTACTTGCTCGCATTTATATTCCTAAAAATATATATATAACATAAATATTTATGCTTTATTATAAGATAATATAGGTGCTAACCAACGTTCTGTTTCATTTATGGAAATACATTTTCTTTCTGATAAAAATATTATTTGATCTTTTCCAATATTACCAGTTGAAAAGTAACGAGATTGTGGATTAGAGTAATACCACCCAGATACTGTAGATGCAGGCCACATTGCAAAATTATCAGTAAGAGTTAATCCAGCATTTTTTTTAGATTCAAGTAAATCGAACAATGTAGATTTTTCGGTATGATCAGGACATGCAGGATAGCCTGGTGCTGGACGAATACCGAAATATTTTTCACTTATTAATGCATCATTGTCAAATTGCTCATATGGTGAATAACCCCAAAATTCTTTTCGTACTCTTTCATGTAATCTTTCTGCAAAAGCTTCAGCTAACCTATCAGCCAGTGATTTTACCATTATAGCATTATAATCGTCGTTAAATTTTTCATATTGTTGTGCTATTTCGTCAACACCATGACCAGTAGTAACTGAAAAAGCACCGATCCAATCTATTAATCCACTGTGTTTAGGAGCAATAAAATCAGCTAGACTATAACAAATTATTTTATTAAATTTGCTACTTTGTTGACGTATATTATAAATACAATTTATTACTTTATTACGTGATTCGTCAGCATATATTTCTATTATATCATCATCTACAACCGCTGATAACCAAAATCCCACTACCCCACTAGCATAAATATTATTATTATTTATTAATTTATATAACATATTTTTTGCATCTTTAAATAGATTTCTGGCTGATTCCCCAATAACTTTGTCATTGAATATATGTGGATATTTACCAATTAATTGCCAGCTTATGAAAAAAGGTGTCCAATCAATATATTTTGTTATTTCATGTAAATCATATTTATTTAAAATTTTTATCCCAGTAAAATTTGGGGCCTGTGGAGTATAGTTTTTCCAATCAATTAAAAATTTTCTTTTTTTGGATTCTGCATAAGTTAAATCGGATAATTTAGGTTTACGTTTCGCATTACGTAATCGCACATTTGTATATTCTTTACGTATAGACTCAACATATGTATTTTTTTTTTTAGATAGCAAATTACTAGTTACTCCTACAGCACGAGAAGCATCAGTAACATAAACCACTGGTGCAGAATAATATGGAGCAATTTTAACTGCTGTATGCGATTTAGAAGTAGTAGCTCCACCAATTAAAATAGGTAATTTAAAACCTTGTCGCTCCATTTCCTTAGCTACATAAATCATTTCATCAAGAGATGGTGTAATTAATCCAGATAGGCCAATTATATCAGCTTTTTTATCAATTGCAGTTTTAATAATAGTTTCAGCAGGTACCATAACCCCTAAATCAATAACCTCATAATTGTTACATTGAAGCACTACACTTACAATATTTTTTCCTATATCATGAACGTCACCTTTAACTGTGGCTATAATAATTTTACCTTTATTTTTATCATTATTTTTTTTATATTTAATATAAGGGATTAAATATGCAACTGCTTGCTTCATAACTCTTGCAGATTTTACAACTTGAGGTAAAAACATTTTACCAGCACCAAATAAATCACCAACTAGGTTCATCCCGGTCATTAATGGACCTTCTATAACATTAATTGGATTTTTATAAAGTTTTCTTGCTAATTCAGCATCTTCTTCGATATAAGTAGTAATACCTCTAACCATAGAGTATTCAATACGTTTTTCCACATCAAATAATCGCCATTCCAAATCTTTTTTAATTTGAATTATATCTTCTTTTTTATATTGATCAGCTATTTCTAACAATTTTTCTGTTCCAGATTTACCCCTGTTTAACACTACATTTTCAACAATATTACGTAATTCATTCGTTAAATCATCATATACAGATAGCTGCCCAGCGTTTAAAATCCCCATTGACATTCCAGATTTAATAGCATAATAAAGAAATACTGAGTGTATTGCTTCACGTACAAAATTATTCCCGCGAAATGAAAAAGAAACATTAGATACCCCACCAGAAATCATAGAATATGGTAAATTTTTGCGTATCCACAGAGTCGCATTTATGAAATCAACAGCATAATTGTTATGTTCGTTAATACCAGTAGCAATAGAAAATATATTAGGATCAAATATAATATCTTCTGCAGGAAAAAAAAGTTCATTAACTAATATATGATAAGCTCTACTACAAATTTCTATTTTACGATCAAAAGTATCAGCTTGTCCATACTCATCAAAAGCCATTACAATAATTGCAGCACCAAACATTCTACA
This sequence comes from Candidatus Johnevansia muelleri, assembly GCA_000953435.1. Taxonomy (GTDB): domain Bacteria; phylum Pseudomonadota; class Gammaproteobacteria; order Johnevansiales; family Johnevansiaceae; genus Johnevansia; species Johnevansia muelleri. Next base: position 145,766 of record LM655252.1, read on the forward strand.
TAAAATTGCTTGATATCTAAATTTATCTTCTCCTTCTTTCAGAGAAATAGAATTAACAATAGATTTCCCCTGAATACATTTTAGTCCTGATTCAATAATATCCCATTTTGATGAATCAATCATAATAGGAACACGACAAATTTCTGGTTCTGATCCAATAATATTTAAAAATTTTACTAGTTCTGTTTTAGAATCTAACATTCCTTCATCCATATTAATATCAATAATCTGAGCGCCATTTTGTATTTGTTGCAAAGCTATTTCTAATGCACTATTATAATCTTTTTCTTCTATAAAACGTTTAAATTTCGATGACCCAGTAACATTAGTACGTTCACCTACATTAACAAATAGAGATTTTGATGTAATGTTCAGAGCTTCTAGTCCAGAAATACGACAAATTTTATCTATAACAGGAATTTGACGTGGTTGTAAACAAGTTACTGCTAATTTAATCGCTGATATATGTTGGGGGGTTGATCCACAGCACCCCCCTATAATATTCAATATTTTATTTTTGGCAAAATCATATATAATTTTACTCATATCTTTTGCAGTTTGATCATATTCACCAAATTCGTTAGGTAGTCCAGCATTAGGATGTACAGAAATAAAAGTATCAGCTTTTTTAGATAGTTCTTCGATATAAGGTCTTATGTTTTCTGCTCCCAAAGCACAATTTAATCCAATAGAAATTGGGTTAGCATGTCTAACTGAGTTCCATAATGCTTCAGGAGTTTGACCTGAAAGAGTTCTACCAGAAGCATCGGTAATAGTCCCAGAAATCATTATTGGAATATTTTTACCAATATTTTCAAATAAATCATATAATGCATAAATTGCAGCTTTAGCATTTAAAGTATCGAAAATAGTTTCAATTAAAATTAAATCAACACCTCCATCAATTAGAGCAATAGCTGCTTCACTATAATTTTCACATAATTTATCAAAGCTAATATTTCTATTTGAAGGATCATTAACATCTGGTGATAATGATGCAGTACGGCTAGTTGGTCCAAGTATACCAGCTATATAACGTGGTATTCCTGTTTCATAATAAAATTTATCACATACATTGCGCGCAATTATTACTGATTCCATATTTAGCTCTGGAACTATATATTCCATGGAATAATCTAATTGAGAAATTCTATTACTATTAAATGTATTTGTTTCTATTATATCTGCACCTGCTTCTATATAAGCAATATGAATTGATTTAATGACATTAGCCTGTGTCAAATTAAGAATATCATTATTTCCTTTAATTTCCTTGTTAGAATTTATAAATCGGTAACCCTTAAAATCTTTTTCTTCTAAACAGTATTTTTGAATCATTGTGCCCATACCTCCATCTAGTATTACAATTCTAGATGAAAGAGTATTAATAAGAGTATCAATATAATGATCAAATATGATCATTAATAAACATATAAAATTATAATTTTATGGATAAAATTATGTACTATAATAGTGTTTTATATGATAAAAAATATAAAAATATAAAGATTACGTTTCTAGCGCAAAAGTATATTTCAGATATTTTATTTAAAAAGAATATATACGGGATTTCTGTACGTGTATTTGTTATATATCCTGGAACACCTAATGTAGAAACATGCTTAGTATATTGTAGTCCAGGAGAAGAAGAAATTAATGATATTAAAATACAACTTAAAAAGTTTAATTTATATATTGAAAAAAAAAGTTTACCATTTTTAAATAATGCTGTAATTGATTTTAATACTCATAATATTGGCGGTAATATTATTATTAACGCACCAAATACACAAATACCTTATTTGAAAACAAGTACACTAGAAAATAAAGTTAATTATGTTTTATATAATGAAATTAACCCTCAATTAGCAATACATCAAGGTGGGATTAAACTTATTAATATTACAAATGAAAATGTAGTTTTATTAAAATTTACTGGTGGATGTCAAGGCTGTAATATAGTAAATATTACACTTAAAAATAATGTTGAACGTACCTTACTAGAACGTATTCCAGAATTAACTGGAGTAATTGATATTACAGATCATACGGATAATATTAATTCTTGGAATTATACTAATTAGTTTCAATTGTTAAAGTAGATCCAATAGAAGCTAAAATTATAGCGAATAAAGCTATACCTTGTATAATACTTAATTTCTCATGTAAAAAAATTAAACCAGAAATGGCTGCAACAACCGGTTCTAGACTAGTTAGTGTACCAAAAGTTACAATAGGTAATTTGTTTATAGCAATAAGTTCAATAGTATATGGAATAACTGTAGAAAATATAGATATTATACATGCATAATATAATATTTTAAAAGATAATAATTTTTTCCATGAATTAATTAATCCAAAAGGTAAACTGAATAAAAAAGCAATTATTATACCAATTGATAATATATTTTTTTTATCTAGTTTAGCAGTTGCTTTTTTTCCAAAAATAATATATAAAGCCCAAAAAAAACCTGAACCTAATCCATAAAATATACCAATAATATTCTTTTTATGAAATAATAATTTTAATGGAATTAAAATAATAATGCTTATTATAACAATAAAAACCCATACAAAATCAATTAATCTTTTTGATGAAAATAGAGCTAAAGATAATGGTCCAATAAATTCAATACTAACAGAAATACATAATGGTAATATTTTAAGAGACATATAAAATAATAAATTCATTGCTCCAATTGAAATCCCATAACCCATTATTAAAAACCAATTTTTTATTATAGAATAGTATGAATTCCAAGGTTTAAAAATTATAGTAAAAATTATTGATGCAATAAATAACCGCATCATTGTTGTACCTTGAACTCCTATTATTGTAAATAGATTTTTAGCTATGGATGCTCCACTTTGAATCGACAGCATAGACATTATTAAAAGTATAATTAATGGTATATTTTTATATTCCAAATTAATTCTCCTTAATGTATTTTAGTTATCAATATTAAATAATAATGGCTAAACAACCAATTTTTATTATATAAAAATTTATTGTATATATGAGGAATAACAATGAAAAATAAATTAATAAAAGAATTTAGTTTATTTGAAAACTGTATGGATCGTTATCAATACATTATTGATTTAGGAAAAAATCTACCTAAATTTCCTAATGAGTGGAAAATACAAAAATATGTAATAGAGGGTTGTCAATCTAATGTATGGATTCATCATACATATAATATAAAAAAAATTCATTTTAATGGAATATCCGATTCATCTATAGTTTCTGGTCTAATTGCTATATTAATGCAAATCTATAATGATTGTACACCTAATGAAATTATTGCTATACCTCATAATATAATAGAAAGTATTGGAATAAACCAGCATTTATCAATAAAACGTAATAATGGTTTACACGCAATGTTAAAATATATTTATGCTACAGCTTATAAATATAATAATATAAAATTATAGATTATTATTTAATAATTTTTATATAGTAATTTATTTTCAATTAAAGGTTTATTAACAATATTAGCACCATCAATATAAATATGCATATAAAAACAATTATGGCGACCTGAATGGCAAGAAGGACCATATTGTTCAACCTTTAATAGTATAGAGTCCCCATCACAGTCTAAATAAGCGTATTTGAGTAACTGTATTTGTCCAGATAATTCTCCCTTACGCCATAATTTTTCTCTAGATCTAGACCAATAACATACACGACCATTACCTAGTGTTTCCAGTAATGCTTCTCTGTTCATCCAAGCCATCATTAATACTTCACTATTATCATATTGTTGAGTAATTACAGGTATAATACCATATAAATTCCATTGTATATAATTTATTATAAAATATATAGTAAATTTAGATACTAAATTTTTATGCAAAATTATGTATATCCTTTTTTATAATATTATAAATTAATTATATTATTTTATCATGAAATGGTAGTATCCCAAATACACTTGACTTTATTTTTTCGAATTTTTGTTAACTTTTCATTATGAGCTATTATTTCATCATTAAAAGGATTTATTACTTTTAATTTCCCATATTTTATTTTAATACGTTTAATAGAATTAATTATATTTAGTTTATTACATGGAATATTATCATTAAATAATACTGTTTGCCCACAATTCATAGTAATATAGATTTCTGCTAGAATTTTAGCATCAATTAGTGCTCCATGTAATACACGATGTTTATTAATACCATAACGTTTACATAATGCATCTAGGCTATTACGTTGTCCGGGATGATATTTACGAGCGAGTTTTAAAGTATCCACTATAGTACAACTATTATGAATTTTCCATCCTTTATTTAAAATAGTAAATTCTTTCTCAATAAAATTAATATCAAACGAGGCATTATGAATTATTAACTCTGTACATTTTATGAATTCCCAAAATTTATCAGCGATCTTATAAAATACAGGCTCATTTAAAACTTTTTTATTAGTAATTCCATGAATTGCTATAGCTTCAGGTTCAATATTACACTCAGGATTGATATATTGGTGGTAGTATCTATCAGTAATACGTCGGTTAATTATTTCAATAGCACCAATTTCTATAATTCTATGTCCTTGATTATGATCAAGACCTGTAGTTTCAGTATCTAAAACTATTTGTCTCATATTATTTACCATATTTTAAATTCTTTAATAGCTTTATTTGCAAGCATATCTGCATATTCATTACCAGGATAACCTATATGACTTTTTAACCAGTGCCACACAATTTTGTGTTTTTTGCAATATTTAAACAATTTTGTCCAAATTTCATAATTTTTTATTGGTTTATTATTAATATTTTTCCAATAACGTTTAATCCAATTATAAATCCATTTAGTAATACCATTACTAACATATTTAGAATCTGTCCAAATATGTACATAAGATGTTTTTGTAATTGCACATAAAGCATAAATAGCCGCAATAATTTCCATACGGTTATTAGTTGTATATTGCAAACTTCCTTTTAATTCTATATTATGATTTTTATGTAATATTATTACTCCCCAACCTCCTATCCCAGGATTACCTAGACAACCCCCATCTATATAAATTTGGGTACTATTAATCATAATATAAAATTTTGTATTATGTAATACTTAATTTACGTAACAATGACACCATTTCCATTGCTGCTATTGCCGCTTCAATACCTTTATTTATAATTTTTGTTCCAGATCTTTCTATTGCTTGTTCAATTGTATTAACTGTTAAAACTCCATTAGTAATAGGCGTATCAAATATAAGTTGTAATGAATTAATTGCACTATTACATTGACTATAAATTTGTTCAAAATGTGGTGTATCACCTATAATTATAGCACCAATTGCAATTATAGCATCTGGTTTTAATATTTCTAAAATACGTTTTATAACTATGGGGAATTCCCAAGCCCCTGGTACATATATAATGTAAATGTTTTTTTTATCTACCCCATGTATAAGTAGACTATTTATAGCACCTTTTATTAAGTTTTCAACAATAAAATAATTTACACGTCCACTGACAATTACATATCTTCCATTAACATCGAAAAGCTGTCCTTCAAATATATTATCTATTCTATTATACATTTTTTTATTATAATTTTACATAATAAAAAAATAAACGTATTATAATTTATAAAAAATTTAATTTTATACATTCATCGATATTTAATTAATTATTTTAGCAATTTTAATAGCGGTTTTTTTATAAAAAAAATTAAGTTATGTTAATAATTTAAAAAATTCGTAGTCAGTGTGTAAAAAATATGGCAGTGATTAATTATATAATTGATATTCCATAATGCATTTTTAGGCATCAATTGATATTGTGAATTTTGTATAAACCCGATAGTTATTTTATAGCATAATGTGCTATAAAATTAATATGTTTATCCAGTTCAGTTTAAAACAATACTTCATTACAATATTATTATGATGCTAAATACTATAGCAGATCAATATTAGCACATTTAGTTGGTTTTATTCCAATAATACCTGCAATTGAACGTGCCATAAGGTTATGTACTTCACACCTATACTGTCATCGTAATCATTATGATAATTTTTGAAAATAGTATTTTTCATTTAAAATGATACTATAAATCAATGATATACTTATATTATTACCAGTGGTCGGACTCGAACCGACATGAGATATTATCCCGGCGGATTTTGAATCCGCTGCGTATACCTATTTCGCCACACTGGCTTTTTAAAAATTAATTGCAATATATCTTTACTTTGCTTAGATCGTGATAATATATTTTACATAAGCATTTTAATAATATTTTAGATTACCTATTTACTGTTGATATTATTGTTTTTAAGGATAATAATGCACGTTTGTACGGTAAAAAATATAAAGTAGATATATTATTGATCATTGTCATGCATTATTTTACTTACATTACTAAAATTTTAAAATAAAAGATAAATGATATAAGAATGGTTAATGCGCTTTAGGCTATTATCTAAAATAGGACGTGCTCGTTATGGACAATTAATTTTTAATAGAGGTATAGTTGATACGCCTAATTTTATACCTGTAGGAACTTATGGTGCTATAAAAGGGTTAAATCATGATGATTTAAATGCAGGAGGTGTAGAAATAATACTAAGTAATACATTCCACCTATTGCTTCGTCCAGGACTAAATTCAATTATAAAACATGGTGGTTTACATAATTTTATTCAATGGAAAAAACCAATTTTAACAGATTCAGGTGGATTCCAGGTATTTTCATTTGTAAATATGATAAAAATTATTGAAGAAGGTGTATATTTTAACATTAATGGAAAAAACATTTTTATTGGCCCAGAGGAATCAGTATTAATTCAGCGTATACTGGGTTCAGATATTATTATGATTTTTGATTACTGTCCACCCTATCCTATGACATATAAAAACGCTAAAACGTCAATGGAACTTTCACTACGTTGGGCAAAACGTTCTCACTATGCACATGTAGGATCAAGATCTGCATTATTTGGTATTATTCAAGGAAGTATATATAGAAAATTACGAGAACGGTCACTATTAGGATTAATGGATATTGGTTTTGATGGGTTAGCTATTGGAGGACTATCGGTTGGAGAACCGAAACAAGAGATGATAAAAGTTCTTAATTACTTACCAATGCTTATGCCTGATAATAAACCTCGTTATTTGATGGGTGTTGGAAAACCTGAGGATTTGGTAGAAGGAGTGTGCAGGGGGATTGATATATTTGATTGTGTTATACCTACACGTAATGCTAGAAATGGACACCTATATACATTTAAAGGTATAATAAATATACGCAACTCTAAACATAAACACTCTAATTTTACTGTAGAAAAGTATTGTGACTGTTACACTTGTAAATATTTTTCACGTAGTTATCTACATCATTTATATCATTGTAAAGATATATTAGGAGCTAAACTAAATACTATTCATAACATTAGGTATTATCAACGTCTAATGGCTAATTTGCGTAATGCAATTAAAAATGGAACATTAGACTATTTCGTTAGTGATTTTTATAAATGTAGAATGCATTAAAAATTATTATTAATTGTAAATCAATATGCAGGATATCATGCCTAATATATTTATTACTTCTTATGCAGTTAACCATATAAATTGTGCTATAAAAAATCGCGGTACAGGGATTGGTATACGTATTTCAATAAAGCCTAGTGGATGTTCAGGATATAGTTATAATATTGATTTTGCTGATTACATAAATAAATATGATTATATATTTGAACAATATGGTGCTAAAATTATTGTGGATTATAATATTATAGGTATTTTAGATTTTACAGAACTAGACTATGTAATTAAAGGAATAACACATTCATTTAAATTTAATAATCCTAATATTAAAGATGAGTGTGGTTGTGGAGAAAGTTTTAGTATTTAAAAATTTAATTATAATTTTAAATAAAAATACCAATGATTAATATATTAGGTTTATGTTATGAAGAAATGAGTGATTTATTTTATAGAATTGGTGAAAAAACATATCATGCCACACAATTAGTTAGGTGGATTCATTATGCTGGCATAATTAAATTTGAAAAAATGACAAATTTATCTAATACACTGCGAAAGAAATTAATACAAATTGCATATATATTTGTTCCTAAACTTTATTATGAATATAAATCTAAAGATGGTACACGTAAATTTATAATAGAAACTAATAGCGGTAGTTTTATAGAAATGGTTTTAATTCCGGACAAATATAAGAATCGTATAACATTATGTATTTCATCACAATCAGGTTGTTCTATTAAATGTAGTTTCTGTTCAACTGGAAAACAAGGTTTAGATGGAAATTTAAGTAGTGCTGAGATAATTGGACAATTTTGGATTGCTAAACATATTATTAATTCAAAAATTACAAATGTGGTTATGATGGGGATGGGTGAGCCACTAATGAATTTTAGACCATTAATATCATCGATTAATATTATGCTTTATAAAAATGCTTATTGTATATCTAAGCGACGTATTACAATTTCTACATCTGGCGTAGTACCAATGATTGATCTTTTAGGAAAATATTTAGATATTAATCTAGCAATATCTTTACATGCATCAAATGATGCAATACGTAATACATTAGTTCCAATTAATAGAAAGTATAACATTCAATCTTTAATTGATGCAGGTAATAGATATTTGAGAAAGTGTAGTGCTAGGATGATTACAATAGAGTACATTTTAATTAGAGGAATAAATGATCAAAATAAACATGCAAATGAACTGGCTAAATTATTAAAAAAAATTAAGTGTAAAATAAATTTAATTCAATTTAATAAAATTAAAAATTCAAGATATGAATCGCCAGTTTATAAAGAAGTACTTCGTTTTCAATCATTGCTTTATAAGCATGGATACAATGCTACTTTACGTGTAATAAGAGGTCTTGATATTAATGCTGCTTGTGGCCAACTTGTAGGAAATATAAAATATCGAACAGATCGTAAAAATATGTATAATATTAATAATAATTAATTTTATTGAATGCATTAAATATTTTGACAATTGTCTTATTTTTATTTAGTATATACGATAATTATCATAAATTATATTCTCTAGTAACAGTTTAGGAGTAACTATTGAGTAATAATATACAATCCATTAGAGGCATGAATGACCTGCTACCTGAGCAATCTTTAATATGGCAGTATGTTGAAATGCAGCTAAGATTGCTTGTTTCTAGCTATGGTTATTTAGAAATACGAACTCCTATAATTGAAAAAACAGCACTATTCAATAGATCTATTGGTAAGTATACAGATATAGTTGAAAAGGAAATGTATACTTTTAAAGATCGCAATGACGTAAGTATCTCATTACGCCCTGAAAATACTGCTGCAGTGCTTAGAGCAGCAATTGTACATGGGCTATTGCATAAGACTCAGCGTTTATGGTATATGGGTCCGATGTTTCGCTATGAACGTCCTCAAAAAGGACGCTATCGTCAATTTCATCAGTTTGGTATAGAGACTTTTAATATGGAAGGTCCAGATATAGATGCTGAACTTATTATTATTTCATATAGATTATGGAAAATACTAGGATTGTCTGACTATGTTACATTAGAATTAAACTCATTAGGTTCAAAAGAATCATTAAAAGCTTATAGTTATGATCTAGTATCCTATCTTAAAAGCAATAAGAATCATTTAGATGATGAGTCTATACGTAGAATTAATATCAATCCATTGCGATTGTTAGATAGTAAAAATCCTGATATTGTAAAAATATTAAAAGGTATTCCTTCTTTATTAGATTATATTGATAAAAAATCTGCTGCACACTTTGATCTTTTAAAAACATTACTTAATGATTATGGAATTAAATACCGTATTAATCCTTATTTAGTTAGAGGATTAGACTATTACTCACGTACTGTTTTTGAATGGACAACTATGGGGATAGGTAGCAAGATCGCAATATGCGCAGGGGGCCGTTATGATAATTTGGTAGAAGAAATGAGTGGAAAAACTGCGCCAGCTGCTGGATTTGCAATAGGTATAGAGCGGTTAATATTATTGCTTAAAAGTTTTAATCTTATTCCCATTTATACTAGTAAAAATATTGATATTTATATTACAACTTTAGGTGATCGTGCAAAGCGTAATTCTATAAATTTAGCTGACAAATTACGTGATTCCCTACCATATATACGTTTACAGATACACTGGGGAAAAGAAAATTTGAAAAAACAACTTAAGAAAGCTGATATTAGTAAAGCATATCTTGCCATTATAATTGGAAAAGAAGAGTGTGAAACAGCTACTGTTATTATCAAGTATTTACGCGAAGAACGTGAACAACAAACTATTTCTCAATCTTCTCTAGTAGATCATTTACAAAGAATTTTTTTAAAGGTTTAAATTATATATTTAACAAATTAGTATTTTATGAATAAATTACTAAAACCTGTAATTGCTATTATTGGTAGACATAATGTAGGAAAATCCACACTTTTTAATTTAATTACTAATTCTAGAAATGCTATAGTTGATAAATTTCCAGGATTAACACGTGATCGTAATTATGGCACTGGTATTATTAATAGAAAATATTTTACGATTATAGATACATGTGGGATTGAATTTTTAAATTGTTGTATATATGAACAAACTGAATTTGCAATAGCTGAAGCAAATATAATACTATTTTTAGTAGATGCAAAATTAGGTGTTACACCATATGATGAGGAAATTGCAAAATATCTTCGTATTAAAGAAAAAAATACATGGTTGGTAGTAAATAAGATAGATTGTTTATTAGAAGAAACTGTTATATTAGATTTTTTTTCAATTGGTATTGGACATCCTTATCCTATATCTGCATCACAAGGACGCAATGTTAATAAGTTAATGAAAAGAGTACTTGAACCATTTTATTCCGAAAAACAAATACATAATAAAAATGATATAATACATATTGGGATTATTGGCAGACAGAATGTTGGAAAATCTACATTGATTAACTGTTTACTTGGTGAAAATAGAATGCTTGTATTAAATAAATATGGAACAACTAGAGATGCAATTAAAATTAATTTAGAATACAATGGTAAAAAATATGTTTTTTTTGATACAGCTGGTATTTGTAAACGTAGTACAAATATACTAGAAAAATTATCTATACTTAAAACTATTGATATAGTAAAGTATTGTAATGTTGTTATTATGGTATTAGATGCACAATTAGGAGTAGTAAATCAAGACTTACATATATTGAATTATATATTAGAATCTGGAAGTGCGGTTGTAATAGTTGTTAACAAATGGGATAAAATAAATAATAAAAATAAAAAATGCATAGAAATACGAAATAGTATAGGATTTAATTACGGCGCTGATTTACATTTTATTTCGGCATTACATAATACAACAGTAAAAAATATCTATCCATCGATAGAGCGCACTTTTAAAAGTACAAATTCACAATGGACAACCCATTGCTTAACTACTATATTAAAAATCGCTGTGAATGAACACCAGCCACCTATAGTATCTGGTCGTAGAATTAAGTTACGCCTAGCTCATCAGGGAGGAATTAATCCTCCTATAATTATTTTGCATGGTAGGCAAACAAAATTTTTACCCCAATATTATAAACGTTATATAATTAATACATATTGTAAAGCACTTAAAATAATAGGAACTCCTATTAGATTTGAGTATCGATCTAATATAACTCCATATGTTATTAACAAAAATTAGTATTATTTTTATTAATTTCCAATCTAATTGCTTTATGAATATCTATAGTGTTAGGGCGTTTGTTATGCCATAAAAAAAAAGACTCGGCAGCTTGTTCTATTAACATACCTAGTCCATCGAAAGTTAATGCACCGTTGTTTTGAGCCCATTTATTGAAAACAGTCTGAGTACTTGCATATGTCATGTCGTAAGCAATAGCACCTTTTTTAATTATATTTTTGTGTATACATGGAAGCTTTCCTGATAAACTTGCGCTTGTTCCATTAATTAGTATATCGAATACCCCGTATAGCTGATCTAACCCCCCTCCTTCTAAAAAAGTAGAATGCGGTTTAATAATAGAGAAGTATTTTGCTAAAGCTTTGCCCTTTGAAGCAGTACGATTAGATATAAATATATATCTTGGTTTTTCATCAATTAATGGTTGTATTATACTACGAACGGCACCACCAGCGCCAATTATAGCAATACGTTTTGATTTCAATTTAATACCCAGTCTCTTTAAATCACGCACTAGTCCTACCCCATCAGTTGTGTCACCATATACACGTCCATCATATCCAACAAATAATGTATTTATAGTACCTGATAGATAAGCTCTGTAGCTTATTATATCTGCCAAATTAATAGCTTTCTGTTTAAAAGGTACTGTTACATTTGCTCCAATCCCACCATCATTACGAAAAATATCCCATGCTTCATATAAACTATCTATTTTAACAAATCGTGCTTCGTATATAATAGATTCATTAAATTGTTTTGCAAAAGCTTTATGTATTAAAGGAGATCTAGAATGTTTTATGGGATTACCAAATACACAAAAAATATTTTTCACAATAATTCCTAATAAATATATTCTATATAAATGATTATTTATTGCTTATTACAATAAAAGCATTATTGTAAATTTAATGTCAAATAGTGAGATTATAAAATATCCAAATTATAATCTACGTAAATTTGGAAAATCAGTTAAAAATATAGACAATGAAATACAAATATTATTAGAAAAAATGTTAAATATTATGTATACAGAAAAAGGTATTGGGCTTGCTGCAAATCAAATAAATAAAATTTTACGCATTATCATAATAAATATCAGTAAAAACCCAATATTATTGATTAACCCAATATATTATATTATTGATGATGAATGCGAATTTACTCCAGAGGGATGTTTATCTATTCCTGATTATTATGCGGCTATACCTAGAGCATTAAAAATATGGGCTTATGGTATAGGTAAAAATAGTGAAAATATCGAAATTATGAATGAGGGAATAATAGCACGTTGTATACAACACGAAATAGATCACATTGATGGAAAAATTTTTATTGATTATCTTTCATCATTTAAAAGAGAGTATATTAAAAAAAAATTGCATAAACGTAAAAATTTGCACTAAATTATGATATTTTCATTACGATTGGCCTTGGCAGGCACTACCAATTTTGCAGCTAAAACATTTAATGCTTTATTATCAACTGATCACGTTATTGTATTTGTATATACGCAGCCTGATCGTCCATCAGTACGGGGGATACGAATATTAAAAAATCCTGTTAAAAAATTTGCATACGATAATAAAATAATTGTATATCAACCATATAAATTAATACCGACAGAAAGTTCCTATAACATGATTAATGCTAATATTGATATATTAGTAGTTACTGCATATTGTGGAATAATTCCGAAAGAATTGATAAATATACCTAAATTGGGAGCAATCAACGTTCATGCTTCATTGCTACCACGGGGGCGTGGAGCAGCACCTATTCAACGTACTATAGAGGCAATTGATAACATAAGTTGTATTACAATCACAGGTATCGATACTGGTAATATATTGCTATCAAGAGTAATATCAATTAGTGAATATACCAATGGAGGAGAATTACATGATTTTTTATCAATAATTTCAGGAGAAGCTCTTATAGATGTACTTAATATAATTGGAAAGTGTTCTGCTTTATTGTTATCAACCCCCCAAAAATTTAAAAACTCAGATGCAGTATTAGATTTTAATAATGATGCAAAATATATCGCTGCTTTTAATCATTTGCCTGTTGCGTTGTCAATATTAGATAATAAATTAGTACGTATATGGTACATAAAAAAATACCCGGGACATTATTATAACCTACACAATATTCTATGAGAGTGGCCTGTGGAATATTACTCTTGTACAATTTTCTGGGTGTAAACCAATATCATAAATTTACATTATTAACAATTATATATATATATAGGTAACCGTTTTAAATCCTAATTGATATGATTTTGCATAGCTATAGCAGTATCACACATACGATTAGAAAATCCCCATTCATTGTCGTACCATGCTAGTATTTTAATTAACTTTCCTAAAACCCTTGTATGGTTTTTATCAAATATAGCAGAATTAGTATTATGATTGAAGTCTATAGATACTAATGGTAGATAATTAGTATCTAATATTTTAGAATTATTAGCAGCATCATCAATAATAGCATGAATCTCTTCTTTATTAGTTTCACGTGTAGCATTAAAACATAAATCTAGTATAGATACGTTAAGTGTAGGTACTCGTATAGCTAACCCATCTAATCTTCCTTTTAATTCTGGTAGCACTAATCCTACTGCAGATGCTGCACCAGTTTTGGTAGGAATCATTGATTGACTCGCACTTCTGGCACGGTATGGATCATTATGATATACATCACATAAGTTTTGGTCATTAGTATAAGAATGAATTGTAGTCATAATACCTGTTTCAATGCCAATAGTATTATTTAACACCATTGCTATTGGGGCAAGACAATTAGTAGTACATGATGCATTAGATACTATATGATGTTTATCTGTAAGTTTTTCATCGTTAACTCCAAAAACCACAGTAGCATCTGAATCAAAACTAGGACTTGAAATTAATACGCGTTTTGCTCCACCTTTAATATGTTTAGCAGCATCAATACGTTTTGTAAAAATTCCAGTACACTCCATTACTAAATCTATATTTAAATCTTTCCATGGTAATTTTTCAGGATTTCTTTCAGAAAATATAGCAATATTATCTTTATTTATTAATATGCTTTTATTATTAAAATAAACTTTAAATTTAAAAGTACCATGAGTAGTATCGAATTGTAGCAAATGAGCATTTATATTTGACTTACCTATATCATTAATAGCTATAATCTGAATATTTTTACGGTAACCGTTTTCATAAACTGCACGTAAAATATTACGACCAATACGACCAAACCCATTAATAGCAACTCGTAAACTCATATTTTTGCTCCTTAAAAATTATAATTTCTTAATAAAAATACTATTATCTTTCGGAGCATAATAATGACACGACCATTTTTGGTCGGAGATATAGGAGGTACAAATATACGTCTAGCGTTGTTAACAAAATATCATATTCATGATATACATAAAATTAAATGTACAAATTACAAAAGTATAATTGAAGCTGTACGTTCTTACATTAAAATGGTAAAATGTAAAAAGCCGAAAGAAGCTTGTTTAGCCTTTGCATGTCCAGTAAATCATGATTTAATTAAAATGACTAATAACTCTTGGATTTTTAATAAATCAGAATTTCAAATAGACCTTGGATTATATAATTTTAAAGTAATAAATGATTTTACAGCTATGGCACTTGGATTACCCCATATTAACAAAAAGTATCTGTATAAAATAGGAAATGGAGTTAGCAAAAAAGAAAATATAAGGTTAGTTATAGGACCAGGAACAGGAATGGGCCTATCTGGATTAATGCCTAGCAATAGGTTTTGGTTACCTTTATCTACAGAAGGTGGGCATGCAAGTTTTGCACCAACAGACAATTTTGAGATAAAGTTATGGAATTGGTTTGAAGCACGTTATGATCGTGTTTCTATTGAACGAATACTATCAGGACAAGGATTAGTTGATTTATATAAAGCATATACAGAATTTGAAAAAATTATTGCAATTTGTAAAACCCCTGCTGATGTAACAAATGCAGCCATTCAAAATAATTATATAGCTTATAAAGCTGTTATGCTTTTTTGCAAAATTTTAGGTAGTGTAATTGGAGATTTTGCACTTACTATAGGAGCTATTGGAGGGATTTATATATGCGGGGGGATTTTACCACGTATTATTGATTTATTAGACAAAAGTGATTTTCGTAAATCTTTCATTTCAAAAGGTAGAATGGGTTGTTACACATATAATATTGCTACTTGGATTGTAATGGATAAGTGGACAGGCCTTATAGGTGCAGCAGAAGCGCTATATAATGAAGAAGTATTTTAATTTCTTATAGTTACTTCATGATTTTTATTTAAATAATTTATTATATTCAGCATTATTTTTTCTATATCTTTATCATAAAGCGTACGGAAAGGATGCTGCCAGGTTAAACTAAAAGTAATGCTTTTATAACCAAATTTTATCCCGTGTCCTTGATAAATATCAAAAAATTTTATATCAGTGAGCCAGTCACCACTAATTGAACGAATACTATCAATCAAGATTATTATTGGTATTTCCTGTTTAACTATTAAAGATAAATCTCGACTGGTTTCTGGAAAACGTGATATTTTTTTTACTTTAATAGACTTACGTGTCAATATTAAATCTATATCAAGCTCAAATAGAAAAACTTCAAAGTTAATATTAAGCGCCGTTGCAATATCTGGGTGTATTGCCCCTATCCATCCAACAGTATTATTAAATGTACCATCTTTATCAATATACAAAATTTTAGCACTTTTTCCTGGGTGTAATGCAGGATGTTCAACATATTCGAAATACCAACTTTCAATATTACCACCAATATGTAATATACTTTCTACATCACCTTTTATATCCAAAAAATCTAAGTTTTCTGAATGTGATGTCCATATTGAATAACGAGTACCGGTTAAAATACCTCCTATTTTTTTTATTTGTTTAACATATTGTGCATTATCTCCTATGAATACCATTCCTTTTTCAAACAATGCAATACTCGTTTTATGCCGATTTTTATTATAAATAAATGTAGTTATTAATCCAGGCCAAAGACTAGTACGCATTACTGACATATCCTTATTAATAGGATTATATATTTTCAATGCAGCAACATAAGGATCAAACATATATTGAAGTTCAGATGAAATAAAACTATAAGTAATTACTTCGTTATATTCACGTGTAATTAATTGTTTACAAATGTCAATACATGATAAATTTTTTTTTAGTTCCATTCTTGATATACTAAATATATTAATTTTAGAAATTAAATTACTATAACCATATATTCTAGCTAATTCTTCTATTAAATCAGGTACATTATTTATATCAAATCGCCAGTGGGGGACCTCTACATTCCATATACAATCTATTTTATGTTTAATTTTAATTCCTAGTAGACTAATAATAGTCTCAATTTCATGTGTTTTTATATGAGTTCCAAGTAACTTTTCAATTTTTTTATCACTTAATTCTATTTTTCTTTTGCAAGGGAAGTATACTTCATATTGTATACTAGTTATTGGACCCGCTTTACCACCAGTAATATCAATAATTAATTTAGTTGCACGTTCAATGGCTATATGCTGAAGTGTACTATCTACCCCCCGTTCGAAACGTTGAGAAGAGTTAGTATATAAATTATAATATCGAGCTTGTCCTGTTAATGATAATGGATTTAAGAATTCAGATTTTAATAATATATTTCTAGTATTTCCATCCATACTAATATTTGAAAATTTACTTTTTATTATGCCAGTAATTTCTAGTAAATGATTTTTATCAGTACTCACTAGAGTATCATCTCGTAGATAAATATGCGATCCATTGACTAACTGCAATGATTCCCCGATATGTGCCATCCTAATATTTAATTTTCCATTAATAGTATCAATATCAAAAGTATTTATGGGCTGTCCTAATTCTAACATAACATAATTTATTATATCATCTATAATATTAATAGATAAAATACCAATATTATTTAATCTATACTGCATCCATAAAGGAGTTATTGTATTAAAATCTATATTTTCAATAACTCTTGTTACTAAACATGGACAGTCTTTGGGATTATTAATATTGATAGGATATACACGAGAATTATGTATATGAACATTTTCAAAATTTAAGAATTTCACAGGAATTCTATTTAATACACCTAATTCCCTAGCAAAACCTCGTAAACTTAGACAATCTCCTCTGTTCGGTGTCAAATCAACATCAATTATTACATCATCAAGTTTAATCCAATTACGAATATCAACGCCCACTATTGCTTTTTTAGGTAAAATTATGATTTCTTTATAAGAAGTTTCTAAACCTAGTTCATATGGCCTACAAATTATACCATAAGATTCAACCCCATGTATTTTTCGTTTTATTACTCTGAAGTTTTTAAATATAAATGAACCAAGTGGTGCAAATGCAATATTATTACCTTGTGATATTTTATATCTATGGCATACTACTTTATGAACTATTTTACCATCGTATAATTTATAAATATTAAGCTTATTAACCTTGGGATGCCTATTGATGTTTATAATGCAAGCAATCACTACACCTGAAAATAATGCTAATTTAGTTTCTATTGTAGTAACTTCTAAACCAGCTATAGTAATTTGATTAGCAAGTTCATGTGTGTATAATTTTGGATATACAAATTCACGTAGCCACTGCTCTGAAATTTTCATATTAAATAGCATCTTACATCTTATTTTGATATCATTTATTCAAAATTGACGCAAAAACCGTAGGTCATTCTCAAATAATATACGTAAATCACTAATACCATATCGTAACATTGTTAACCGCTCAACACCAATACCAAATGCAAATCCAGAATAAATATCTGGTATACCTACAACATTAAGCACATTATGGCTAACCATACCACATCCTATTACTTCTATCCAATTAGAAAAACATTCGCGACGTATGTCTACCTCAACAGAAGGTTCAGTAAAAGGAAAATAAGATGACCTAAATCGTATATCAATTTCATCACATTCGAAAAAAATTTTAATGAATTCTTCAATTGTGCCTTTTAAATCAGCAAATGTAACTTCTTTATCTATGTATAAACCTTCAATTTGATGAAACATTGGACTATGTGTCGTATCGTAATCACACCGATAAACTCGACCAGGACAAATTATTCGAATAGGTAATACATTTTTTTCCATAGTGCGAATTTGTACTGGTGATGTATGTGTACGTAACAAATATTGACAATCACTGAAATAGAAAGTATCATGCATTGCACGAGCAGGATGGGAAACTGGCATATTAAGTGCTTCGAAATTATGATACTCATCTTCTATTTCTGGACCATGAACAACATTATAACCTATATTTACAAATATATTTTCTATATTTTGTAATGTTTGTGTTAATGGATGAAGGTTACCTATATTTTTTTGACTACGTATTCCTGGTAATGAAACATCGATACGTTCATTTAAAAGCTTACTTTCAACAGCTTGATATTTAATGTTTTCTTTTTTTATTTCCAAATATTTTAAAATTATATTTTTTGCCTGATTAATTAAATCTCCATTTACAATGCGATCTTCATTAGCACATTTTACTAACGATTTAAACAGTAAATTTAATTCTCCTTTTTTACCAAAGTATCTAATACGAATTTTTTCTAGTGAATCAATATCATTTGCATAAACTATTTCAGCACGGCATTTTTCAACGAGTTTTGAGTACATTGTTAAAATATGATAATATAAACATACAATTTCGAGCATAATTATCAAATTAAATTATAATATTTAACATTTTATTTATTTGCTTTAGCTTTTTCTACAATCGCGTTAAAAACTGTCTTTTTATTAAAAGCTAAATATGCTAATATCTTTCTGTTAATTATAATTTTGGACTTTTTCAATCCCGAAATTAAAATACTATATGATAAACCATATATTCTAGCTACAGCATTTAATCTTATTATCCAAATTGCACGTAATTTATTTTTACGCTTTTTACGGTCACGGTAAGCATACTCACCAGCCTTTATAACAGCTTGTTTAGCAATTCGAAATGTACGAGAACGGGCACCATAATAACCTTTAGCTTTTTTAATAATTTTATTATGACGACGATGAGCAACGACGCCACGTTTTACACGAGGCATAGTATTGATTATCTCCTTTATAAATTAGGTAACATGCGTGATACACTCTTGCAATCATATGCGGATATAGGCTTTAGTTTTCTAAGCTGACGTTTACGTTTAGAAGATTTATGGGTAAGTATATGATTACGAAAAGACTGCTTGTGTTTAAAACCAATAGCAGTTTTTTTAAAACGCTTAGTAGCACCTCTATTACTTTTTATTTTATACATAAATAAAAATCCATTTAATATTTTAAAAATTTTTTGGGGCAAATATAATTGTTATTTGTAGCCCCTCTATTTTAGCAGGTGATTCAATTATTGCTACTTTAGATAAATCATTCTCTATCCTTTCTATTATTTTTTGTACTATATCTTTATAGTTTATTTCACGTCCACGAAAACGTATAGTAACTTTAATTTTATCACCTTCTTTAATAAATTGAATTAATTTACGTATTTTAACATAATAGTCAAAATCATCTGTTACAGGACGTAATTTTATTTCCTTAATTTTCATCTTTTTGTGCCTTTTGGGTTTTGATAATTTTTGCTTTTTTTCAAAAATAAACTTGCCATAATTCATTATCTTACATACAACAGGGTCTGTGTTAGATGATACCTGAACTAAATCAAGCCCAACACTTTTTGCCCTAGATAAAGCATCTTTTATATCTACCACACCAAGCTGCTCACCTTTGTTATCTATTAATCTTACTTTTTCAGCACGTATATTATTATTAATTATAAAAAATCCCCTTGAATTATTATGTTTTATCGCTTTATCTCCATTTTATAGAGTTAGTTTATATAGATATAGTTAATAAGACAATACAGCACATTCATTTATTATAAAATTTATGAATTCATTAACATGTATTGTCCCTAAATTATTACCGCGTAATCTAACAGAAATATTTCCAAATTCTACTTCTTTATCACCTACAATTAATATATATGGAACTTTTTTCAAAGTATGCTCACGTATTTTAAATCCAATCTTTTCATTCCTTAAGTCTGATTTAATACGAACCCCACAGTTTTCAATTTTTTTTAATAATTTTTTAGTATAATTATTATGAGCATTAGTTATATTCATAACTACAGCCTGCAATGGCGATAACCAAATAGGTAAATTCCCTGCATAATGCTCTATTAATATACCTATGAATCGCTCAAAAGAGCCAATGATAGCTCTGTGTAACATTACTGGTACACTCTTTAGTCCATATTTATCTATATACTGTGCACCTAACCTATTTGGCATAATAAAGTCAACTTGTATAGTACCTAATTGCCATGAACGACCAATTGAATCTTTAATATGATATTCTATTTTAGGACCGTAAAATGCCCCATCTCCAGGATGTTCTTTCCATTGTACCTTACTTTTATATAAAGCACATCGCAATACTTCTTCTGCTATATCCCAATCAGCCTCTTTTCCAATACGTTTATTTGGACGAAGTGCAATTTTAACGTCAATATCATTGAATCCAAAATCATTGTATACTTTAATTGATTGATTGTGGAAAGCAATTATTTCATATTCAAGGTGCTCATAAAGGCAAAAAATATGCCCATCATCTTGGGTAAATGCACGAGTACGCATAAGACCATGAAGAGCCCCAGAAAGCTCGTTTCTATGACAACTTCCAAACTCACCATAACGAATTGGAAGCATACGATAACTATATAATCCTGAATTGAATATCTGAATATGATTTGGGCAATTCATAGGTTTAATGGCATATTCACGTTTTTCTGATTCTGTAAAGAACATATTTTCATAATAATTTTCCCAGTGTCCAGAATTTTTCCATATACTTACGTCCATAATCTGTGGACACCTAATTTCATAATATTCACAACGTTTGTATACATTACGCATATATTTTTCAATTACTTGCCAAATTGTCCAACCACGATAATGCCAAAATATCATGCCTGGAGCTTCTTTTTGTATATGTAAAAGATCAAGTTTACTTGCAATTTTTCTGTGATCACGCTTTTTTGCTTCTTTTAATCCATTAATATATATATTCATAGCTTGTTTTTCTTGCCATGCTGTTCCAAAAATTCTAGTAAGCATGGTACTTTTTGAATTACCATGCCAATAAGCTCCAGATAAATTTAATAATTTAAATGCATTTATATTAATAGTACTTTGTATATTAGGTCCTCTGCACAAATCTATATAATCATTATAGTAATATAATATAACATTTTCGTATTCAGGAATACAATTTATAATTTCTTGTTTATATGGTTCATTTCTTTCTATGAAAATTCTAATAGCCTCTTCGTGATCTAAATATAAACGTATAATTTTATAGTCTTGATCAATAAGCTTATTCATTCTATGTTCTATAGCTTTTAGGTTAATTGGTTTACTAAAATCAATATCATAATAAAATCCATTATCTATAAATTTACATATTGCCAGTTTAGCATCTGGATAAATATGTTTAACAGCATTACCTAAAATATGTGCACATGATTTACGAACAATATTGATACCTTCTATATCTTTAATTGTAACTATACTTATTGCTGAGTCACTATTAACAATGTATTCAGTATCTACTAGCATACCATCAATATTTACAGCTATAACTGAATTTTTTATATCTATATATTGAACAATTTTCCTAATTTTTGTAGGTGCATAAAAAGTACGAATACTACTCTCATAAATAGTGAACATTATTAGCTTCCTTCACCACCATTAAATAATATATTTATAAATTATAATTTTTAAATTAACGTTGAGAATAAATATGTCGATTATTTTAAACAAAAAATATAATCTTAATGAATTAATGCAAAAACTGAGCGAACACTATATAATATCTGAAAATGAATATGTTAAAAAATTAATCAGCATGATTGATATTTCTCATAAAAATATTAACATAATTAATGCAAAAACTTATGAATTAATATGTAATGTACGTAATACACATTATGCAAGTGATGCAATTGATGAGCTTTTACAAGAATATAAATTAGATACATATGAAGGAATTCAGCTAATGTGTATTGCTGAAGCTTTATTACGTATACCAGATAATGCAACTGCTGATGCATTTATTAAAGATAAACTCTGTGTAGCTGACTGGAAATCGCATTTAGGAAATAGCAAATCTTGGTTAGTAAATGCCGCTACTTGGGGACTTTTTATTACTGGAAGAGTAGTATATAAATTTAAATATGATCATCCTATAACGTTTATTATTAGTATTGTTAATAAGATAGGAGAATACTTAGTTAGAAAGGCAATGAAACAAGCAATTAAAATAATAGGCTGGCAATTTGTACAAGGTAGAGATATTAATGAGGCTCTAAACAGATCACAGTCTTTATTTAAAAAAGGTTATACTTATTCTTATGATATGCTAGGAGAAGCAGCACTGACAATTAATGATGCAGAACGTTATTTTAATAATTATGTATGCGCAATACGTAGCGTTGGAAAATATTCTAAATTAATATATAACAATATACCAGACCCATCAATATCAATTAAACTATCTGCTCTTCATCCCCGGTATAATTTTGCAAATAGGAATAGAGTAATTGTTGAACTAGTAGCTACATTTATTGAAATTGTTAAAATTGCTCGTGAACATAACGTTTCAATTACTATCGACGCTGAAGAGGCTGATAGACTAGAATTGTCACTAGAAGTGTTCTATGAAGTATATATTTCTGAAATTTGTAAGTATTGGGGGGGATTAGGAATAGTTGTACAAGCTTACTCTAAACGAGCTTTACCTACACTACATTGGTTAACACAATTAAGTAATTTATATGATACTCCTATTCCAGTGAGATTAGTTAAGGGTGCTTACTGGGATGCTGAGATTAAATACTCACAACAGCTAGGCCTTGAAGGATATCCAGTTTTTACAATAAAAGCTTGTACAGACATTTCTTATATAGCATGTGTTACCTATATGCTTTCTAAAAATACTTTAGGAAAAATTTTTCCACAATTTGCTACTCATAACGCTCATACAATTAGTACAATTATAAATATAGCAGAATATTCAAATAGAACATTTGAATTTCAGCGATTACATGGTATGGGAGAGGCTCTATATGACATAGTACTTACTAAATCTCCTGTTGGAACTTATTGTCGTATATATGCCCCTGTAGGTACAAATAAAGATTTGTTACCTTATCTTGTAAGACGATTATTAGAAAATGGTGCTAACTCTTCGTTCGTACATCAGTTATTTGATCCAAATGTATCTGTTGAATCTATATCTGTGCATCCTTTTGAGATATTGAAAAAAAAAAAACAATATACTAATGAGAATATTCCTATTCCACAATTAAATTATAATGGTCGCATAACTGCTCATGGTATAAATACTAATATTTCAAGTCAATATAATGCATTAATAATACAAATTAACCATTTTATATATAAACAATGGGAAGCAATGCCTTTATTAGGTAATAAAAACAAAATAAATAAAGATGCTAGAATGGTAATGGTGCGTAATAGCTTAGATTATTATAAATTTATTGGTAAAGTATATTTTTCTAGTAAAGAACAAATTATTAATGCAATAGATATAGCTTATAATGCTTTTCCTAGGTGGAATAGAACATCTGTAAAAGAAAGGATAAATATAATTGAACGATTTGCTGATGCATTAGAAGCGAATATGCCTGAATTAATAGCTATTTGTGCATTAGAAGCTGGTAAACATATTGTAGATGGTATAGCCGATATTCGAGAAGCTATTGATTTTTGCAGGTACTATGCCATTATTGCTAGAGAATTATTAATTAATAAAACACCTTTACCAGGACCAACTGGAGAAATAAATTTTCTTTCATTAGAAGGCAAAGGTGTATTTGCTACTATTAGTCCTTGTAACTTTCCAGTAGCGATATTTTGTGGTCAAATAGTAGCTGCTGCTTTAACTGGAAACACAGTAATTGCAAAACCTGCAGAGCAAACTTCTATTATAGCTTATCGTAGTATACAACTACTGTATGAATCAGGTATGCCTCGTG
This sequence comes from Candidatus Johnevansia muelleri, assembly GCA_000953435.1. GTDB lineage: Bacteria > Pseudomonadota > Gammaproteobacteria > Johnevansiales > Johnevansiaceae > Johnevansia > Johnevansia muelleri. The sequence goes on from LM655252.1 coordinate 170,641, forward strand.
ACGTAGTACAATTGCTGTTAGGCGATGGATATAGTATTGGTAAGCTATTAACTAGTGATACTAGAATTATAGGTATAGCCTTTACTGGATCTAATGAAAACGCAAATTTAATAAATAGTGCTATTGCATTACGTAATAATGCTCATTTGACTACAATCATTGCCGAAACTGGTGGGATTAATGCTATGATTGTAGATTCGACTGCACTACTTGAAAAAGTTGTAATTGATGTAATAGAATCAGCATTTAGAAGCTGTTCATCGTTACGTATTTTATATTTGCAAGAGGAAATTTATACAAAAATAATAACCCTTATAAAAGGAGCTATGCACGAGTTAATAGTTGGTGATCCAACACAAATTAATACAGATGTTGGTCCTGTAATAAATATCAATGTGAGAGATAATTTATTAAAGTATATAGAAAACAGAAAAATTAAAGGAGAATTAATATTCGAAACTCCATTTATTGATAATAAACGTAGTGCTTTGATTGCACCAGTAGCAATTATATTTAAAGGACTTACGTCTATTAAACTAGACAACTTTGGACCTATATTACATATTGCTACTTTTAAATATAATGATATTGATAGCTTGATATCTAGTATCAATGAGAATGGATATGGTATAACATTCGGGATACATAGTCGTAATGAAAAATTAACACAATATATTGTTGACCGCATACAAGTAGGTAATATATACGTTAATAGGAATCTGATAGGTGCATTTGGTGTACGCAAAAGTTCAGGTCCTAAAGCAGGAGGACATAATTATTTATTAAGATTTGTTAATGAAAAAAAGTATAGTAATTAATACTGTGTATTATAATGATATATTATTTTTTGTAAAAATGTAAATTTTAAATACGTAAACTATTTTTTCTCAATGCGCACAGAATACTATCGTACCCGTGCTTATCTGTATTATTGTGCGCAGAAAAAATAGCTGAACCAACAACACAAATATCAGTACCTGTTTGTGCAACTTTATTAATATTACTTGTTTTAATTCCACCATCTACTTCTATGAGTATTTTATACCCACTTTTATCTATAATATTACGTACCTCAGCTATTTTTTTTATAGTACTAGGAATAAATGAATTTCCAGAAAATCCTGGATTTACACTCATTATTAATATTAGATCAACTTTGTAAAGTACATATTTAAGATAAGAAAGCGGTGTTGCTGGATTAAATGCTAATCCAGCTTCACAACCTCCATCTTTAATTAATGAAATGGATCTATCAATATGGAGGCTAGCTTCTGGATGAAAAGTTATATATTTAGCACCTGCATTTATAAATTCTGTAATAATACGATCATCTACCGGGCTTACCATTAAATGTACATCAATTGGAGCTATAATACCAGTCTTTTGCATATACATATAAATTGATTTACATACCATAGGACCAAATGATATATTCGGTACATAATGATTATCCATAACATCAAAATGCACAATATCTGCACCGCTTAAAATAACATCTTCTACCTCTTTACCAAGCTTAGCAAAGTCAGCAGCTAATATTGAAGGCGCTAATTTTAAACAATGTAGTGTTTTTTGCATATTTTACTATCCTTAATTTTATGATATATGTACTAAACAATTATAATTATATAAATTTAAAGGTTAAATATTAATGAAAAAAATATTTATAAAAACGCATGGTTGTCAGATGAATGAGTATGATTCTAAATTTATAGAAAATTTACTTATTGAAACTAATAACTTTGAGTTAACGCTTAATGAAAATGAAGCAGATATTCTTTTGTTAAATACTTGTTCAATACGAGAAAAAGCGCAAGATAAAGTATTTCATCAATTAGGAAGATGGAAAAAGCTTAAATACTATAAACCTAAATTATTAATATGTGTCGTTGGTTGTGTAGCAAGTCAAGAAGGATACAATATTTTAAATAAAGCACCTTATGTAGATATTATTTGTGGGCCACAAACCATACACCGTATACATAATATGCTGGAAGCTAATAAAATTTTTCCTATAGTAGACATTTCTTTTACAGAACTAGAAAAATTTTCACATTTACCATATAATAAAATTTACGCTGCAACAGCATATGTTTCTGTAATGGAAGGTTGTTCTAAATATTGTAGTTTTTGTATAGTTCCATATACTCGCGGAGAAGAAATTTCACGGTCTTTTGATAGCATTATAACGGAAGTAAAATATCTTGCTAACCAAGGCGTACGTGAAATTACTTTATTAGGCCAAAATGTTAATGCATATTGCGTATATAATGAACATGGTCAAAAAATTGATTTATCAAAATTAATTAATTATGTTGCTAATATAAATGGAATTGATAGAATTAGATTTACCACGTCTCATCCTATTGAAGTTAATAATAATTTGATAAATGCATTTAATGAAATTCCAGAATTAGTTAGTCATTTTCATTTACCAGTGCAATCTGGTTCAAACGCTATACTTGCAGCAATGAAACGTGGACACACTATAGAAGAATATATATATACGATAGATAAAATTCGTGCTATACGTCAAAATATAAGCTTTTCATCAGATTTTATTGTTGGGTTTCCTGGTGAAACAGATTCCGATTTCGAAAAAACTATGTATTTAATTAAGCATATTGGGTTTGATAAATCTTTTAGCTTTATTTACTCTAAACGTCCTGGAACACCTGCAGCATACCTACAAGATGATATACCAGAACAATTAAAAAAAGAACGTCTCATTAAACTTCAATTACAAATTAATAATCAATCACTAATGATATCAAATGCTATGGTTGGTAATATTGAGCGTATTTTAGTTACAGGATTTTCTCCAAAAGATCCTATATTATTATCAGGGCGTACTGAAAATAATAGAGTTGTTACTTTTTATGCTAAAAATCCAATAAAATTAATTGGAAATTTTGTTGATGTAAAGATCACAGAGGCATATATACATTCACTAAGAGCAAAGATCGTTTCTTATGTGGTATATTAAAATATTTTAACATAAGAAATTATTTATATGCAATTATATAATAAACTAAATATGCCAATAGTAACTATTCAAAAGGCTCTTTTAAATTTTAAAGAAATACTTCCAACCAATAAAGCTATTATAAGTTGGGTATGCCTTGTACTAAATACACACCCTAAAGAAAAACGTTATGAAGTAACTGTACGTTTGGTTGAAGAGAATGAGATTCGTTTATTAAACAGAAAATATAGAGGTAAAAATTCATCAACAAATGTACTTTCATTTCCATTTGTATATAAATGTGGAATTGAAGGTCCTTTTATAGGATATATATTGATTAGTCCTCATGTAGTTGCACGTGAATCAATTAAACAAAATAAATCATTTTTAGCACATTTTACTCATATTGTTATTCATGGGAGCTTACATTTACTAAATTATGATCATATTAAAAAATCTGACGCCAATAATATGGAAAAAATGGAATGTAAGCTGCTTGCAAAATTGGGTATTTCTAATCCATATAGATAACTTATATTATGAATATAAATATATTTGATAGTCGTCGTGTTAGCGTAGCACCAATGATGGGATGCACTAATCGTGACTATCGTGTATTTGCACGTTGTTTAACTCAACATGCACTGTTATATACAGAAATGGTAACCACTAATGCATTACTATATTGTAATAATTTAGTGAGAAACAGGTTATTAAACTATAATGTAGTGGAACATCCTTTGGCATTGCAAATAGGAGGGAGTGATGCAGGAGCATTATCTGAATGTGCCGCTATGGCGGAATCATGGAAATATGATGAAGTAAATTTAAATGTGGGTTGTCCAAGTAAACGTGTAATGAATAATATGATTGGTGTATGCTTAATGGCTAATCCCAAATTAGTTGCAAAAGCTATAAAAAAGATGCGTGAATATACTTCATTGCCTATCACAGTAAAGTGCCGTATTGGTATTGAAAATAATCCCGATGTAGATCTTACAAATTTCGTTGATATAGTATCAGATGCTGGATGTAGTACATTTATTGTTCATGCACGTAAAGCATTTCTTAATTGTATTTCTCCTAAGGACAACCGAAATATTCCATATTTAAATTATAAAACTGTTTATAATTTAAAAAAAAAATATCCTAATCTTTATATAGGCATTAATGGGGGGATAAAAACATTATCTGAATGTCATAATCACCTTTGTTTTGTAGATAGCGTAATGATAGGTAGAGAAGCTTATAAAAATCCCTATTTTTTATCTAAAATTGATAATATATTTTTCGATAAATTGGAAAATATTAATTCACGCTTAGACGTAATTAAAAAATTTCGGCAATACATAGTTCATCGTATTTCAGAAGGAATAAACTTAAACTGTATAACACGGCATATTCTGGGTATATTTAGAGGACAGCCTGGTGGAAAAAAATTTCGTGATTTATTAACAAATAACATACATGATAAAAATTATAAATTAAGTATTATAATTTTTGATAATGCTATTTCTATGATGCGGGAATACTATAATGAATGTATTAAAGGTGGTAAATAACGTATTAATCGACCTATAACATTAGATTCTCGGTAAACACAATTTTTTGCTGCTTTTTCAATAACCAATTTAGAACTAGCTACAATTTCACAAAAATGTTTAGCTCTAGTAACCCCGGTATAAACTAGGTGTCTATTAATAATTGGGTTATCTTGTAATACAATTAATACACTATTAAAATATGAAAATTGTGATTTATATATTGTCATAGCAAATACAGTTTCTATATAGTGTAAACTTTTAGTTGTAAAAGATCGAATACCAATATGTGTATCAAAAAATACTCTTAAACTATTACTTTTTTTATCAAACATAAAAATACCAATATCACCATTATATAATCCTAATTTATGATTTGGGCGTGTTACTATGACTGGACGGCCAGGAAACCAACCATGCGGGTTAATAATTAACTTTTCGCTATATAGAGCAAATGCAATTGCTTTATTAATTTTATAAACCCCCAAATGTCCAAAATTAAAAGCACACAAAATTTTAAAATTACTAAAAGCTTTAATAACTTTAGTAGGATCACTACATTGTGCTATTAATTTGAAATATTCTAAATATCCATTTACTGCATGTTTAATAAAAATTTTATATGCTAGTATATTTGGTTCTAATGAAAAAAAAGCAATATCTTTATAACCATGTGTCCAACAATCACTTATTTTTTTTGTATTCCCGCTATTGATGGCGTTGGATAATGCAAATATTCCACTATTTTCATTAAAACAATAAATCTTTTTATCTAAATTAAAAAAAACATTATAATTAATTATTTTATTTTTATATATAATATCATTTAATATGGCTCCAGTATCAAATGAATATAATTGATCTTTATCTATTATTAAAATTATTCGTGCTGTTTTGGGTATATTTTCTAGTATTGTTTGCATAATGTCTAAATTTATCATTGATGCTTCATAAATAAATATAATATCAACAGATAATAAAGTGTCTATTATAATTTTATCCATTATACTATGTAATGTGCTTAATTCAATATTAATGTATTTTATAATGTGATTTGTTAATTTTTTAAACATATTAATAGCTTCATATATAATTTTTAAATATTTTCCAATAGGAGGTGTTGTAATAATAATTTTAAAATTATATATATTTATAGCATATACGTACTCTTGAATTAATACTAAAAAGCATGTCATCAAACTCTTTGTACCTTGAATTGTATTAACACTAATGATAATTAGCTTCTGTTGTATAAGCAATTTTAATAATTTATAATTATTTTTAATTTTTAAATTAATTTTGCAGGTTTTATATTTTTGTAGGGATTCATATATCTCTAATAAGTAGTTTAAAATATTGTGATCAACTTCATTATAATGTTGTATAAGAAATTTAATTAAATTTTGGGCTATAATACCTTCAATATGCCATAATCTTCTTATATAAAGCCTATTACCATCTAGTATCATTGTTATTGCATTTTTTAAAAATATACTGTCATTTATATTTAAATTATCAATGCTTGTAACTAATTGTGAATTTTTAAGACGTATTTTCCAATGTGTTATTTTATTCAAAGATAAATAATTAAATAAAGTAGAAGGTGGACATATATTAACTACATATGGATAAAAATCCAACGTTTTATTTGGATTATTAAGTACATTTTTTAAATTTAAGCAAATATGACCTATACTTAATTGATGACTAACTAATGCTGCTGCTAGAATTACTGCCTCGTCGCATATATTACCCATAGCAATGCTGCGTAATTTAATAAACTGCGCAAATTGTACATCAATATTACGTAACCAACCAATTTTTAACCATTGATTTAGCACTGTAAATATTTTCATATAAATATTTTTTAATTAGTACTAAATAGTTTATCTAATTTATTAATTAAATCTATTGATGGCCGACAATAATAAATACTTTTATTATTTATATTAATTTTGTTAAAGAACCCACGTATAAATACATAAAATACTCCCCCCATATCTTTATTATAATCGTATTTAGGAATTCTAAGACGTAGTAGTCTATGTAATGCTAATGTATAAATAACATATTGTATATCGTATCTATGAACAATTATTGATTTTAGTAATGCATTTTTATTATAGTCTTCATATGATTTTCCTAAATAATTTGATTTCCAATCTAATAAATACCATCTCCCTTTGTTTTTAAAAACAAGATCAATATACCCGCATAGCATACCCTTAATTTTACAAGGTAATATTTCTGAATATGGCTCATTAAATATTTCATATTCACGTATTAATGAATCTAATATTGTAGTACTAAAATAACTGTTTGATATAAAAAATTCTAATTCTACTTGCCATTTTTCTATTTTATAAAACTTTACAATATTAGGTATAGGTATATAAGATATCATCGGGGTATTAAATATATTAAAAATCCAATCTAATAAAATATTTTTCCACTCTTTATCATATCCACTATGCATCAATTTTAATGAAATTATTTTTTCTAGCTCATTTTTATATTCATAAAGGCACTTAACTTTACCAAAATTAATATTATCAAAATTAATTTTTTTTAATATAGAATGTAGGAAACTACCATATATTAATCCACTTGGAAATTCATTAATATATTTGAATTGGGTTGTCTTTTTTAAAATTGATACTTTTTCTTTATTTATAAAATTATGTTGTGATAATACATGTTTTAAATTATTTGTTAACGAAGTATATGAATTAATTCCCAAGCTCAGATCAATATTACCATTAAAATAACGATTTTGTAAATTTAAATGAAATTTTTCTTTCAGCATTATTTTTTTTTCTTCTAATGCTTTTGTTGGATTTATTATTTTTATTTTTATTATTTTATCTGATATAGATAATATTTGATTATATAGTATTGAATAATTTAGTGTATGTGTATTAAAAATTGTACATAGCGCTGAATTGTTTTTATATAATGGTGCAATCCCTAAATAGCAAGTATAAATGGCTCTAGTTAATCCTACATATAGTAATCTTAAATCTTCTTCTAGTCGTGCTGTTTCTGCAAAAATCAAGTCATCACTATTAGGGTTCATAATAGTTACATTACCAAAATAATGATGCTTATTTAAATTAACTATGCTATTTTTAATTTTATAATAATTACAAATAAATGGCATATAAACAATAGGATATTCTAGGCCTTTTGAATTATGTATAGTTACAATTCGTATTAAAGAGTTATCTATTTCTAAGAATCGTTGAATCAAAGATTCAGGATCCATTCCTTCTGGAAAATTATTGGCTAAACCCCCGTAAAACCAACGTAATAATGCATTATGGTTATAAAATTTATTACTTACATTTTGTGCTATTTCAATTAAATGAAATATATTATTGAGACTACGCATTCCTTCTTTTCTACGCAATAATCGATTATTAACGTCAAAATCATGTATAATTCGTTTAATCATTGTTAATAAACCAAAATTTTGCCAATCACAATGGTATTGTTCGAATCTGTCAACTATTTTTTCCCAAATTAATTCATTCTCAATTAGTATCGTAAATTTTTCTAAAGAATCTGAAAGTAATCTTGTAGCTAAAGCTGATTTTATAATATTATAGTTATATGGATGTACAGCTGCTTCAAGTATTTTAATAAGCCAAAAGGCCTCCTTTGTAGAAAATATTGATGATTTATTTATATAAATACTATTAATACAATATTGTGATAATGCATATTGTATACGTATAGCTTCTAATCCAGTGCGTACTAATATAGCTATATCTGATAGTTTTATTGGTTTTAATGTGCTTATATTATTATCTATGATAAAACCTGCTTCTTTTTTTTTACTTCTTTCAATAATATATTTAATATGATTAATCGTTGTTGTACTCATAATTTTTATATATTTACGCGTGCTTATATTAGCATTTGACTTTGGTAACCATAAATTAATGGCTGTAATAGGCTTACCATATAATAACAATTGTGATTTTATTCCATTAGCTTTACTAATATTAAATAAAATTTTTTTATTTATAAAAGGGTTTTGTACATTACAAAAAAGCCAATTAACTGCTTCAACCATATGTATAGTTGACCTAAAATTTCTTGACAAAGTATAACATGTATCAATTGTATCACGTGCTATAATATAAGTATATATATCAGCATCTCGAAATCCATAAATTGCTTGTTTAGGATCGCCAATCATAATTAATGAATAAAACTTATTGTATTTACTATTAGTTGCTATTTTAAATAATGGATAAATTTTATTAAAAATACTGAATTGCACTTGATTAGTGTCCTGGAATTCATCAATCATTGTAATAGGAAATTCTTGACGTAGACTATTAGCAATAGGTATATTACTTTTATGTAGTGCTTCGTATAAATTATTTAACAACTCATCAAATTCACATAACCCTATTGTTTGTTTATTGTGTATAATATTTTTTTTTATTACATATCTTGCATGAGCAAGCAACTTGGGTAATAAATATGATTGTTTTTTTTCTAATTCAAAAAAAATATCAAAAGCAGTAAATATAGGATTTGTAGGAGTATTAAATTTTTTTTTAGTAGCAGTTTTAATTCTCAACTGACTAAACCATGGCTGACCCGTTTGAAGTCTTAGCGATGATGGTAAATCTAAGTAATCTCCTGCCATCCATTGTATTAAAATTGTAGATTTTTCTTTAAAAGTTACTAAATTAAATTTTCGTAAATTTAAAATTTTATTATCTATTGCAATAGATAGACATTCAATTGCTTTATGTGCATTATAGCTTTTGATTTTATTGATGCATTTTATAAAATATTCTTTATTAACTATGGCATATTCCAAAATTTCATCAATTGATGAAGGAGTTTTTATTAAATTTCCTTTCCATATAAACTTTTTATTACTAATAAGTGGTATTAACATATTAAATAATTTTAATGGTGTTTTACAATGTTTTTGAATTATTTTTTGTGATTCTTTAGGTAGTGGATATAAATACCTACGCCAATAGTCTTGAACTTGTTGTTCAGTTATTTTTACTGTATTAATTACGGGATTAAATACCTTGGGAATATGTAAAGCATATCTTTTCAATACATTATAGCAAAATCCATGAATAGTTAAAATTGCAGCTGAATCCATTATCCTTATAGCTTTATCCAATCGAATTACATATAATGAAGAAATTTTAGAATTTAAAAAAATGAATAAATTTTTAAATATGCTATCAGGGGGGGTATTACCTAATAAAACATCACGTGCATAAATTAAGCGTGCACGAATACGATTTTTCAATTCTATTGAAGTTGTATTTGTGAAAGTTACTACTAAAATTTCGTATGGCATCAAGTTTCGGGGATATGCTGATTTTTCAGTACCATGACCTAATATTAATCTAACATAAAGTGTGGTTATTGTGAAAGTTTTACCTGTGCCAGCATTAGCTTCTATTAATCTACGACAATGCAGTGGGAAACGATTACTATCTAATAGTTTATTCATAATATAAATATAATTTTAATTATCATATTTAATACAAATTATTTAACCCATTAGATAAATCACTTCGTATATCTTCAATATTTTCTAGTCCTATAGAAATACGTAAAAGGCCATCTTTAATACCAGATTCTTTTTTTTGATCATCTGAAAGCTTACCATGAGTAGTTGTTGATGGATGAGTAATAGTTGTTTTAATATCACCTAAATTAGCAGTAATGGATATTAACTTAATAGCATCAATAACACTCCATGCCCCCATTTTACCTCCTTTAATTTCAAATCCTATAATAGCTCCAAAACCTTTTTGTTGTTTAACAGCTAAAAAGTGTTGTGGATGAGATTTTAATCCTGAGTAATATACTTTTTCTACTGCAGTATGTTTTTCTAGCCATTTTGCTAATTCTATAGCTTTTTTTGATTGTACACGCATTCGTAAATTAAGTGTTTCAAGACCTTTTAAAAATATCCACGCATTAAATGGACTCATACATGGACCGCAAATTCTAATTACCCCATATATTTCTTTAATTAATATATTTCTACCTACTACAGCACCACCCAGTGCTCTACCTTGCCCATCTAAATATTTAGTAGCTGAATGTACAACTATATCTGCACCTAATGTAATTGGCCTTTGTAATGTAGGTGTACATAAACAATTATCAATTACTAACCAAGTATTATAGTAATGAGAAATTTTTGATAATGCTTGAATATTTACTAATTCTGAAAGTGGATTAGAAGGTGTTTCGGCGAATAATAACCTAGTATTATATGTTATTGCTTTTTCCCATGCTTCTATATTGGAAAGCTGAACAAAATGTGTAATTATACCGAATTTTACTAAATATTTTTGTAACAAACTAATAGTAGATCCAAACATAGAGCGTGAAGCTACTATTTCATCACCACTCTTCAATATACCCATTACAAGTGACATTATTGCAGACATCCCGGAACTTGTAGCAACACAATTTTCTCCATATTCGCATGCAGCTAATCTACGTTCGAATATCTGTACAGTAGGGTTATCAAAACGTGAATACACATTACCCTGTATATCACCAGAAAATTTCCCTGCTGCTTCAGCAGCGCTATTATATACAAAACTAGATGTTAAAAAAATAGGTTCTGAGTGTTCTTGTTCATTTGTTCTATTATGACCAAATCTTATAGCAATAGTATCTATCGATATATTTTTTTCGTATTGTTGATAATTGTATTTTAACATTATATATACAAAACACTAATATAAATTATCTATTTTTTAAAAAAATCTATTACTGCCGCTACAGTAAAGAAAGACCCGCATACTAATACTTCTTTAAACATATTTTTAGATGATTGAATCCAAATAATCCCATCTAAAACAGAATTAGCAACATAAATTACTTCACCACCTTGTTTATTAATTATTTGAGATAGTGATTCTCCAGATCTTGCCCGTGCACCATGTAAACTAGCAACAACCCATAGATCAACTGTATGTAATAATGCTTTTATAAAACATTCAGCATCTTTATCACATAGCATAGCTAATAATGCAACACGAATACCTCGTGAAATATTTTTATCTTTTATATAAAAATAGTGTGCTATGTAATTAGCTGCTTGAGGATTATGTGCAACATCTAAACACCAATTACCTAACCATTGTAAACGTCCAGGTAAATTAACATATTTAAATGCATTACGAACTCCATTGATATTAATAATATTTGTTGTTAAAATTAAAGCTTGCAATGCAGTAGCAGCATTATTAATTGGTAAACTACATTTAGGAATATTATTAATTTTTATAGTAAAACCTTGTGCATCTAGTCCTTGCCAATGCCACATATTTTTATGTTCTATTATATGAAAATCATACGTAATTTGACGAATTGTAGATACTCCAATTGTATAAGCATAATTAGTAACTGATTTAGGAAATGTACTACTTCCCAAAATTACAGGTGCTTGTGAACGCATAATCCCAGCTTTTTCAAAACCTATAACTTCAATATCATTACCAAGATAATCTGCATGGTCTTGTGAAACAGTTGTTATTACCGCTACATCCGCATCAAATATATTAACGGCATCTAAACGCCCACCTAAACCAACTTCTAATACTGCTATATCAAAATAACCCTTACTAATAATTAAAGCTGCAGCAAGTGTTCCAAACTCAAAATAACTTAGATTTATTTCTGGATTTAATAAACGTGCTTTATTTATTTGCTCAAAAGCATTAATTAACGCTGTATCAGAAACCTCATTTCCATTTAGAATAAGACGTTCGTTATAGCGAATTAAATGTGGGGAACTATATCTAGCAATTGAAAATCCATATATTCGTGCAATATAATCTATTATTGCAACTGTTGAACCTTTTCCATTAGTCCCAGAAACTATAATTACATTTTTAGCTATCGGCCCATTCATTAATTTCATTCTATTAGCTACTTCTCGTACTTGATTTAATCCTCTATTTTTATAAATTTTGTTATTTTCATAAATAATATTAAGCCAATCACTTAATTTATTCATATTTATAAATTATTAAATGAATTATTTACAGATTTATAAAAATACATCATTTTTTTTATATCTTTAATTCCCAAAGAAATTTCCACACCACTAGAAACATCAACTGCATAAGGTTTTACTATTCGAATAGCTTTTTTTACATTATTTGCATTTAAACCACCTGCTAAAATTAGTGGTAATTTAATATTTTTAGATACTAGCGACCAATCAAAAGTTTTACCAGTACCTCCTGGGGTATCTTTTTCATAAGTATCTATTAATAGTCCTGATGCTTTAGCATAAATTTTTTCTTTTTCATAAATATCAATACCTGAATGCATAGATAATGCTTTTATCCATGGTTTATTATATTTAGAGCATTCATCTGGGGGTTCATTGCCATGGAACTGTAATATATCTAAATATGGTAAACAATTATAAATAAAGTTTTCATTTTGATCAACAAAAAGACCTACGCGGCTAATAAAAGCTGGTATTTTCAGTACTGCAAGACTATTTATGTCTATTGCGCGCTTACTGCCTTTCCAAAGAACAAAACCTAAAGCATCAGCGCCTGATATTACTGCTGCATCTAAACTTTCTTGTGATGTAATACCACAATATTTTATACGCACTCTAGTTTTAATTTTCAAAAAAATAATTCTCCAAAAATATAATTAATAAATATTTAAATAGTCAATTCATGTCTAAATATAATAACTGGGGGTCCTATTATTTCTTTTGGTAAATTTTCTTTTCCATAAAAATAAGCATTAACTAAATAAAGTCCATGCGCTGGTGCTGTAATCCCAGCTTTAGCACGAATACCTTTTTTAAGAACATAATTACACCATTCTATAGATTTACGTTGATTGCCAATTTCTATAAGTACTCCAACAATATTACGAATCATATGATGTAAAAATGAATTAGCTTGTACATCAATTAAAATTATTTTTCCATATCGACGTACTTCAATAATATGTATGTTACGCCAAGGTGTTTTTGATTGACACTTAGCTGAACGATAAGCAGAAAAATCATGTTCTCCTACTAGTGATTGTGCGGCTTTATGCATAAGTTTCTCATCAAGAGATTGTTTACAAAAGGTCATAGTATTGCGAAATAATGCAGATTGTATTTTACTGTTATAAATTAAGTATCGGTAGCGTCTTGCAATAGCACTATTCCTGGCATGAAAATTATTTTTTACTGGAAATACCCAATGCAAACGTATATCTTTTGGTAAATTTGCATTAACTGCCATTAGCCATGTTGTTGGGCTACGGTTTACTATAGAATCAAAGTGTGCAATTTGACGAGTTGCATGAACTCCAGTATCTGTTCTACCTGTCGCATAAATTTTAACATAATGGCCTGCTATTATTTTTATTGCTGTTTCTATAGTTTCCTGTATAGATATACCATACTTTATTCTCTGCCAACCTTTATAAGCACTTCCATCATATTCAATACACAATGCTAATCGATTATTTTTTTTATTTAAATAATGAATTAACATTTCAAAATTTAGATATAATTTATAATAATATTTAGCATTCTTTTTATTGGTTCTGCTGCTCCCCAAATTAATTGGTCACCTACAGAAAAAGCAGTTAAATATTCATCACCTATTATTAAGTTTCGCATACGACCAATTAATATTTTAATATTACCTGAAACTGATGCCGGGGTTAGATATTCTATACTTGCTTTTTTATTATTGGGCACTATATTAACCCAATCATTATGCTCATTTATTATTGTTTCAATATCATTTATTGGTATATTTTTACGTAATTTTATAATTAAAGCTTGTGAGTGACAACGCATAGTGCCAATTCTCACGCAAATACCATCTATAGTAATAGTATTTTGTAAATAACCTAAAATTTTATTAGTTTCAATATTACTCTTCCACTCTTCTCGACTCTGGCCATTATTTATTTGTTGATCAATCCATGGTAGTAAGCTTACAGCTATTGGTAAATTAATTTTTTTTGTTTGTAAAATACCACTATACATCACTCTATTTAATTTTTTATCAATATCTAATATTTTGGAATCCACTGAATTAAAATCATTATAAAATATATTACTTATATTATACATTTGATTAATTAATTCACGCATATATTGCGATCCAGCACCAGAAGCAGCTTGATAAGTAATTGAATTTATCCAATCAATTATTTTAGCTTTAAATAAACCACCTAATGTCATTAACATAATGCTAACTATACAATTTCCACCAATAAATGTTTTAATACCCATATCAAGATATTTATAAATTAAATTACTATTAATTGGATCAAGTACGATGACGGCGTCATTATTCATACGTAGTGTGCTAGAAGCATCTAACCAGTAACCTTTCCATTTATTTTTGATTAATTTTTTATATACAATATTTGTGTAATTGCTACTATGACAACTTACAATAATATCCATCGCAGTAAGGGCATCAATATCAAATGCATCATGAAGAATAAATTTTTTTTTTCCCAGTTGAGGTCCTGTATGTAAAATTTGTGATGTGGAAAAAAAATTTGGGTTTATATTTTTAAAGTCCCCATCTTCAATCATGCGTTTTAGCAATACTGACCCTACCATGCCCCTCCAGCCAACAAATCCAACAGTAAACATATTACTACCTTAATAAAATTTTAAAATGCTTCTAGAATCATATTACCTAGTTCTTTTGTAGAAATTATACGGGTTTTAAAATCCCCAGCAATATCATAAGTTCGTAGGTTCCAATCTAATACATTACTTACAGCATTCTCAATACGTTCCGCTAATTTAGTATTAAATAAAGAATAGCGTAACATCATAGCTAATGATAGTATCATAGCTAATGGATTAGCTATATTTTTTCCAGCAATATCAGGTGCGCTACCATGACATGGTTCGAATATACCTTTACCTTCATTATTTAATGAAGCTGATGGTAACATGCCAATAGAACCAGTAAGCATTGCAGCTTCATCAGATATAATATCACCAAACATGTTATCAGTTACAATAACGTCGAACTGTTTAGGTTCTCGCACTAACTGCATAGCAGCATTATCAATATACATATGTGATAATTCAACGTCTTTATATTCATATGCTAGGCTACACATAACTTCGCGCCATAACATACTAGTTTCTAGTACATTAGCTTTATCAATTGAACACAATCGTTTTTTACGATTTATTGCTATTTCAAAAGCAACCCGACCAATATTACGAATTTGGGTCTCATCATAAATGCACGTATTATAACCACAACGAATCCCGGAATAGTTATTGAATCCGCGTGGTTGACCAAAATATATACCGCCTATTAATTCTCGTACAATAATAATATTAAGTCCTGAAATTACCTCTATTTTTAAGCTAGAAGCTTCAGAAAGCTGTTTGTAAAGAAATATAGGTCGTATATTACAAAAAAGATTAAGTGATTTTCGAAGTTTAAGTAGTCCTTTTTCTGGCCTATTATAAATATCTAGGCAATCCCATTTTGCACCTCCTACAGCTCCTAACAAAATAGCACGTGCATTTTTAGCCATATTAATTGTTTCATTAGGCAATGGTACACCAAATGTATCAATTGCATCACCACCTATCTTAGCATATCGCAAAATAACTTCTAATCCTTTTTTTTTACAAACATCAATAATTTTAATAGCTTCATTCATAATTTCAGGACCAATTCCATCGCCTGGTAATATTAAAATTTCATTGGTCATATTTTTAACCTTAATAAAATTATATTTTAATCATTAAATAACCAATTATTTTTATTACGATGATTTATTTCGAATTTTATAATTGAATCCGCTTCATTAAGTGTTAAATTAATATCATCTAAACCGTTCAATAAACAATATTTTCTAAATTGATCAATTTTAAATTTAATTTTATTTCTGTCAGGCATTATTATTAATTGTTCTATTAAATTAACTGTTAAACTATAGCCTTCGTTAGATAAAACAGAAATAAATAAGTCATTTACGCATCCTGTGCTTAATTTAATAGGTAATAATCCATTTTTAAAAGAATTATTAAAAAATATATCTGCAAAACTTGGAGCAATAATAACTTTAAATCCATAATCTTTTATTGCCCAAATTGCATGCTCTCTAGAACTTCCAGAACCAAAATTTGCACGGGATAATAGTATACTACCTCCTATATATCTTTTTTTATTAAGAACAAAACTTTGATTAATAATACGTTTAGAGCAATCTTTACCGATATATCCTTCATCTAAATAACGAATTTCATCGAATAAATATTGACCATATTTTATACGATTTATTGATTTTAAAAATTGTTTTGGAATAATTAGGTCCGTATCAACATTATATCTATCTATTGGTACTACTAAACCATGAATTTTAACTAATTTTTCCATTTATAAATTATCCACTTATATATAATTACTAATATCTATAAAATAACCATTTATAGCAGCAGCTGATGCCATAGCAGGGCTAACTAGATGAGTACGACCACGATATCCTTGTCGACCTTCAAAATTACGATTTGAAGTTGATGCACAATGTTCTTCCTTGCCTAATTTGTCTGCGTTCATAGCTAGACACATTGAACAACCTGGCTCTCGCCATTCAAAACCAGCATCAATAAATATTTTATCCAAACCTTCTTTTTCAGCCTGTAGTTTAACTAAACCTGATCCTGGAACAACAATTGCCTGTTTTAATTTGGATGCAATATATTTACCTTTTGCAATATTAGCAGCTTCACGTAAATCTTCAATACGTGCATTAGTACAAGACCCTATAAATACTCTATCTATAATAATATCAGTTATTTTTTGTCCTGAGTCAAGTCCCATATATTCAAGTGCTCTTTCAATATTAATTCGCTTTTCTATATTTTCAATATCATTTGGATTAGGTACTGTACCTTTAATACTTGTTACCATTTCAGGACTAGTTCCCCAGGTTACTTGTGGCTCAATATTATCTACATTAATATTAATTATTTTATCAAAATGTGCATCATTATCAGAAAATAGTTTTTTCCAGGTTTTAACTGCTTTATGCCATATTTTACCTATAGGGGTAAATGGTCTATTATATAAATAATCTATATTTTTTTCATCCACAGCAACTAATCCTACTATAGCACCAGCTTCTATAGCCATATTGCATATAGTCATGCGACCTTCCATTGATATTTTTCGAATAGTATTACCAGTAAACTCAATGGCATACCCTACGCACCCGGAATTTCCAATTATACCTATTATTGCAAGTATAATATCTTTGGGTGTTACCCATTGATTAATCGTTCCATCAATACGAATAAGCATGTTTTTCATTTTTTTCTGAAGTAAACATTGAGTAGCTAGTACATGCTCTACTTCAGAAGTACCTATACCATGAGATAATGCAGAAAAAGCACCGTGGGTAGAAGTATGTGAATCACCGCAAACTATAGTCATACCAGGTAAAGTAAGACCTTGTTCTGGTCCTATAATATGTACTATACCTTGATTTATATCATTTATTGAAAATATTTTAATATTAAATTTTTGGCAATTATCTTCTATTGTTTTAACTTGAATTTTGGCCATATCATCATTAATACCCAACACACCTTTATTACGTTCATTAAACATAGTGGGTATATTATGGTCAGATGTAGCAATATTACTATCTACCCTCCATGGTTTACGTAAATGCAAATTAAGTCCATCGAATGCTTGCGGAGAAGTTACTTCATGTAATAAATGTCGATCTATATAAAGCAATGAAGTGCCATCTTCACGATTTTCTACAATATGTGATAACCATAATTTATCATAAAGTGTATGGCCTGTCATTTAATTCCTTATTATTTTCTAAATTATCAAATTATATTAGTATTTATTTTAACATCATAGTTTTGTGCACGATTACGTAATAAGTGATCAATAATTGTTAATGCTATCATTGCCTCGGCTATGGGAGTAGCACGAATACCTACACAAGGATCATGTCTACCCTTGGTAACAACATCTACATAATTACCATTTACATCTATTGATTTACACAATGTAGTTATACTAGAAGTTGGTTTAAGTGCAATGTGTACTATTATAGGTTGTCCAGTAGAAATTCCGCCTAACAACCCACCTGCATTATTAGATATAAAACCTTGTGGTGTTATCTCATCCCTATTTTTACTGCCTAGCTGACTTACAACTTTCCCCCCCCCTCCTATTTCAACACATTTTACTGCATTAATACTCATTAAACAATTAGCTATGTCTGCGTCTAATCTATCAAAAATTGGATCTCCAATACCTGTTGGTAAACCATCTGCAATTATAGAAATTTGGGCTCCTATAGAATCTTTATCACGTCGTAAACTATCCATATAATTTTTTAATTGTGAAATTTTTGTAGGATCAGCACAAAAAAATGGGTTTTCATTTATATATTCCCAAGTTACGAAAGGCAATTCAATTGAACCTAACTTACTAATATACCCCATTACTCTAATACCCAGGGTAGCTAGATATTTTTTAGCAATTGCTCCTGCTGCTACACGCATTACTGTTTCTCTAGCACTAGACCGCCCCCCCCCTCTATAATCACGAATACCGTATTTATGATTATAAGTATAATCAGCATGTCCAGGACGAAACTTATATTTAATTTCAGAGTAATCTTTTGAACGTGAATCTTCATTATAAATCAAAAGGCCAATGGGTGTCCCGGTAGTAATTCCTTCAAAAACACCTGATAGAATTTTTACTTCATCATTTTCACGTCGCTGAGTAGTATAATGTGAACTCCCAGGGCGCCTGCTATTTAGATCACGTTGAATATCTGATTCACAAATATACAATCCAGGTGGACAACCATCAACAATTGCTCCCAACGCAGGACCATGACTTTCTCCAAAAGTTGTAATGGTAAAATTTTTACCAAAAGTATTACCAGCCATTTAAATAGAATCATTTAATAATAAATTATTAATACGTTTTATATAATTAACAGGATCTTCTAAAGTTCCACCTTTAGCAAGTATAGCTTGATTAAATAATACTTCTATTAAATCATTAAACTTTTGATCAATATTTTTTTCTAGTTTAATAATAATTAAATGTTGTGGATTAATTTCAAAAATCGGTTTAGTATTTGGTAGAATTTGATTAGCTGCTTCCATAATACGTCTCATTTGAAATCCCATATCTTTTTCTGATATAACTATACATGCAGGAGAATCAACTAAACGATGTGTAAAACGAACATCTGCAACTCGGTCACCTAAAACTTTTTTTATTCTTGAAATTAAATTTTCTTTAGATTTGGTATGTTCAATCAAATTTTTTTTTTCTTTATCATCTTCAATATTACCTAAATCTAGATCTCCTTTACTAATATCAGAAAATTTTTTATTTTTAAATTCTGTTAGATGATTCATCATAACCCATTCATCAATACGGTCAACTAATAATAAAACTTCAATACCCTTTTTTCTAAAAATTTCAATGTGTGGACTATTACATGCAGACTTAAATGAATCAGATACAACATAGTAAATTTTATGCTGACCTTCTTTCATACGACTAATATAATTATCTAAAG
Source organism: Candidatus Johnevansia muelleri (assembly GCA_000953435.1). GTDB lineage: Bacteria > Pseudomonadota > Gammaproteobacteria > Johnevansiales > Johnevansiaceae > Johnevansia > Johnevansia muelleri. Next base: position 190,753 of record LM655252.1, read on the forward strand.
TTTGATTTTGAATATGTTTATCATTGTAAGTAGTATAAAATCTCAATAGTGAAGCAATATTTGCATGATTTACATAATCTTCTGATAAACCTTCTTTTAATATACTACCAAATTGATCAAAAAATTTTTGATAATTTTTTTCATCTTTAGCAAGTTTATTAAACATATCAAGAACACGTTTAGTTAATGCACTCTTTATTTTTTCAACTTGAGGATTTTTTTGAAGTATTTCTCTTGATACATTGATTGATAGATCATTTGAATCAATAACTCCTTTTATAAATCGCAGATAAATTGGTAAAAATTGATCAATATTATCCATTATAAATATACGTTGTACATATAACTTAAGTCCCCTTATTCCTTCTTTTTGATAAATATCAATAGGTGCGCGTGAAGGTAAATATAAAAGGCTTGTATATTCTAAATTACCTTCAACTTTATTGTGACTCCAAGTTAATGGCTCCATGTAATCATTTGTTATGTGCTTATAAAAATTTTTGTATTCATCATCGCTAATTTCATTTTTATTTTTTTTCCATAATGCGTTAGCTTCATTAACACTTAACCATGTAGGTAAGTTTTTTCCATATTTATCTTTAATTTTACTATTTTGTACAGTTATCATTTTAACAGGAATATTTATATGATCTGAGTATTTTTTTATTATCTCTTTTATTTTATATTCTTCAGAAAATTCTTTTGCATTATTTTTAAGTTTAAGTATTATTTCTGTACCATGTTTATTTAGCATAAGAGGTTCAATACTAAATTCACCTTCTCCTTTTGAATACCATTGCGTTCCATTTTTAAATTTTGTACCAGCTAACCTAGTTCTTACCGTAACCTCAGAAGATACAATAAATGCTGAATAGAAACCAACACCAAATTGACCAATTAATTTAGCATCTTTTTTTTGCTGCTCAGAAAGTTTTGCTAGAAAATCTGCAGTACCAGATTTAGCTATAGTCCCCAAATTAGATATAACTTCTTCTTTGGTCATACCTATTCCGTTATCGCGTATTACTAATATATTATTTTTATTATTGACTTCTATTTCAATAAATAAATTCTGATCACCTTCATAAAGTGCGTCATTATTAAGTGCATTATAATGAAGTTTATCACAAGCATCTACAGCATTAGATATCAATTCACGTATAAAAATCTCTCTATTTGAATAAAGTGAATTAATCATTAAATGCAATAATTGTTTTACTTCTGTTTGAAAAGACAAAAATTTTTTTTTATACATAAATTTTATTTATCCTTTTAAAAAGATTTTATAAATATATTTATTTTTAAAATATATATATTTTATTATAATTTGATAGAAATATAATAAATTTTATTAAAAAATGGATAAGAAATGGCAACTGGTACAGTTAAATGGTTTAATAATAATAAGGGTTATGGTTTTATTACTCCAGATTGTGGAGGAGATGATTTATTTGCACATTTTTCAGAAATTCAATCAGACGGGTTCAAATCTTTGGAAGATGGGCAAAAAGTATCTTTTGAAATAACAGAAGGAAAAAAAGGTCTACAAGCTTCTTCAATTAAAGTAATGTAATTAAAAAAAAGATAAGGTAGACAAATATTCTTTTAACCTATGAAGTAATAAAAAGATAAGGTAGACTAAGATTTTTAGTTTTCCATAATCTTCTTTCAAATATTAGGATCAAGCGGATTTGAACCGCTGACCACCACGATGTCAACGTGGTGCTCTAACCAACTGAGCTATGATCCTTATTTTTTAATTGAAGGAATACCTCCAAGAGTTAATTTAGCAGGATCTAGATAACATTCTAGTGCTACACGGCTAAAATTAGTATCTTCATGAGCTACATCTATTATAAAACGTCCATTTTTATATGCTTTATTTGCTATTTTAGATGATTTTTCGTATCCAATAATAGTATTAAGTGCTGTAATTAGTACTGGATTTTTATTTATTGGTGCTTTTATTTTTTCTCTATGTATTTTAAATGTTTTTATACATTTATCTGCAAGTAAAATTGTTACATTACTAAGTATAGTAATAGATTCCAAAAGATTATTGGCAATCAATGGTAACATAACATTAAGTTGAAAGTTTCCAGATTGTCCGCCTATGGTAATTACAGTATCATTACCAATAACTTGGGCAGCCACTTGTGCTGCTGTTTCAGGAATTACTGGATTAACTTTTCCAGGCATAATTGAACTACCTGGTTGTAAAGCTTCAATCTCGATTTCAGAAAATCCTGAAATAGGTCCAGAATTCATTAACCGAAGATCATTACTAATTTTCATAAGCGCACAAGCAAAAGCTTTAAGATGACCAGACATTTCAACTGATGTATCTTGAGAAGATTGATTAGCAAAAAAATTTTTGCATAATTTGAAGCATAATCCCGTATCTTCAGATAATTTATCAATAATATTAGAAGCAAATTTAGGATGGGCATTAATACCTGTACCTACTGCTGTACCTCCTTGAGAAATATTCATAAAACTGATTAGACAATGCTCAATACGCTCAATTGATTGATTAACCTGTTCAGCCCAACCATATAATTCCTGACTCATACGTATTGGCATTGCATCCATTAAGTGTGTACGTCCTGTTTTTACAACATCATCAACATATTTTGCCTTATATATAATCACATTATGAATATGACGTAAAGCTGGTAATAATCGACCATTTATCTCTAAAACAGATGATATATTAATTGCACTAGGAATTGTATCATTACTACTTTGACTCATATTAACATGATCATTAGCACTTATTTTTATTTTTTCACTATAAGCAAGGTAAGAAATAACTTCATTCACATTCATATTACTAGATGTACCTGATCCTGTTTGAAAAACATCTATTGGAAAATGATCGTTATGATTACCCGCTATAATAGAATCGGCAGCAATGATAATGGAATTAGCACGAAGCTTATCTAATAATCCAAGGTCACAATTTACATAAGCCGCAGCACGTTTAATACGTGCTATAGCATAAATAAATTGAATAGGTAGATTATGTCCACTAATATTAAAATTTTGTACTGCCCGCTGAGTTTGTGCTCCATAATATGCATTTGCAGGAACTTCAATATTACCCATACTATCAAATTCTATACGATTATTGCTCACTATGTAACCCTAAATTGATATTTACATTAAATGTTATTAACGTGCATACTTTTATCAATTGCCATGCGAATACAATTCTTAAATAACTATTTTATTAAAATTATAAATTGAATTATGAGGCTATATATATAAATGAGAAAAATTTTAGTTACAAGTGCTTTTCCTTATGCAAATGGAGAACTTCATTTAGGTCATTTATTAGAATATGTGCAAACAGATATATGGGTTCGTTTTCAAAGAATACTAGGTAATATTTGTTATTATGTTTGTGCTGATGATACACATGGTGCAGCAATAATGCTTAGTGCCGAAAAAGAAGGAATTTCAATAAAAGAACTTATATATAGTATAATTAAACAACATAAGAATGATTTTACAACATTTGGAATCGTATTTGATAATTATCATTCAACAAATTCATATGAAAATAGAATAAATAGCGAGTCAATATATAATCGACTTTATGAAAGAGGACATATATTTACACGAGAAATTAAACAAATGTATGATCCAATAAAGAAAATGTTTCTTGCTGATCGATTTATTAAGGGGAATTGTCCCAAATGTAATTCACAAAATCAATACGGAGATAATTGCGAAGTTTGTAGTGCTACTTATATGCCAATTGATCTTATTAATCCAATTTCTATAATTACAGGCGCTAAACCAATAATTAAAAAATCAAAACATTATTTTTTAAATATTAATAATTTTTATAATTTTATAAAAATTTGGATTAATTATGCTGTCCAATCCCAAATAACTAATAAAATTAATGAATGGTTTAAAGTAGGATTAGAAAATTGGGATATATCTCGTGATGCACCTTATTTTGGATTTGATATTCCTTACACAAATGGAAAATATTTTTATGTATGGTTTGATGCACTTATTTGTTATTTAACTAGTTTTAAAAATTTATGCGATCGTAAAGGTATAGATTTTAATTATTTTTGGAATAAAAATTCTGATACAGAAATTTATCATTTTATTGGTAAGGATATTGTTTATTTTCATACATTATTTTGGACTGCAATATTAAAAGGTACAGATTTACGTACTCCTACTGGTATTAATTGTCATGGATTTATAACTATAAACGGACAAAAAATGTCAAAATCTAGAGGCACTTTCATAAAAGCAAATACATATGCAAAATTTTTAAATCCAGAATATTTACGTTATTATTTTGCAGCTAAACTAAATTCTAGAATTGACGACTTTGATATTAATTTTGAAGATTTTATTAAACGAGTAAACTCAGATTTAGTTGGTAAAATAATAAATATTGCTAGTAGGTGTGCTAAATTTATTAATAAATTAGGTTATAACAGATTATCTTGTAATATTGCTGAACCAGAACTAATTGCTTATTTTATAGATATAGGTGAACCTATTGCTAAATATTTTGAAAAAATTGAATTATCTTGTGCAATAAATTTAATTATTAAATTAGCAGATAAAGCTAATGCTTATATTTCTAATAAAGCTCCTTGGGACTTATATAAAAAGAAAGGTAATGAAAAAGAAATAATTGATATTTGTTCATTGGGTTTAAATTTATTTAGACAATTAATAATATATATTTCCCCTATTATTCCCAAACTAGCCACTAAAGCAAAAATATTTCTTAATATTAAAAGTATAGATTGGGAAAATAGAAAATTTTTATTAATTAATCATTTAATAAAAAAATTTCAACCAATTATAAAACGTATTAAATCTGAAAATCTTAAAAATTTAATGGAATATTCTATAAAAAAATATGTACACAAAAATTAATAAAGTTGATTCTGAATTACCTCAAATTCAATGCAAAAAATGTGGTTATTACGGTATTGTTAAAGGTGAAAAAATTAACAAATGTTCACCAGGGGGACAAAAACCAGTAAACGCAAAATTAATTAATAGTAATAAAATTATTATTGAAAAACCAGAGGAAGTCCCAAAAATAGCTTTAATTAGAGAAAATAAATGTATAGGATGTACTAAATGTCTTCGTGTTTGCCCAGTAGATGCAATTATAGGTACTAAAAAAAATATGCATACAGTAATTGAATTATTATGTACTGGTTGTGAATTATGTGTTACAGCTTGCCCTGTTAATTGTATTGATATGATTATTAATCCACAATGGATTAAATCAAATAATATATATAAAAAAACAATTATAAATACACGTTATAATAATAGTATAAGTATATATAATCAAAAACAATCTATAAAAAATATAAAAATTTATAAAAAAAATAATAATAATTTTAATATTAATAAAATTGAACATATTAATAGATGTTACCATCAAGTACGAATTGCAATAATAGCTGTACAAAAATCAATAATTAATGCTGAACGTTATTTATCTATTTATAAAAAACACGAAATACTAAAAAAAGAAGCTAAAATAAAATTACAGCATGCTTATTCAAATGAAAAAAAAGCTTTAAAAATATTGCATAATATGATTCCATATATTAATAATTTATAATGATATTCTAAACTTAATATAATTATTTATTTTTTAGTAATCTTTTTAATGTTCCATTATTATACATTTCAGTAATTATATCACATCCTCCTATTAGGTCACCATTAATCCATAATTGAGGAAAAGTAGGCCAATTAGCATATTTAGGTAAGTCTAAACGAATAGAATGATTTTCTAATATATTTATATAAGAAAAATGTTTGCAACAAATATTTAATATTTGTACAGCTTTAGCTGAAAATCCACACTGAGGATTTTCTGGTGTACCTTTCATATAAAGTAAAACAGAATTATTTCTAATCTGATTTTTTATAATATCCAAAGTTTTTTTCATAATTTTAATCTTATATATTTAAACAAGTATAATTAATATTATTTAGTAATATTTTTTCTTAAAAGTTATTGACATAAAATTAAAATTAAAATATACTATAAATATATTGGCTGGATGGCAGAGTGGTCATGCAGCGGACTGCAAATCCGTGTACGCCGGTTCGATTCCGACTCCAGCCTATTGCCCGAATGGCGAAAATAGGTAGACGCAAGGGACTTAAAATCCCTCGCCCGATAGGGCGTGTCGGTTCAAATCCGACTTCGGGCATATTGTTTTGTTTTATATTTAATTTAAATAAAAATGGAGGCTAATTTTGATATTTAATAAAGAAACTATAAATATGCTTCATTGGAGGTCTAGAAGAGGAATGCACGAATTAGATATATTACTAATTTCATTTTTTGAAAATTGCTTTAATAAACTTTCTTTAAAAGATAAATTAGCTTATAAAGATTTATTGAAATATGAAGATAATGAAATTTTTAATTGGTTAATGTGTATTAACTCAAATAATGATATAAATTTAAAAAGGATAATTAATCACATTAAGAATTATGCTAAAACTTATAGGCCCAGTAGGACTTGAACCTACAACCAAAGGATTATGAGTCCTCTGCTCTAACCAATTGAGCTACGGGCCCTAGAAATAAATTATACAATACATTTTAATAAAAAGTATTTTATTAATTATTATAAATTATGTATTAATAATTGTCTATTTTACGACGCATTTTAAAAAATTTTTTTAGTAAACGTTTAGATTTTATAGCTAGCAACCCACCTTCAACATTTATACAATGGTTATGCCAAGGTTGATTAATTAGATTAGCACGTGATTCAATCATGCCTGTTTTAGGATCTTTTGTACCATAAAATATACTTTTTATACGTGCATTTATACTAGCACCAATGCACATCATACATGGCTCTAGTGTTACAAAAAGAGTGCATTCTAAAAGACGATAATTACTAATTATAGATGCAGCTTTTTTCATTGCTATAATTTCTGCATGTCCAGATGGATCTAAATTTTTTATCATTGCATTATATCCAGTACCAATAATTGTACCATTAGAATTTACTATTACTGCACCTACAGGCACTTCGTTATATTTATAAGCTAACCATGCTTGATCAAGTGCTTTCTTCATATAAAAAGAATATATATGCATAATAATTAATTTTTATTTATTAAATAATGTGTATATAAATATTAATATCAAAGGAATTTTTAATGAATGAATTTTATGAACAAAATATTGTACTAATAGGTGCAGGTATAATGAGTGCTACTCTTGCAATTCTATTAAAATTATTTGATCCTACCTTAAAAATTGAAATAATTGAAAGTCTTGATTTTGCTGCAGCAGAGAGTTCTAATGCATTAAATAATGCTGGTACAGGACATGCTGCTCTATGCGAATTAAATTATACCCCCCAATGCAAAAATGGTTCAATTAATATTGAAAAAGCTATTAACATTAATACTATGTTTGAAGTATCTAAACAATTCTGGTCTTATCTTATTCAAGATGGAAAACTTAATTGTAAATTTATTAATAAAATTCAACACATTAGTTTTTGTAATGGTATTGCAGATACAAATTATCTTGAACATAGATATATATCATTAAAAAACCATCATTGTTTTTCAGATATTGAATTTACACGTAATAAAAAAACTATTACAGATTGGGCTCCTCTGATAATGGATGGACGTAATATAAATGAATTAGTTGCAGCTACTAGATTTCAACAAGGTACTGACATAGATTATGGAGAACTAACACAACAGTTATTAAAAACTTTTAAACAATATAGTAATTCTAATATTTTCTATAATCAAAATGTAATTGAAATAAAAAAAGAAATTAATGGTTATTGGCGTTTAATTGTGGAATGTAAAAAATTTGAGTATAATCGTAATATTATAGCAAGTTTGGTTTTTATAGGCGCTGGAGGAGGATCTTTACCATTACTACAAAAAAGTGGTATTCCAGAAGGAAAATTATTTGCTGGTTTTCCTATAAGTGGTCAATGGCTTAAATGTGATGATAAAGAATTAGTAAAAAGACATAAAGCTAAAGTTTACAGTAAAGCGAGTGTTAATGCCCCACCTATGTCTATGCCCCATTTAGATACTAGAATTGTTAATGGTAAATCATCACTTATTTTTGGTCCTTTTGCTGGTTTTAGTACTAAATTTTTAAAAAATGGATCATTATTAGATTTACCAAGATCATTACGTTTTAGTACAATTTTACCTATATTATATGTAGCAATAAATAATATTGATTTAATAAAATATCTAATAAAACAATTAATTCAGACTAATAATCAAAGAATTAAAGTACTTAGAAAATTTTATCCTAATGCAATCAAAGAAGATTGGCGGCTAGAAGTAGCTGGTCAACGTGTACAAATTATAAAAAAAGATTATAATCAAGGAGGAATTCTTTTATTTGGGACAGAATTAGTACTAGCCAAAGATAGATCACTTGCTGCTTTATTAGGGGCATCTCCTGGAGCATCAATATCAGTATCTATAATGTTGCAATTAATAGAACATTGTTTTAAAGAAAAATTTAATACTTTTGAATGGAAAAATAGACTTAAAGAAATTATTCCTTTTAATGCATATAACTTGGCAAATAATAAAAATTCTATGAAAATAATAAGAAAAAAAAATAACGAAATACTTAATATTTTATAAAGATTCGACTGTCAAATACAAAACATTCTCCATACCATTTACTTTTTAATTTAGGAATTAATCTAAGATATTCAATTATACCACCTTTAAGTTGATATACTTTTTTAAAACCAATATTAAGCATATAGCTATACGCTTTTTCACAACGTATTCCACCAGTGCAAAAAATAGCAATTTTTTTCTTTTTGAAATTTTGTACATATTTAGTAAAATCACTAAATTTTTTAATTTTAAGGTTTATTGCACCTTTAAACGAGCCTAATGCAATTTCATAGATATTTCTAATATCTAATAATAATATATTTTGCTTTTTAATTAAATCATTCCAATTTTCAGGATTTACATAGTTACCGTATTGCTTATTAGGATTAATATTTTGTACTCCTAATGTTACAATTTCTTTTTTTAGTTTAACTTGATTTTTAGAAAAAGGATGTTTATTATAAAAAGATATGTTATAATTTATATTTATTAACCTAGCATCTATTCTTAACCATGCTATTATTGAATATATATTTATATTATTTCCTGATATTGTTCCGTTTATTCCTTCTTTAGATAATATAATTGTCCCCTTAAGTTTATAAAAAACCAACTTTTTAAATAAGTGTTCTTTTAATTCAACATAGTTGTCTAATATAACAAATTTATATAGCGATACAATTAATATAATTGATTTATACATAAATTATTTCAATATAAATTTAATTAAAAATTATACACGCCCGAGAGGATTTGAACCCCCGACCACTTGATTCGTAATCAAGTACTCTATTCCGCTGAGCTACGGACGCTCGTATATATCGGAGAGAGAGGGATTTGAACCCTCGATAGAGTAAAACTATACTCCCTTAGCAGGGGAGCGCCTTAAACCACTCGGCCACCTCTCCTATATCTATATATATAATATATTTTATATAAAATTGTCTATTAATTTTAATTATTTATATTATTTTGTTGTATTATTTGTTTTATATTTAGTCCAAAAGCAGTATGAAGAGAACATATTGCTTTTTCTAAGTATTTATCATCAATAAGTATAGAAATTTTTATTTCTGATGTTGAAATCATACGTATATTAATTCCTTCATTTCCTAATATATTAAACATATGACTAGCAACACCAGACTGTGATTTCATACCTACACCTACTAAAGAAATTTTAGTTATTTTTTCGTCAATGTTAAGTAGGCCACCTATATTGTTAACTACTTTTTTTTTTAAAATTTTATAACTTTTTATAAAATCATTTTTTTCAATAGTAAAAGTAAAATCTGTTATATTATTAATATTAGATATATTTTGAATAATCATGTCAATATTAATATTAGCATTAGAAATTGGTTTTATAATTTTATAAGCCATCCCTGGAATATCTTGTATATTACATACAGTTATTTTAGATTCATTAATATTAAATGCGATACCAGAAATCATAGGATTCTCCATATATAAGTTTGATAAAAATAAGTAATCTGGAATAATTAATGTACCATAATTTTTATTAAATGATGAAAGTACACGTAATTTTACATTATATTTACCAGCATATTCAATCGAACGAATTTGTAAAACTTTTGATCCTAGACTTGAAAGTTCTAACATTTCTTCGACAGTAAGAAATAATATATATTTTGCCTTAGTACATACACGGGGATCTGTGGTATAAATCCCCTCTACATCAGTATAAATTTGACATTCTTTAGCTTGTAGGGCTGCAGAAAGTGCTACTGCTGTAGTATCAGATCCACCACGTCCTAGAGTTGTTATATTTCCTAATATATTTATACCTTGAAATCCTGCAACTACTATTACTTTATTTTCATTTAGATCATTATGTAACATATTAAGATTAATATTATTAATACGTGCACAAGTATAATTATTACTTGTAAGAATTCCTAGTTGTGGACCTGTATAAGAAATAGCTTCTATATCTAATGTATTTAGTGCAATTGTAATTAATGAAATAGTTATTTGTTCGCCAGTAGATACTAACATATCAATTTCTCTAGGTGTTGGTTTTTTATTTAATTTTTTAGAAAACCTAATTAACCTATTAGTATCTCCACTCATAGCAGAAATGACTAATACTATTTTATGTCCATTTTTTAAAAAGTTACTTATATTATTAACAATAGTTTTTATTTTTTTTAACGTACTTACAGATGTCCCTCCAAACTTTTGGATATAAAGGGACATTAATTATTATTGGTGTTTCATCTAATTAAATTATATATTTTTTTTAATATAATGTTTTATTCATATTTTTTATTCTAATATTTAATTTTAACCATAAATTAATATTATATAATATTAATTTAAGTTGATACGATTTTAAATATAAAAGTTGTGCAATATAAAAATTACCACCTCCTTTTATTTCTACTCCTAATTTTTTTATTATAAAATTTACAATTTCATTAGCCTTAATTATATTTATTAAGTTTTTAGTAACACCTATTATTATTTTAAAAATATAATCAAAATTAATTAAAATAACTAACCCTGAAAAAATTTTTTTTTTAAATTTATTTAATATACATATTAATTCTGTATTTGAACAATTATATATTTTTTTTAATAAAATTTTTATTTCATTAATATAACATAATTCATTTTTATTTAATTTACTATTATAATTAAATTTTAATTTAATTATTTTTTTTTCTAATAATTGATTAATTTTAAATATTTTTATAAATTGATTTTCAATTTTATTTATAGAAACTTTAAATTGTAAAGATAAATTTTTTAATATTAATTTTATTTTACGTAATTTATTAATAGCTAATTCTCCCGTAACTGCTTCTATACGACGTATACCAAATGCTACACTACTTTCAGAAATAATATTAAATACACCTATATTACCTGTACGCGATACATGTGTACCTCCGCATAACTCAATAGAAAAATCATTATTTCCCATGATTACAACACGTACTATTTTATTATATTTATTTTCAAATAGTGCTCTGCTACCTATTATATTTTTAGCTTCATTAATTTTAATTAATCGCGTATTTACAATTGTATTAGTTATAATTTCTTTATTAACTATATTTTCAATTTCTTTAATTTGTTCTGTATTTATTGCATTAAAATGATTTATATCAAATCGCAAATAATCTGAAGTTATTAATGAACCTTTTTGTTGTACATGTTCACCAATAACCTGACGTAATGCTTCATGTAATAAATGCGTAGCAGAATGATTTTTCATTATAGCTATACGAAATGATTTATTAACAATAGCTTCTATTTTTTCATTTAATTTAAATTTTCCTTTAACCATTAGACCATAATGTAAATAATTAATATTATTATTTTGTGTATATATTACTTTAAAATATCCTTTATCATTTATTATATAACCTATATCACTGATTTGACCACCAGATTCTGCATAAAATGGAGTTTTATCTAATATAATATTTACATATTCACCCATTTTTATATATTTAATTAATTTATTATAATTATTCAATATAGCAATAATTTTTCCTGAATTTTTTATATTATCGTAACCTGTAAATATAGTTTTTTCTTTAATATTTAATTTATTTACAAAATCATTATTATAAAATTTATTTGATGATCTAATACGTTTACGTTGATCATTCAATTCACGTTCAAAGCCAATTTTATCTAATTTTAAATTATATTCTATAGCTATATCATATATTAAATCATAAGGTAAACCATAAGTATCATGAAATTTAAATATTGTTTTTCCTTTAATAACATTGTTTTCTTTTAAAGAATTAATTAATTTCTTAAATATATTTATGCTATTATATAACGTATTTATAAATTGTTTTTCTTCTTTAAGTAAAATAATTTCAATTATATTAATTGATTTACGTAATTCAGGATATATATATCCCATATCTAAATCTAGTACTTTCACTAACTTATAAAAAAAAAAATTACTAATACCTAATTTTTTACCATGAAGCACTGCTCTACGAATAATTCTACGTAATACATAACCACGACCTTTATTACTAGGTCTAATACCATCACTTATTAAAAAAGAAGAAGAACGAATATGATCTGAAATAACACGTAATGAATGATAATTAATCTTTAGATTACCTAATAAATTAATAGTTGCTTTAATAATATTTTGAAATAAATCAATTTCATAATTTGAATATCCTAATCCTAATTTTATATTTAGCATAACTGCAGAAATACGTTCTAGTCCCATTCCTGTATCAATAGAATGTATAGGTAAATTTTTTAAATTACCATTAACATCTTTTTCAAACTGCATGAATACAATATTCCAAATTTCAATATAACGATTACCTTCTGCATTTTTAGTTCCAGGAGGGCTACCAAAAACATTATTACCATAATCATAGAAAATTTCAGTACTAGGTCCACAAGGACCAGTTTTTCCCATTTGCCAAAAATTATCTTTATTAAGACGTATTAATTTATTAATTGGTATACCAATTTTATACACCCATATAGCTAAGGATTCATAATCATTATTATGTACTGTTACCCATAATTTTTCTTTAGGAATTTTTAATTCTTCAATTAAAAATTTCCAAGCTAATATAATTGCATTATATTTAAAATAATCACCAAAACTAAAATTTCCAAGCATTTCAAAAAATGTATGGTGACGGCCTGTATAACCTACATTATTTAGATCATTATGTTTTCCTCCTGCCCGAACACACCTTTGTACAGAAGTAGCACGACTATAATATCTATAATTTTTTCCTAAAAAAATATTTTTAAAAGGTACCATTCCAGAATTAGTAAATAAAATTGTGGGATCATTATCAGGTATTAGTGAACTAGAATTAACTTTTGTGTGTCCGTGACGTTCAAAAAAATTCAAAAAGGCTTTACGTATATATTCACTTTTCATAATTTTTACTGTATTTATTATATATTTTATAAATTTAATAATTTAGACCGTATTTTTTTCTCTATATCATTCATAATATCAATATTTTCTTCTAAAAATTGTGCTAAATTAACTTTACCTTGACATATTTTTTTATTATTGTAAATATACCAATTACCAGATTTATCAATTAATCCACATTGAACACCTATATTAATAATCTCTTCAACACGATAAATACCCTTTCCATATAAAATTTTAAATTCAGTTTGTCTAAAAGGAGGTGCTATTTTATTTTTTACAACTTTAACACGTGTATCATTACCAATTATTTCTTCACCTTGTTTTATTGTGCCTATACGACGAATATCAAGACGAACACTAGAATAAAACTTTAATGCATTACCTCCAGTGGTTGTTTCTGGATTTCCAAATATTATGCCAATTTTCATACGAATTTGATTAACAAATATCACTAAACAATTTGCTTGTTTTATATGTCCTGTTACCTTACGTAATGCTTTAGACATAAGTCTAGCTTGTAAACCAATATGAGTATCTCCCATTTCTCCTTCTATTTCAACACGTGGTGTTAGTGCTGCAACTGAATCAATAACTATTATGTCTACACTACCTGACCTAACAAGCATATCACAGATTTCTAATCCTTGTTCACCAGTATCTGGCTGAGATACTAATAATTTGTTACGTTTAATACCTAGTTTTTCAACATAATTTAAATCCAAAGCGTGTTCAGCATCAATAAAAGCGCATGTTTTTCCTTGTTTTTGTGCTTGTGCAATTACAGAAAGCGTAATTGTTGTTTTTCCAGAAGATTCAGGTCCAAAAATTTCAACAATTCTACCATATGGTAGCCCACCAATACCTAATATTATATCTAACCCTAATGAACCAGTAGATACTACAGGCATTGTAATTATAGGTGGGCCATCCATACGCATAATAGCCCCTTTTCCAAATTGACGTTCAATTTGAGATAATACTTCAGATAATGCTTGTTTTCTAAATTCTTCTTGATTCATATAAAATAAAAAAATTATTAATAAATATTTTTTAGAATTTTATTGTAATAGTAACTTTAATTATAAAGTTTTATTAATAAATAAGTTAATAATTATGAATATAAAAACTGCTACTCCTATTATAGAACAATATCTTCAAATAAAAAAAAACCATATGGATGTTATTCTTTTTTTTCGTATGGGTGATTTTTATGAACTATTTTTCGAAGATGCAAAATGTGTATCAGTATTACTTGATATAACTCTTACTAGTCGTGGAAAATTAGGTGGTATTCCAATACCAATGGCAGGAATTCCTTATCATAGTTTAGATGTTTATATTTCTAAATTAGTACGATCAGGAAAATCTGTAGCAATTTGTGAGCAAATTGGAGAACCTACTGAATCAAAAAAAATTATGGATAGGCAAGTTGTAAGAATTATAACCCCAGGTACTCTTCATGAAGAGTCACTTCTTAATGCTCGTTATGAAAATATATTAATATCTATTTATTGTGATAATATATTTTATAAAAATATTAACTGTAAAAAAATTAATATAGGTTTATCTTGGTTAGAAATATCAAGTGGCAGATTCGGAGCATTAGAATTAGAAAAAGTAGATGATCTGCTGTCAGAGATTAGTAGAATTTCTCCATCAGAAATTTTAATATCTGAATCATTAACACAATTTTCAAATTTATTTCCTGATATAGAAAATCATAATGGATTACGACGTATAAGTAATTATAATTTTAATTTTGATAATGCAAAAGATATTATTTGTAAACAACTTAAAGTTATAAATTTAAATGGATTTGGAGTAGAAAATATGCATAATGGAATTTGTGCTGCCGGGGCATTATTAAATTATGTATTTGATAAACAACGTACTGCTTTACCTCATATAATGGATTTTTGTGTAGAAAATAGAGATGACATAATCATTATTGATTCAGCCAGTAGAAAAAATCTTGAAATAAATTATAATTTACAAGGTGGCACTACTAATACACTTTTTACTATAATGGATACAACTATGACGGCAATGGGAAGTAGATTATTACGTAGATGGTTAAATAGTCCATTAAGAAATATTAATATAATTGAAACTAGACAAAATGCTATATCATTAATATTAAAATATAATATTATTGATAAATTACGAAATAGCCTTAAAAAAATTGGTGATATTGAGAGAATTATTTCAAGGATTGCTCTTAAAAGTGCTAGTCCTCGTGATATTGCGCGGTTACGTGATGCTTTGATTGCATTACCTGAAATTTTTAATATACTATCTAATTTAGAAAAAGGATCTTTTTTAGATGACTTATGTAAATATATTGTACCATATCCATATTTAGAACAATTGTTATGTAACTCAATTGTAAAAAATCCCCCAACAGGAATTCGTGAAGGTGGAGTAATAAAAAAAGGTTACGATCAAGAATTAGACGACATTAATAATTTACATAATCAATCTGCTAATTATATATTGAATATAGAAAATAAAGAAAAAGCACGCACTGGTTTTTCTAAATTAAAAGTTAGTTATAATCGTGTTAATGGTTATTTTATTGAAATTCCTAAAGAAAAAACAAAATATGTTCCTGATAATTATATTCGTAAACAAACACTTAAAAATTCAGAAAGATTTATAATTACAGAATTAAAAATATTTGAAGAAAAAATATTATCTTCTAAATATCGTGCCTTAACACGTGAAAAATTTTTATATGAAAAAATAATAGATATAATAAATTTTAAATTAAATAATTTATATAAAAGTGCTAAAGCATTATCTAATTTAGATGTGTTAACTACATTTGCTGAAAGAGCATTAACATTAAATTTAATTAGACCAAAATTAAATGTTAATATTAATTTTGGTATTAAAATTTTAGAAGGACGTCATATTATTGTAGAAAATATTTGTAAAAATACTTTTATATCTAATGATTTATTATTTGATGAAAAGAATAATATGAAAATTATTACTGGTCCTAATATGGGAGGTAAATCAACTTATATGCGTCAAAATGCATTAATTGTTTTGCTATCTTATACAGGAAGTTTTGTACCTGCCAAATATGTTGAAATCGGATCTATTGATAAAATATTTACACGTATAGGGTCATCAGATGATATTGCAAGTGGTAGATCAACATTTATGATTGAAATGAACGAAACAGCAAATATTTTACATAATGCTACATCACAAAGCTTGGTATTAATAGATGAAATTGGTAGAGGTACAAGTACTTTTGATGGGTTAGCATTAGCTTGGGCTAGTGCAGAAGATTTAGCAAACCGCGGTACTTTTACATTATTTGCAACACATTATTTTGAGATAACAGAATTAGAAAATAAAATATATGGAGTTTCTAATATACATATGAGCTCTTTACAACATGAAAATGAAATAATATTTATGTATAAAATAAAAAAAGGTCCTATTAATCATAGTTATGGCATTCATGTAGCTAAGTTAGCCGGAATACCTATAAATGTAATATTACGTGCTAGAGAAATATTAGTAAAATTAGAAAATAAATAAAATTTTAGGATATAAGTATGGCCTTTGTAGTTACTGAAAATTGTATACTTTGTAAATATACTACTTGTGTAGAAGTATGTCCTGTTGATTGTTTTTATGAAGGTCCTAATTTTTTAGTTATTAATCCTGATGAATGTATTGATTGTGCACTTTGTGAGCCTGAATGTCCTGCTAAAGCTATTTATTCAGAAAATGAAATACCACAAAATCAAAAAAAATTTATTGAATTAAATTCAGAACTTTCATACATATGGCCAAATATTAATAAAAAAAAAGATCAGTTAAAATATGCAGAAAAATGGGACGGAATTTTAGGAAAAATAAAATTTCTTGAAAAATAAAATATAATATAAAATACGGGGGATATTTTTAAAAATTTGATATATACAATAAAATATACAAATTATAATAAATAAAATATAATATAAAATACGGGGGATATTTTTAAAAATTTGATATATACAATAAAATATACAAATTATAATAAATAAAATATAATATAAAATACGGGGGATATTTTTAAAAATTTGATATATACAATAAAATATACAAATTATAATAAATAAAATATAATATAAAATACGGGGGGATATTTTTAAAAATTTGATATATACAATAAAATATACAAATTATAATAAATAAAATATAATATAAAATACGGGGGGATATTTTTAAAAATTTGATATATACAATAAAATATACAAATTATAATAAATAAAATATAATATAAAAAAATTAATTAATTAACCCCCATCCATAAGGGATGTGATTAATTTTTAATTGATTTTCAATTAATAAAAGTCTATTATATTTATATGCACTATTAAAAAAAAATTTTATTTGACCAGTACAAGTACCAACAGATAAATCATAAATAATTGTATCATCTGGTTCTCCTTTATTTGAAATAATAACTGTATAATTAAGTTTTTTTGCAATTTTAATAACATTTATAGTTTCTGTAATTGTACCAATTTTATTAAGTTTAATTAATATAGAATTATAATTATCTTTACCTTTTTCAAGTTCTTTTTTTATAAATAAATTATCATTAACTATTTGAATTTTTTTATTAATTTTATCATTTAATAGTTTTAAACCTGTACAATCTAATTCATTTATAGCATCTTCAATATAAAAAATATTATATTTTTTAATTAATTCTAATAAATAATTTATAAAACTTATTGTATTAAATATTTTACCATCAAATATATATTTACCATTTTTATAAAATTTAGATGAAGCACAATTAATAGCTATTACAATTTCTTTTTCTAAATTGTAACCAGATTTATTTACAAAATTATGAATAATTTCTAATATATCTGTATTATATAAAATATTATTTATACAAAATTTATATAAGCCTTTTGTATACAAAATATTTTTTAAATTATAAATAATATATGCTACAATACGTAATGCTTCACTAAAATTTTTTGCTTTAATTGGTTGAATCATTAATTCTATAATATCTATATTATTAGCATGTATATCAAAATTTATAATATTCATAATTGGCACAGGCATACAATATTTTCCAGGTTTACCATAAAGTTCAGAAATATATTCGTAAATTTCAAGTCCATTATTTTTTGCCGATACTTTAGTTACTGCTATAGATACTGCTAAGATAGCCTCTAAATTATATTTATTATTTCCATCTATTTCAATCATTAATTTATCAATTTTATATTGATAATTTGAATCTAATCCTAATAAATATTTACATATTTTTGTATTTATTAATTTTATTAATTTTTTAACAAAATATTTATCATATTTTTCATTTATAGGTACATAAGAAAATGACCGGACACCATTTTGAAGTAAAATTTCTAAATAAATATTAGTATTTCCTCTATAATCAATTAATTCCCTTGCATGTATATCTATAATTTTAGACATAAAAATTAATTATAATTTATTATATTTAATGCATTGCAAAATCTAATCATGCCTTCTTCAATTTCTTCTAATTTTATTATTAATGGTGGAGTAAATCTTAATACACTATTACCACCTGCAACAATAACCATAACACCTTGATTAAAAGTTTCTTTAATAATATTACGAACCTTTTTATTATATTTTTCTTTTATTTCAACTCCAATTAGTAATCCAATACCACGTATATCTTTAAATATATTAAATTCATAATTTATTTCATTTATGCATTGCAAAAAAAAATCATTAAGGTTTTGTATACAACTTATAATTTCAATAGACGATATAATCTCAAAAGATGTATTTCCTAATGCACAAGCTAGAGGGTTACCTCCATAAGTAGATCCATGATTTCCAACAATAAATATATCTGCAATATTATTAGTAGTAAGCATAGCTGCTAATGGAAATCCTCCACCAATTGCTTTCGCTGATGTTAATATATCTGGTATAATATTATAGTGCATATAACTATAAAGTTTACCAGTACGCCCCATCCCACACTGTACTTCATCAAAAATTAATAATGCGTTATAAGCATCACAGAGTTTACGAATACCATTTAAAAAATCATTATTTGCAGTAATTACTCCACCTTCCCCTTGTATAGGCTCTAATATTACTGCACAAGTATTATTATTAATTAATTGGTATATACTCTCTAAATTATTAAATTCAGCATGAATTATACCATTAGGCAATGGTCCAAAACCATTAGAATATTTTTTTTGCCCACCTATACTCATAGTCAAAAAAGTACGACCATGAAAAGATTTTATAAATGATATTATTTGATATTTTTTTTTATTAATATTATTTGCATAACGACGTGCTAATTTAATAGCAGCTTCATTTGCTTCAGCACCAGAAGAACAAAAAAAAACCTTATCAGCAAATGTATTATATATTATTTTATTAGCTAATTGTATAGCTGGTTCATTAGTATATACATTAGATATATGCCAAATTTTATTTGATTGGTTTTTTAAAATTGATATCAATGCAGGATTACAATGACCCAATGAATTTACAGCTATTCCACTAGAAAAATCAATATATTCTTTACCATGTTGATCCCATAGGATACTACCATATCCTTTAATTGGAATAGCATACTGTGGATAATAAGTGTGTAATATATATCTATCGAAGTCTTCACGTTGGGGAATAAAATTCATTTTTAAAAAATATATTTATATATAAATATTACTTTTATACTATATTTAATATAGTTAAAAAAAATAAATATCAAATTTTAAATGTATTGTTTTAATTAAGGATCATAATTATGAAAATTTCTATTGTTGAATTTAATTATAATAAATATTATACTCCATGTCTAATTATATTCTTATTTAAAAGTTACAATGACAATAAAAAAAATTTTAAAAAATTTGATGATAATCTTGTTAATATCATTATACGTTTAATTAAAAATGGTTATTTTACTGCTAATATAGGTGTTACTTTACTTATTCATGAAATTAAATTAAGTTATACAAAAATAATTTTATTAATAGGATTAGGAAAAAATATAAATATATATAATATTAGAAATATTATAAATACAATGTTTAAAGATATTATAAAATTAACAATAAATAGAATAGCAATTGTTATTAATGAACATACATTTACAAATTATGAAATTGAATTTCAAACACGTATAATTAGTGAACTGGCAATTATATATTCATATAACTATAATTTTAAAAATAAAAGTAAACAATTTAATGTTAGTTTACAACATATAGATTTATTATTTAATAATAGTTCTAAAATACAAATTATAGAAAATGCTATATTTATAGGAAAAGCTGTTGGTGAAGGAATTAATTATGCTAGAAAACTTAGTAATTTACCTAGTAACATTTGTACACCTCAATATATTTCTGATGAAGCATTAAAATTAAGTAAAAAAAATAATTTAAATATTACTATATATGATGAATTTGATATTAAAAATTTAGGTGCTAATGCTATTTATGCTGTAGGTAAAGGGAGTGAACAACCCCCACGTTTAATTATAATTGAATATATAGGATCAAAAAAAACTGACTCACCACATGTATTAGTTGGAAAAGGTGTTACTTTTGATACTGGGGGAATTTCAATTAAACCAAGTAATAATATGGAAAAAATGAAATTTGATATGTGTGGTGCTGCTAGTATTTTGGGAACTATGAAAACTATCATAACTACTAAAATTAAAATTAATTTAGTTGCTATTATTGTAGCAGCAGAAAATATGCCAGATGGAAAATCAATTAAACCAGGAGATATTATAAAAACTTTAAATGGTATTACTGTAGAAATTATTAATACTGACGCAGAAGGACGATTATTATTATGTGATGCTTTAACTTATGCTGAACGTTTTAAACCAGCTAGTGTTATTGATATAGCTACTTTAACTGGAGCATGTGTAGTTGCACTAGGTCACCATGCTATTGGTTTATTTTCAAATGATAATAATCTAACAGTTAATTTAATTAAAGCTGCTAATAAAACCTGGGACAGAGTATGGCCTATGCCATTATGGAAAGATTATCAAAATAAAATAAATTCTTGTTTGGCAGATATAGCTAATATAAGTAGTGGCTCAGATAGCGGGGCAATTACAGCAGCTTGTTATCTTTTACGATTTGCTCAAAAATATCCTTGGGCGCATCTGGATATTGCCGGGGTTGCTTTGAATGAAAATAATGAAGCTACTGGAAGACCAGTAGGTCTTATTACTCAATATTTATTCGATCGTGAAAAATATAAATAATTATTTAATTGAATTGATATGTATAAAAATAATCTAGAAAAAAATTATCAACCCAAATTTATTGAGATGAAATTGTATAATAAATGGGACTCGGGTGGTTTATTTTTACCTAGTGGTATAGGTCATTCATTTTCAATAATGATTCCCCCTCCTAATATTACTGGAAACTTACATATGGGACATGCTTTTCAACATACATTAATAGATACGCTAGTTCGCTGGAAGCGAATGCAAGGTTATAATACATTATGGCAATTTGGTACAGACCATGCAGGTATTGCAACACAAATACTTGTAGAAAAGAATTTATTTTATGACGAAAAAAAATCACGGAATGATATTGGACGTAATGAATTTATAAAAAAAATTTGGGAATGGAAAATTAAATATAATGAAAATATTACGCGTCAGATCAAAAGAATGGGTAGTAGCGTTGATTGGTCACGCCAACGTTTTACTCTGGATAAAAATTTTTCTAAACTTGTGCAAAAAATTTTTATTTCATTGTATGATGAAGGTTTAATTTATCGTGGTAAACGTCTTGTAAATTGGGATCCATTTTTATTGACTGCTATATCAGATTTAGAAGTTATAAATATTGAAGAAAATAGTTCATTATGGTATTTTCGTTATCCTTTTTTTGATAAATATATTACTACTAAAGAAGGTAAAAATTATATAGTTGTTGCAACAACACGTCCTGAAACTATACTTGGAGATACTTGTGTTGCTGTTAATCCTAAAGATAAACGTTATGAATATTTAATTGGAAAATTTATTAAATTACCATTAGTTGATAGAAAAATTCCCATAATTGCAGATACTTATGTAAAACCTGAATTTGGAACTGGTTGTATTAAGGTTACGCCTGCACATGATTTTAATGACTACGATATAGGAAAACGTAATGATAGTATATTAATAAATATACTAACAAAAGAAGCCAAAATACGGTCAAAATTAGAAATTTACAGTTATAAAAATAAAATTATAAATAAATTAAATACAAACTTACCACAACGTTATATAGATCTTTATATAAAAGATGCACGTAAAATTATTATTAATGATATGAATAAAATGGGTTTATTAGAAAAAATTGAAGATTATACTTTAAAAGTATCTTATGGTGAACGATCAGGTGTAATTATAGAACCATTACTTACAGATCAATGGTTTATTAATATAGAATCTTTATCAAAACCTGCTATAAAAGCTGTTGAAAAAGGATATATACAATTTATACCTAATAATTATGAAAATATGTATTTATCTTGGATGAAAAATATTAAAGATTGGTGTATATCTCGTCAATTATGGTGGGGACATCGTATTCCAGCATGGTTTGATGATAAAGATAATATATATATTGCACGTAATGAAAATGAAGTACGTGAAAAATATAAATTAAAAATGAATATAAATTTACGTCAAGATAATGATGTTCTAGATACTTGGTTTAGTTCTGGATTATGGATATTTGGAGCTATGGATTGGCCTAATTTAACAGAAGATTTATTTAATTTTTATCCTACTACTACATTAATTACAGGTTTTGATATTATTTTTTTTTGGGTGGCTCGTATGATTATGATGTCTTTGAAATTCACAAAACAAGTGCCTTTTAATATAGTTTATGTACACGGGGTAGTTATTGATAATAAAGGAAAAAAAATGTCTAAGTCTAAAGGTAATGTTTTAGATCCTATTGACTTGATTGATGGAATCACTATTGATGATTTAATAAAAAAACGTATTATAAATATTAAAAACTCTAAAAAAATTAAAGAAATTATAAAAAATACTAAAATAGAATTTCCATATGGAATTAAGAAATATGGTACTGATGCATTACGTTATAATTTTTTATCTATTGCTTCAACAGGACGTGATATTCAATTTAATATAAAAACACTAGATGGATATAATAATTTTTGTAATAAATTATGGAACGCCGCACGTTATGTATTATTAAATATTAAAGGAAAAGATTGTGGAAAATATAATACATCAATAAAATTAACATTATTAGATATATATATTATATCTATTATTCAAAAACTTAAAATAAAAATAACAAATGCTTTAAAAGAATATAGATTTGATAATGCTGCTAAGGTATTATATGAATTTATATGGAATGAATATTGTGATTGGTATATAGAATATTCAAAATTTATTTTAGAAGATAAAAAAAATAATATTTATAAATTAGGTACACGTAATATATTGATATATGTATTAGAAAATATATTACTTTTAGCACATCCAATGATACCGTTTATTACTGAAGAAATTTGGCAATGTTTTATACAATTATATTCTAATACTGATAACAGAAATAATTTTTCAATTATGAATAATAAGTGGCCAGTTGCTTATATAAATAAGATTAATAAATATGCTATAGAAGATATAGAATGGTTAAAAAATGTAATTCATACTATTCGAAATATACGATCTGAAATTAATATTTATCCCAATAAACTATTAGTAATTTATATTTTAGGTGGGAATGAAAAAGATCAATTACGATTTATAGAAAATATGCATTTAATTTATAAATTTACTAAATTAAGTTATGTTAATTTTGTAAAAAAAATTATTAATATTTCTTTTTTTAATCGTGTAGGTAATATGGAGTTACATATATTAATTAATAAAATGATAATAAATAAACAAACAGAAATAGAAATAATAAAAAAAAATATAATTAAAAAAAAAATAATTATTAAGAATATAGCATATAAATTGATAAATCAATATTTTATGAATAAAGCTCCTATATTATTATTAAAAAAAGATATTTTAATATTAAAAGAAAATAAATATATATATATTCATTTTATAAAAAAATTTAAAATTATTGAAAATATTTAATTTATATTTCTATTAATCATTTTATTAGATGAAATCCACGGCATCATTTTACGTAATTTATACCCAACTTTTTCAATTTCATGTTCTTCATTAATACGTCTTTTGGCTTTTAGTGTTGCAAAACCGGCTTGATTATCTAAAATAAAATCTTTAGCAAAAGAACCATTTTGTATTTCTTTTAAGATATTACGCATTATATTTTTTGTTTCTTCAGTTATAATCCTTGGACCTATAAGGTAATCACCATATTCAGCAGTATTGGATATTGAATATCGCATATCAGACATACCACCTTCATATATTAAATCAATTATTAATTTAAGTTCATGTAAACATTCAAAATAAGCCATTTCAGGTGCATATCCAGCTTCTACAAGTGTTTCAAAACCAGCTTTTATTAATGCCGTTAGTCCACCACAAAGCACTGCTTGTTCTCCAAATAAATCTGTTTCTGTTTCTTCTTTAAAGGTAGTATGTATAATCCCAGCTTTACCTCCACCATTAGCACTTGCATATGAAAGCGCCAGGTCTTTAGCTTTTTTAGATTTATCTTGATAAACTGCAATTAAAGTTGGTACCCCATATCCTTTTTTATAAGTAGCACGTACTGTATGACCTGGAGCTTTAGGAGCAATCATAATTACATCTAAATCTTCACGAGGTTCAATTTGTTGAAAATGTATATTAAACCCATGTGCAAATGCTAATGTGGCACCTTTTTTAATTTTAGATTCAATATATTTATAATAAATTATTTTTTGTAATTCATCAGGTATTAAAATCATAACAACATCAGCATTATAAATAGCATCTGTTATTTCTGCTACTTTAATACCTGCTGATTTAGCTTTATTCCAAGAAAGAGATGTTTTACGTAATGCAACAGTAATATCTACTCCAGAATCTTTTAGATTATTAGCATGCGCATTTCCTTGAGAACCATAACCTATAATGGTTACTTTTTTTTTTTTTATTAAAGAAATATTACAATCTTTATCATAAAAAACTTGCATATAAAATACCTTTTATATAGTTTTTTCAATATTAATTATAAGATCATTTATAGATCCTAAAGGAATTTGCATAGGATAAACATGTTTATTATGGTCAATATAAATATCTATAAAAATTAATTCATTTTTAAAAAAAGCTTTTTTTAATGTATAATCTAATTCTGATAATGTTTTTATTGACATTGTTTTAAAACCATAAGCATTAAATAAATGTTTAAAGTTGGGTAATGATTCTATATTTGAATTAGAATATCTAGAATCATAATTTAAATTTTGTAATTGTCGTACCATACCTAAAGTTCCATTATTTAAATTTATTATTTTTATAGGTATATTAAATTGTTTACATGTAGATAATTCTTGCATCATCATTTGAAAACTACCTTCTCCTGTAAATAATATAACATGTTTTTTAGGGAAACATAGTTTAATCCCCATGGCTGCAGGTAACCCAAACCCCATTGTACCTAATCCTCCAGAAGTAATAAAAAATCTTGGTTTATTAAATTTATAATATTGCGCAACAAACATTTGATGTTGTCCTACATCAGTTACTACAAATGCATCACCATTAGTTATTTTGTGTACTGATTCTATAACTTTTTTAGGATTTAATAAATCATTTTTATCATATAATTCATAAACTTTTATTTTTTTTCGCCATTCTTGAATACATTTCCACCAATATTCTAGAAAAATTTTTCTATTTTTTATATATTTATAATTATTAAGTATAATTATAATATCATTTAATACATCTTTAGCATAACCTATTATTTTAATATCAGCATAAACAGTTTTAGATATTGAACTAGGATCTATATCAATATGAATAATTTTTGCAAGTGGACAAAATTTTATCACATTATTAGTGACACGATCATCAAAACGTGCACCAATACAAATAATTAAATCTGCATAATGCATAGCGTTATTAGCTTCAAAAGAACCATGCATGCCTACCCAACCTATATATTGAGAATTATCTTGAGGATAAGAACCTATGCCCATTAATGAAGTAATTACAGGTAAATTAAGGTATTGAACTAAAGTAAAAAGTTCTTTACTTGCATTATCAATTATTACTCCTCCCCCAGCAAATAATACAGGTTTTTTTGAATTTAAAATAATCTTAATAGCTTTCTTAATTTGAGTATCATTATAAAAATTTAAATTGTTATTATTATAATAACTAATTTCAATTTTTTGTGGATAAATATATTCATATAATTCTGTAGGTAAAGTCATATCTTTAGGAATATCAATTAAAACAGGTCCAGGTCTTCCTGTTTTAGAAATATAAAATGCTTTTTTTAGTATTATTGGAATATCTAATGGATGATTAATAGTAAAACTATGTTTTACGATTGTACGCGTAATCCCTATTATGTCAATTTCTTGAAAAGCATCTTCTCCAATCATATTACTAGCTACTTGTCCACAAATAACAATCATAGGTATAGAATCCATATAAGCAGTTGCTATTCCGGTAACTGCATTAGTAGCACCTGGGCCAGACGTTACTAACACTACACCTGGATTACCAGTAGCCCTGGCATAACCATCTGCCATATGTGTAGCTGCTTGTTCATGACGTACTAAAATATGTTTAATAAAATTTTGTCTAAATAATGCATCATATATATGTAATGCAGCTCCTCCAGGATATCCATAAACATATTTAATTCCTTCATCTTTAAGGAACCTAATAATTATATCTGCGCCTGATAACAGTTCCACAATTACATTACCTTAATTTATTTTAATAATTTATACATATCCTGAGGCATAGGAGCATATATACTTATATTTTTATAATATATAGGATGTATAAACCTTAATCTACATGCATGTAATGCTTGTCTTTTAAAATTTTTATGTAATTTTATATTATATATAGGATCACCTAATAATGGTAACTTACAATAATTCATATGTACTCTTATTTGATGTGTTCTTCCTGTTTCTAAATAACATTTAATATATGTATATCCATTAAAATTTTCAATTACCCTATAATGTGTAATTGCAATTTTTCCATTATATATTACTGATTGTTTTTTACGATATTTAGGATTACGATCAATGGGGGCATTAATATAACCATTTCCAGTAATATTACCTATTATGATAGCATCATATTCTCTAATAATATATTTTTTTTTAAACTGATTAACTAAAGAGATATATGCATTTAATGTTTTAGCTATTAATATTAATCCAGTAGTATTTTTATCAAGTCTATGTACAATACCTGCACGTGGTAATTTAGTAAAATTTGAATTATAATACAAAAGTGCATTAAATAATGTACCTGTTATATTACCACAGGCAGGATGTACTATTAAACCATATGATTTATTTATTACAATAACACTTTTATCTTCATATACAATGTTAAATTCAATTAATTCAGGCTTGTATTCAAATTCATATATTGTTTTTAAATAAACAGATAATATAATTAATTGTCCATAATTAATATTATAACTAGGCTTTACTATAATACCATTTATTGTTAAATTACCTTCTTTTATCCAACGTTTTATATTTTCACGTGAAAATTTATTAAATAACAAATTAGCTGCATTATCTAATCGCATACCTTTCATAAAATGAGGAATATATTTTTTATATTTAATATTGTTTAACATATTGTTTTTTTAATTATTAATTATTATAAATAATATCATATATTATTATATATAAACCAATAAGTATTCCAATATCAGATAAATTAAATACAATATAGCAAAATTTATTTAATTTGAAAGAAATAAAATCAGTAACATATCCATGTAATATTCTTTCTGATAGATTTCCTAATATACTTCCTATAATAATAGATATAGCTATTCCTAATAAATTTTTATTATTAATATTTAATAAAAGTTTATATAAATTATAAATTATAATTATACTTATAAATATAATTATATAATTTAAATTTTTAAATAAATTAAAAGCAGTACTATAATTATATATTAAAATTAAAGTTAAAAATTTAAATTTAATAGGAAAATTAAAACTTAATAATATTTTGGCTATTATTTTACTTAAATAATCTAAAAAAAACAATATTAATATAATTTTTATCCATAAACTTTTTATCATACATAATACCTATCTTCACCCGGACCTTCGGGTAGATTTAAAATAGACCTAGCACATAATGTGGGATGTTTATAATTAGTTCCTACATCTGATCTACGTTCCCAACTACGTTCACATTTACAATAAGAACTTAATTTAATATTAAGTTTTAAACCATGTATTTCAGTTTTTATAGCTGACATACCTAAGTCAATTGGAAATATTTTAGCTTCTGAAGTAATAAATACAAATCGTAATTCATTTTTTAATTTAGATAAAATTTTATAATAATATTTATCTACATAAAGAATAACCTCAGTATCTATTGATGCTTTAATTAAACCAGAAAGTCTGTAATCTTCTATACATTTATTAACAGCTTGCTTAACAAGAATTATATTATTCCAAAAATCCCTATTCATATAATCATTATCTGATAACATAAATAAATCATCGTACCATGTTTCTAAAAAAACACTCTCTAAACGTTTACCAGGAATTTTTTCGTAAATTTCATCAGCTGTAAAAGATAAAATTGGTGTAATCCAAATATTTAGTGATTTTAAAATATGATATAATGCTGTTTGACAACTACGTCTAGCTATAGAATTTTTCTTTGTTGTATATTGTCTATCTTTTATAATATCAAAATAAAAAGCACCCATATATTTATTACAAAAAATATAAATATATTTATAAATATCTTTGAAGTTATATTTTTCAAATGCATTTTTAATTTGTAATTGTGATAATGCTGTACAATCAATTGCCCATTTATCTAATGAAATCATTTTTTCAAAAGAAATAATATTATATTGTGGATCAAAATCATATATATTTGCTAACAAAAACCGTGCTGTATTACGTATTTTTCTATAAGCTTCTACTGTATTTTTTAAAATTTCATTTGAAATTGTTATTTCTCCAGAATAATCTGTTGATGCAACCCATAAACGTAAAACATCTGCACCTAATTTTTCTATTACTTCCATTGGTCTAATAATGTTATTTTCTGATTTTGACATTTTTTTCCCGTTAGCATCAACAATAAATCCATGTGTTATTACATAATTATATGGTATAGCATTATATATTGCTATACTTGTTAATAAAGATGACTGAAACCATCCTCTATATTGATCTAATCCTTCTATATACAAATCAGAATAATTATTTTTCATTGGATGAGATCCTGAGAACACATGATAATGTGTTGTTCCAGAATCAAACCAGACATCAAGTATATCTTCAAATTTATTATAATCTTTTAAGTCATATCCTAGTAAATCATTCTTATCAATATTAAACCAAGCTTCAATTCCACATTTTTCTATATTTTTTGCTACTAATTCTAGTATTTCTATTGTATTAGGATGTAATTTACCTGTTTTGTTATGTATAAAAAATGGAATTGGTACTCCCCAATTACGTTGTCTAGAAATACACCAATCAGGACGAGTTTTAATCATATTATATAATAGTGATTTCCCCCAATGTGGTAAAAATATTATTGAGTTAATTTTTTTTAATGCAATATTACGTAATGATTTTCCTTCAGAATTTTTTTTATCAATATTAATAAACCATTGAGGTGTAACACGATAAATTAATGGTGATTTATGTCGCCAACAATACATATAATTATGTATAATTTTTTTATGGTATAATAAATATCCTAATTTATTAAGTTTTTCTATAATTTTAAAATTAGCTTTCCATATTAACATACCTCCTACAATAGGAAATGATTTTATAAAATATCCATTACTTTGAATAGGATTAATAATTTTATTATTAATTAAATTATAATTATAAAAATCATCTGTACCATAAGCAGGGGCTGAATGAACTATTCCTGTTCCAGATGTACATTGTACATAATTAGCTAAACATATAATAGAAAATTTATTTATAAAAGGATGAATATATTTAATATCATATAAGGTATTACCTTTATTTGTTGCAATAATATTACCTTTAAGACCATAACGTGTTAAACATGTTTTTACAAGTATTTCAGCTAATAATAATAGATAATTTCCTACATCTACTAATGCATATAAAACTTCTGGATTTACATTTAAAACTTGATTAACTGGAATAGTCCAGGGTGTTGTTGTCCAAATTACGGCTAACGTTGATTTATAAATTTTAATACCAAATACTTTTTCTAATTTATTTTTTTCAATTATAGGAAATGCAACATCAATAGCATCTGATTCTTTATCATTATACTCTACTTCTGCTTCTGCAATTGCAGATTTACAATCAAAACACCAATTAACTGGTTTCAATCCATTAAAAATATATCCTTTTTTAAAAAGTTCTGATAAGGCCCTGATTTCACATGCTTCATTAATAAAATTCATTGTTAAATATGGATTAGTCCAATTACCTAAAACCCCTAATCGCATAAAATCCAATTTTTGATTAATTACTTGATTTTTTGCATAAATACGACAGTATTCTCTTTTTTTTTTTGATGATAAAGTTTTACCATAAATAGTATCAATTTTATGTTCTATTGGTAATCCATGACAATCCCAACCAGGAATATAAGGAGTATCTAAACCTGATAATGTTTTATATTTTATAATAAAATCTTTTAAAATTTTATTAAATGCATGACCCATATGAATATTTCCATTTGCATAAGGTGGGCCATCATGTAATATAAATTTTTTACATTTTTTACGTGCTTTACGTAATTTTTCATATAATTTAATATCACGCCAATTTATTATACGCTTAGGTTCTTGTATTGGTAATTTACCTCGCATTGGAAAATTAGTAATAGGTAAATTTAAAGTATTTTTATATTTATTAATATTATTAATCATAAATTTTAACAAAATAAAATTAATTAATAATTAATTTTTTAATTTTATATTGAATTCTTTTTTTAATACGTGCTATTTTTTTTTTAGATATAATATCTTTATCAGCTATTCTATCCAAAATTGACTGTGATTTTTTAAATTCTAACATTGATATATTATAATTTTTTTGTTCAATAGCTTTAAGTATACGTTTAATGAAAGTACGTAACATAGACCGTTGACTAGTATTATGTAGTCTTTTTTTTATTTTATTTTTTTCTCTATTACGAGATTTTTTAATATTTTTCACTAATTATTACTCCTTTTTTATAAAAAAATTAATATTTTAATGATTCTTTTTGTATAATATTCCGTGTGTTTTTTTCTTTTTCTAAATATTTTTTATCTTTCATAATTATTTTATATTGTTTATTTAACCATAAATATATAGCTTCTACAAGTTCTTTACATCCTTCACCTGTAATAGAAGAAATAGGAAAAATTGGACCTTTCCAATTAATATGTTTAATTATATATTTAACAAATATATATCTTTTTTTTTCATTTAATAAATCAATTTTATTTAAAATTAACCAATTTGGAAATTTGATAAACATATTTAAAGAAAATTTTTTTAATTCATTAATTATAATTTTAAATGATTCTATAGGATTACTATAACTTATATCAATAAAATGAAATAACACTCTTGAACGTATTAAATGTTTAATAAAAGTAATACCTAAACCAGCCCCTTTGAAAGCTCCTTTAATTAAAGGAGGAATATCTATAATAATAAAATTATCATATGCACCCATTTTAATAACTCCCAAATTAGGATATAACGTTGTAAATGGATAATTAGCTATTTTAGGATGTGCTCTAGAAATAACACTAATTAATGTTGTTTTACCAATATTAGGTAAACCTAATATACCTACATCAGCTATTAACTTTAATTCAAGTATTAACTTACGATGTTGTCCTTTTTTACCGTTTGTTATTTTAATAGGTATTTGATTAATTGACGATTTAAAACACGTATTTCCTAAACCTTTAAATCCACCTTGTGCTATTTTAAAATATTGACCTGATATAATTATATCAAAAATTATTTCACTAGTTTCTATATCAATTACTGTTGTACCAATTGGCACTTTAATATATAAGTTTTTACCTTTTTTACCACTCATGTTATTATGTTGTCCAGGATGTCCATCTTCTGCTTTATAAAAATATTTAGATTTTAAATTACTTAATGTATTAATTGAATTATCACCAATAATAAAAATATTCCCCCCATTCCCCCCATTCCCACCATTGGGACCTCCTTTTGATATAAATTTTTCACGTCTAAAACTTAAACAACCGTTACCACCTTGACCAGCCTTAATAAATATTAAAGCTTTATCAATAAATTGCATTTATTATCCTTTGTTAAATAATATTAACGATTTTATTATTTTTTATTCCTTTATTTTTAAATTCTATTATTCCATTTTTTGTAGAAAATAAAGTATAATCTTTTCCAAGTTTTACACCATTTCCTGGATGAAATTTAGTACCTCTTTGTCTAATAATAATATTACCAGCTACTACTGATTCACCACCAAATAATTTTAAACCTAATCGTTTAGATTTAGAATCACGACCATTACGTGAGCTACCAGTTGCTTTTTTTTGTGCCATATTTAAATCTTAAAAAATTTTATCATATATATTATAAATTAACAATTTATAAAATTATTATTAAGTTTATTTATTTTTATTATAGTAAAATTTTGTCTATGTCCTTGACATTTCATATGATGTTTTCTACGATGAAATTTTATAATTTTTATTTTTTTTTCTTTTTTATTAAAAATAATTTCTGTAATTACATAATTATTATTAATATATGGATAACCAATATTAATATTATTATTATTATTACTATATATTAATAATATTTTAATATTTATAAATTTACCAATATATTTTTCTATTTTAATGTATTGTCCTATTTTTACATGGTATTGTTTATTTAATATGTTAATTATTGCATACATATTAAACATATCCTTTTGGAGCCAAGGAGAATTGAACTCCTGACCACCTGCGTGCAAAGCAGGTGCTCTACCAGCTGAGCTATGACCCCAATAATATTTTATATTAATTATATAATAAGTCAATATATTATATTTTTAAGTTCATGTAATATAGCAATACTAGGTTCTACATTATTTAATGTATAAAAATGTAATCCTGGTGCACCTCCTTCAATTAAATTTTTACAAATTTTAATCATTATTTCTTTACTAAATTCTATAGCACTTTTATTATCATCACCATAAGCTTCAAATTTTTTACATATCCAACGTGGTATACTAGCACCACAGATATTTGAAAAATGCGAAATTTTATTAAAATTATTAATAGGCATTATTCCAGGTATAATAGGTTTTTCAAAACCTATTTTTTTTAAACATTCAATAAAATTAAAATAAGCTCTTGCATCATAAAAATATTGTGTAATAGCTTTATTAGCTCCCACTTTCATTTTATTAGCAAAATTATTTAAATCTTTTTCAAAATTAAAAGCTTCTGAATGCATTTCTGGATAAGCGCCTACAATTAATTCAAAATAATTTCCTGATTCATCTCTAATAAATTGAATTAATTCATTAGCATAATGTAATTCTGCTATATAATTATTATAATATTTATCACCTCGTAATACTACTATACTTTTTATTCCTGATACTTTATATTTATAAAGTAAGTTAATTAATTCATTACGTTTTATTGATATACATGATAAATGAGGAACAATATTTACATATAAACATTTGTTTTTAATTTTTAAAACAGTATCAAATGTATTTTTATTACCACATGCTCCAAATGTAATTGAAAAAAATTTAGGATTAAATTTAATTAATTTATCAATTGATATTAATAAGTTTTTTTTTCCCAATTTAGTGATAGGTGGAAAAAATTCAAAACTGATATCCAATTTTGTTAAAATCATAAATTTTTTAAATTTATAAATAAATTAAGGATGAGTTAATATTATGTTATATATTAATCGTAGGCAGCTTGCAAATGCTATTCGTATTATTTCTATAGATTCTATACAAAAAGCTAATTCTGGTCACCCTGGAATGCCTATGGGAATGGCTGATATCGCTGAAGTACTTTGGAATAATCATTTAAAACATAATCCGAATAATCCTAATTGGGAAAATAGAGATAGATTTATTATTTCTAATGGACATGGTTCAATGTTACATTATTCATTATTACATTTAACTGGTTATAATTTATCAATACATGATCTTAAAAATTTTAGACAATTAGAATCTAAAACACCAGGACATCCTGAATATAATCAGACATTAGGTATAGAAGCAACAACAGGACCTTTAGGACAAGGTCTAGCAAATGCAATAGGAATGGCCATTGCTGAACGTATTCTATCGGCTAAATTTAATCGTAAAAATTATAAAATTATTGATCATAGAATATGGACATTTGTGGGGGATGGCTGTTTAATGGAAGGTATTAGTCATGAAGTTTGTTCTTTAGCTGGAACTTTAGGTTTAGGAAATTTAATAGTATTTTATGATAATAATGGTATATCTATTGATGGGAATACTAATGGGTGGTTTACTGATGATACATATAAACGTTTTGAATCTTATAATTGGAATGTAATAGGACCTATAAATGGTCATAATGCTGAAGAAATAAATAAAGCAATTATAAAAGCAAAAATAATTACTAAAAAACCTTCTTTAATTATTTGTAATACTATTATTGGTTTTGGATCTCCTAATAAATATGGAACATCTGAATGTCATGGTGCCCCATTAGGTGACATTGAAATAAAACTTGTTAGAAAACAACTTAATTGGAATTATGCTCCATTTAAAATACCTAAAAAAATTTATAATGCATGGAATGCAATAGATAAAGGTAATAAATTAGAATATAATTATAATAAAAATTTTGAAGAATATAAAAAAAAATATCCCCAATTAGCTAATGAATTAAAACGTAGATATAGAAAAAATTTACCAGAATATTTAGATAGTAATAAAATTATAAAAGAAATTCAAGAAAAATGTGAATATATTGCATCACGTAAAGCTTCTCAAAATATTCTTAATATATTAGGACCTAGTATACCTGAACTTTTAGGAGGAAGTGCAGATCTTACTCCATCTAATTTAACTATGTGGAAAGGTGCTAAACCAATTAGTAAAGAAAATTTTAATGGTTCATATATACATTATGGAGTACGTGAATTTGGTATGGGAGCTATATCTAATGGAATTGCTTATCATGGAGGTTTTATTCCATATGATGCAACTTTTCTTGTATTTATGGAATATATGTATAATGCTATTCGCATGTCTGCAATTTCTAAACTTCATATAATTCATGTTTTTACTCATGATTCAATAGGTTTAGGTGAAGATGGTCCTACACATCAACCTATAGAGCAATTAGAAGCATTACGTGCTATTCCAGAATTAAATGTTTGGAGACCCGCTGACTCTACTGAAACTGCTGCTGCATGGTTATCTGCAATAGAAAATAAAGAAGGACCAACAGCAATAATTTTATCACGTCAAGAATTATCTATAAATAAACGTAATTCTAATCAAATTACTAATATAAAACTGGGAGGTTATATTATAAGAGATTGCCAATATTTACCTGATTTAATAATAATAGGAAGTGGGTCTGAAGTTATTATAGCAATTGAAGCCGCTAAATATTTAGAAAAAAAAAATAAAAAAATTCGTGTTGTTTCTATGCCTTGTACATCTATCTTTGATAAACAAAAAATAATTTATCGTAACTTTGTATTACCACCATATATACGTGCTAGAGTTGCTATAGAAGCTGGGTCACCTACAGGGTGGTATAAATATGTAGGTCTTGATGGAGAAGTTTTGGGTATTAATAATTATGGTTATTCAGGAAAACCTAAAGATTTATTTAAAAAATTTGGATTTACTGTTTCAAATTTAATAAAAACTTGTGAAAAAATGTTATTTAATTAATTTAAAATTTGACATATATTCAAAAAACCAAAAACAATATTTATTTAAAATAGAATATTTATTCATAATATTTTTAAAATAAAATTTATTAATATTCCTTTGTTTAATATAATAATTATAAATAGCTTTTATTGATTCTAAATAAACTGTATGTTTCTTTATTATAATTTTTACACCATTTTTAGATAATAAAATAAGATTACTTAATTTAGTATTACTATAAGTTAATAATATTATTGGTATATTAATATATATAAAAATTTTTTTTAAATGATTAATGTTTTTAATCCCACATATACATATTGCATCAGCTCCAGCTGATTGATAAGCAATAATACGTTCAATAATATCTTCATATATTAAATTATTAATATTAATTCTAGCAATAATATATAATGCTGTATCTGTTCTTGCTTTTATTGCAGAATAAATTTTATAAAATGCTTCTTCTATAGAAATTATAATATTAAATTTTTTGTTAAATTGTATTGGTAATAAAGTATCTTCAATAGTAAGTGCAGATATACCAGTACGTTCTAATTCATTAACTGTACGCATTACATTAATAGCATTTCCATATCCATGATTTGCATCAACAATAATTGGAAATTGAGCTAATCTACCTATCCTATTTACTTGTTCTACAAATTCACTGAGACTTATAAGTGTAAAATCAGGAGCGCCTAATACTTGTAAAGATATTACTGATCCACCTATTATACCAACTTCAAAACCTAAATCAAATGCCATTCTAGATGATATAGGATCAAAAATTGATGCTGCATCATAACATGATTCTGATTGTAATAATTTACGAAACTTTTTTCTTAATTTATTTGATAAATTAATTACCATAATTTTATATATTTATATTAGCAAATAAAGCATATTTTTTTATAAAATTAAATCTAGGTTCAACTTCTTTACCCATTAAAATATTAAAAATATTATCTGCAGTTGCTACATTTTTTATAGTTATTTTAAGTAACATACGCTTATTAGGATTCATAGTAGTTTCCCAAAGTTGTTGTGGATTCATTTCTCCTAATCCTTTATATCTTTGTATATTTAATTTACTTTTTGTTTCATTAATTAAATAATTTATTAATTCATTAAAATTATATATATTTTTTTTATATCCATTATATAATATATATGAATTATTTTTAAATATATCTCTTATTCTCAAACAATTAATTTTAAAATAATCATATGAAAAAATAAAATTTAAATTAATTAAATATTTTTTTATTTTACTATAAATTTTGATTATTATTAATGGCAAATAAATTTGATTTTTATAATCATAATATATTTGAAAGTTATATGTTTTTAATTCTTTATCTGTTAATTTACATTTTAATTCATTTATCCATATTTCTACAGATTTTTTATTTTTTAATAAATCTAAAGTTAAATTATTTATATAAATTATTTTATATAAAATATTAATAATATAATATAAACTATTATTTTTTGTAAAAATATTAATATATTGAAAAATTAAAACTTTTAATTCTTGGCCTAAAATAAGTTTATTATTTATATGTAATTTTGTAATATTAATTGATTTATTAATTAAATATTCTTTTAAAAAAAAATCATTTTTTAAATAAATAGTATTTTTTCCATTGTTAACTTTATAAAGTGGAGGTTGTGCAATAAATAAATAACCTTTCTTAATAATATAAGGCATATATCTAAAAAAAAATGTTAATAAAAGTGTTCTAATATGTGAACCATCTATATCAGCATCTGTCATAATTATAATTGAGTGGTAACGTAATTTATGGGGTTTAAAATTTTTTCCAATACCACATCCTAAAGTAGAAATTAAAAAATTAATTTCATCTGATGATAATATTTTATCAAAATTAGATTTTTCAACATTTAAAATTTTACCTTTAATAGGTAATATTGCTTGATTACTACGATCTCTACTTTGTTTCGCAGATCCACCTGCAGAATCTCCTTCTACTATATAAAGTTCTGCTTTCTTAGGATCTTTTATTTGACAATCAGATAATTTTACTGGTAAATTAGATATATTAAAAATTCCTGTTTTACGAGTAATTTCACGTGCTTTACTAGCAGCATATCTTGCCATAGCTGATTTAATAATTTTCTTTACAATAATTTTTGATTGTTTTTTATTTTTTAGTAAATAATCATAAAACTTATTGCTAATTTCTTTTTCTACTGCTATTTTAACGTTAGAAGAAACAAGTTTATCTTTTATTTGTGATGAAAATTTAGGATCAGGTAATTTTATTGAAATAATAGCTGTTAAACCTTCTCTTATATCTTCTCCATTCGTTATAATTTTTCTTTTTTTTTGTAAATGTTTATTATTAATATAATTATTAATAGTTCTTGTTAATCCTGTTTTAAACCCCACCAAGTGGGTACCACTAATTTGGGGGATATTATTAGTATAACAATATATATTTTCTTTATATGAATTATTCCATTGCATTACAAAATTAATTTCAATATTATATTTTTTACAATAATTTGAAAAAAAAATTATATGTGAAATTACATATTTATCTTTATTAAGATAATTAAGAAATTCACATAAACCACCTAAATTATAAAATATATTTTTTTTTTTCTTACGTTTATCAACAAGTTTAATATATATTCCTGGATTTAAAAATGATAATTCTCTAAATCTCTTTTCAATAATTTCATAATAAAATTTTATTTTTGAAAAAATTTTGGAAGAAGGTTTAAAATGTATTTTAGTACCTGATTTTTTAGTTTTTCCAATTAATTTTAATGGATTTACAGGTTTACCATTAATATAATTTTGTTCATAAATTTTACCATTTCTATATATTATTAAATTTAATTTTTCAGAAAGAGCATTAACTACAGAAATACCTACTCCATGTAATCCCCCAGATATTTTATAAGAATTATTATCAAATTTACCTCCTGCATGTAAAATAGTCATAATAACTTCTGCTGCTGAAATACCTTCTTCTTTATGTATATCTGTTGGTATCCCTCTACCATTATCGTTAACAGTAATTGATTCATCTGAATAAATAATTATACTAATATTATTACAATAACCTGCTAATGCTTCATCAATTGAATTATCTACTATTTCGAATACCATCTGATGTAGACCACTTCCATCATTAGTATCACCAATATACATACCTGGTCTTTTACGAACAGCATCAAGACCTTTAAGTACTTGAATACTTGAAGAATCATATTTTATCATATAATATTCCAGTCTTATAATAGCATTGCCATTATAATATGTTTTGATTCTATTTTATAAAAATAATTATTTTGTTCTTGAATAACTAATATACTTTTATTATATTTAGAAAATATAATACATATATATTCATTATCAAATACATTAAGTATATCAATTAAATAATTTATATTTAAACCGATTTCTAAATTATAAATTTTATAATTAATTTTAATATTTTCTTCTGCTTCATCTTTTTGTATATTATTAAGTTGAACTATTAATTTATTATTAATAATACGTAATATTATACCACTATTTTTTTCAGTTAAAATTACTGAAATCCTTGATATTGATTTTAATAATTTCTTTCTATTAACAAATAATTTAGTAGCCATATTTATTAAAATAAGATTTTTATAATCAGGAAAATTTCCATAAATTAATTTTGATGTAAAAAGATAATTATTCATATATAAATTAATATAATTTGATCCAAATATAATAGTAATTATATCATTATCATTATTATTATCATTTAATAATTTTTTAATTTTTATAATACTTTTTCTGGGTATAATTATTTTTTTATAATTATCAATTCTATTTAGATAAGTAGAACAAATAGCCATTCTATGACCATCTGTTGCTACAAAACTTAAAATATTTTTACAAATTTCTATTAGCATACCATTTAAATAATATCTAATATCTTTATT
The DNA here is from genome assembly GCA_000953435.1 of Candidatus Johnevansia muelleri. Classification (GTDB taxonomy): domain Bacteria; phylum Pseudomonadota; class Gammaproteobacteria; order Johnevansiales; family Johnevansiaceae; genus Johnevansia; species Johnevansia muelleri. The sequence goes on from LM655252.1 coordinate 231,396, forward strand.
AGCCATTGCAAAATAAGTATAATCAATTAACTTTTTAAGTATTTTTTTTTTAATAGATATTTTTATATCTGTTAGTGATTTTTTTATGTTATTTAGTTTAGGAAATTTTTTGTATGATAATGTTGATAATCTAAATATAGAATAGCCAGATTTAATTACTACACGATTAGTTTCTTCAATGAAAATATTAATTTTCGCCCCGGGTGATAATGATTTACATATTTTTAATAATTTATATGCAGGAATATTAATATTTCCATTAATTTCTATATTATAAATTTTAACATATCCAGTTAATTCTATTTCTAGATCTGTACTACTAATTGTAAGTATTTTGTCTTTTACTTTTAAAAAAATATTAGAAAGTATATTTAATGTTTGTTTATTTTCTACTATGGTTACAACTAAATAAATTATTTTTATTAATAATTCTCTTAATATTGTAAATTTCATTTATATTTTATTCTTATTAAATAGATTTTAAAAATGTAAAATTAATTTTTATAATAAATAATTAATATTTATTTTTAGGAATATTATGAAACGTACATTTCAACCAAGTATTATTAAAAAAAATAGAAATTATGGTTTTAGATATCGTATGTCTTATAAAAATGGTATAAAAATATTATCACGACGTCGTAAAAAAATGCGGTATTATTTAACAATATAATATGAAATATAATTGTCATAAAAAAATATTAAAAATATTTAGTAATAATTTTATTATTTTTATTAATTTAAATAAAAAAATATTATTAATTTTTAAAAAAAAACACCATAAAAAAGCAATTGATCGTAATTTATTAAAACGTTTATCTAGAGAATATATAAGATTACATAAAAATAAACTATCATCTATTATTATAATTTCTAGAAAAAGTTTTATAATAAATAAAAAAAAAATATTTAAAATATTAAAATTTATTTTTCAACTAATTTATTTTTATAATAAAAAATAATTTTATGTATCATAAGCTATTTACAAAAATAAAAGATACTATTACTGCACAATCTACTCCTTCAGGACGTGGTGGTATAGGAATTGTACGGGTTTCAGGAAATAAAGTTAAAAGTATTGCTAAAGGAATACTAGGATTTCAACCTAAACCTAGATATGCCCATTATGGTTCATTTATTGGTAATAAATATGAAATTATTGATGAAGGCATTGCATTATTTTTTTTAAAACCCCATTCTTTAACTGGTGAAGATATACTTGAAATTCAATCACATGGTGGTCCTATTATAATAGATTATATTATTGAAAGAACTATAAATTTGGGAGCTAGATTAGCACGTCCAGGTGAATTTTTAGAGAGAGCATTTATTAATAATAAAATTGATTTAATAAAAGCTGAAGGAATTAATGATTTAATAGAAGCAAATTCACGTATAGCTGCACAAAATGCTATATATTGTATACAAGGTAACTTATCTAATATATTAAATACTTTAATAAAAGAATTTATTAAATTACGTATAAATTTAGAATATGCAATAAATTTTCCTGATGAAAATATAGATTTTTTAAAATATAATATATTTAAAAAATTTTCTTTTTTAAAAAAAAATCTATCAAATTTATTAAATAAATCAACACAAAATTTAAAAATACGGGAGGGAATTAATGTTGTTATTATAGGACAACCTAATGTTGGTAAATCTAGTTTATTAAATGCACTAACTGAAAAAGAAAGTGCTATTGTTACTGATATAGCAGGAACTACACGAGATGTAATACATGAATATATTTATATTCATGGAATACAAATTAATTTAATTGATACAGCTGGATTATGTGAAACATTAAATACAGTAGAAAAAATTGGAATTAAACGTGCCTGGACAGAAATAAAAAAAGCTGATCACATACTATTAGTAATTGATGCTAGTAAAGCTATAAACATTAATTTAAATCATCCGTCAATAAAAATTTTATTAAATTTACCTGATTTAAATAAAATTACAATAATATATAATAAAATTGATCTTATTAATCCACAAATTAATGAATACTTATCATCTAGTATTCCAACAATTATTCCATTGTCAACCAAAAATGGGGTAGGTATAGAAAAATTAAAAATACATTTAAAAAAAATAATGAAGTTAAATACTATTTATGGTAAATTTTATACTAATAGACGACACATAAATGTTATAGAAAATGCTTTAAAAATATTAGAAAAAAATAAAATTAAAAAAATAGATTATATTGAATTATTAGCAGAAGATTTGCGATATGCGCAAAATATTATTTCTACAATTACTGGCGAATTTACTTCAGAAAATTTATTAAATGAGATATTTAATAATTTTTGTATAGGAAAATAATATACATTTAATATATTTTGGATATATATGAAAAATTTACATAAATCATTAATTATTACTAATAAAGCAGCTAATTGTCTTAAAAAATTAATTAATGAAAAAAATTATAAAATTTTACGTATTGGTATTATAGGAGGTGGTTGTTCAGGGTTAAAATATAATTTTTATTTTACTAAAAATTTAAATAATGATGATATAAGAATTAAAAATATTAATAATATTGAAATAATAATAGATTCATTTAGTTATCAATATTTACTTGGTTCAACTCTTGATTATGAAGAAGAACTTCTTGGATCAAAATTTATTATTAAAAATCCTAATGCTATAACTACTTGTAGTTGTGGGGCATCTTTTAGTATTTCTTGATTATAAATATTTTAAAAATTAAATATGAGCATTAATAAATTTGACGTTATTGTAATAGGAGGAGGGCATGCAGGTACAGAAGCAGCATTAGCTTCTGCACGTATAGGTGTTAAAACTTTACTTATTACACATAATATTAATACAATTGGTAAAACATCATGTAATCCAGCTATAGGTGGAATAGGAAAAAGTAATTTAGTAAAAGAAATAGATGCTATGGGTGGAGTTATGGCATTAGCAACTGATTTAGCAGGAATACAATTTAGAATATTAAACTCAAGAAAAGGTTCTGCAGTACATGCAACTCGTGCACAAATTGATTGTAATTTATATAAATTAGCAATTCAATATTTTATTAAAAAACAAAAAAATTTATCAATTTTACAACAAACTGTTATTGATTTAATAATAAAACACGGACAAGTTTATGGTGTAATTTGTTTAAAAGAAATTTTTTTTTATAGTAAAACAGTTATTTTATGTACTGGAACTTTTCTCTCTGGTAAAATATATATTGGTTTATATAATTATACTGGCGGGAGAGCAGGTGATCCTAGTACTAAAATGCTTTCTATAAGATTACGTGAATTAACAAATATTGCGCGCCTTAAAACAGGAACACCTCCCAGAATTGATGCAAGAACTGTAGATTTTTCATCTTTAGAAATTCAAAAAGGTGATATTCCTACTCCTATTATGTCATATATAGGTAATATTAAATTACATCCTAGTCAAATAAATTGTTTTATAACACATACTAATGAACATACTCACGAAATTATTAGAGCTAATTTAAATTATTCACCTATGTATTGTGATTTAATTGAAGGTATAGGACCTAGATATTGTCCTTCTATAGAAGATAAAATATCAAAATTTCCTAATAAATTAAGTCATCAAATTTTTATTGAACCTGTTGGTTTAAATACATATGAACTTTATCCTAATGGTATATCTACTTCTCTTCCTTTTAATATTCAAATTAAAATGATTCGTTCTATTAAAGGTTTTGAAAATTCACATATTATTAATCCTGGTTATGCAATAGAATACGATTTTATAGATCCTAGATATTTATATCCCTGGATGGAAACAAGATTTATTAAAAATCTTTTTTTAGCTGGTCAAATTAATGGAACAACAGGATATGAAGAAGCAGGGGCACAGGGGATAATAGCAGGTTTAAATGCTGCTAGACGTGGTAAAAATTTATATATGTGGTATCCGCGTCGTGATGAAGCATATATGGGGGTTATGATTGATGATTTAATTTGTAAAGGTACTCAAGAACCATATCGTATGTTTACATCACGTTCAGAATATAGATTATTATTACGTGAAGATAATGCTGATTTAAGATTAACAGAAATAGGTAGAAAACTATTATTAGTAGATGATATACGGTTTTTAGCATTTGATTTGAAATATAAAGCTCTAAAAATAGAAAAAGAATTATTTATAAAAAATTGTATTAATATTGAACATTTAAATATATTAGAAAATAAACTTTTTATTATTTCAAAAAAATATTCTTTATTTTATTTATTACATAATACTGAATTAAATTATAAAAATATTATTTTTTTAAAAAAAGGATATTTTATTAAAATAGATGTTATTTCAAAACAAATACAAATTAAAGAAAAATATGCAGGATATATAGAGAGACAAAAAAAAGAAATTAAAAATTTACATATATATGAAAAAACTATAATACCTTTAAATATAGATTATAATAATATATATGGTTTATCTATAGAAATTAAACAACAATTAAATAGAATTAGACCACAAACATTAGCTCAAGCAGGAAGAATTACAGGAGTTACCCCATCTGCAATTAATTTAATTATATTTTATATAAAAAATTATAATAATATTAAAATCCAAAATGTTTTATAATGATAATTCATCTATTGTAATAAATTGTATTTTAGGTGGATGTATAAATATAATTATTATTGTTTTTTATTATATATATTTATTTAAAACTAAATATAATATTTATATTGCAGAATATGGTAAATTTTTCTTAAATATAGCCCTATTTTATTTGGTATTTAAGTTTTTTTATATTTCACATCCAATATTTTTCTTTGGCACTTATATATTTATATCATTTATTAATTTTGTTTTATTCTTTCTTATAAATACATACCAATAGGTAATAAATATAATGACAGGTAATGAACCATATTACACAGAATACATTAATCATCATTTAGAAAATTTAACATTTGGTTTTTATCATGAAAAAGGTATATGGACAATAGCACATACTGCAGAACAAGCTAAGAATATGGGATTTTTTTCAATTAATATTGATTCTATTGCATTGTCTATTATTTTAGGATGTATTTTTTTATTTGTTTTTAGAAAAGTTGCAAAATCTATTACAATAAATGCTCCTAAAGGACTACAAAATGTAGTGGAATATTTTATACAATTTGTTAATAAACTTGTAACTGATTGTTTTAATGGTAAAAGTAATTTTTTAGCCCCATTATCTTTAGTAATATTTTTATGGATTTTATTAATGAATATATTAGATATTTTACCATTAGATTTATTACCTTATATTTGTTCAAAATTTGGTATTAATAATATGAAGTGTTTACCAACATCTGATATTAATATTAATTTAGGTATGTCTATAAGTGTTTTTTTTATAATATTATTCTATAATTTTAAAAAAAAAGGTATAAATGGGGTTATATATGAGTTAACTAGAAAACCATTTAAACATTGGTCTCTTATTCCTTTTAATTTAATATTAGAATTAGTTTCTCTTTTTGTTAAACCTTTATCATTAGCTTTGCGTTTATTTGGTAATATGTTTGCAGCAGAAGTAATTTTTATTCTTATATCATTATTACCTTTTTATTTACAATGGATATTAGGTGTTCCATGGGCTATTTTTCATATTTTAGTAATTCCATTACAAGCATTTATTTTTATGATGCTAACTATTGTATATATTAATCAGGCTAATGAAAAAAATTAAATTAAATAAATATTTAATTTATTTAATAAAATTAATTAATCTTGATTTTTTAATATAAATATGTTTAATTAAAATTAAACTACAAATATTTAAGGAATATATAAATGGAAATTATATATATATCTTCATCTATTCTTATAGGATTGGGTGCTATTGCTACTGGAATAGGTTTTGGGATTTTAGGTGGTAAATTACTAGAATCTACCGCTCGTCAACCGGAACTCAGTAACTTATTATTAAATAGGACATTTTTAATTACAGGATTACTTGATGCTGTACCTATGATAGGTGTAGGTATTGCATTATACTTAATATTTGTTGTTGCTCCTCATTATCATACTTAAAACTTTTATATGAATGTTAATTTAACAATTATAGGACAAATAATAACTTTTATAATTTTTCTATTATTTTTCCTTAAATATGTTTGGCCTCCTATATATAAAAATTTGAATGAACGTACACAAAAAATTTCTGAAGGTATTAAATCTGCTGATTTAGCTAATAAAGAATTTTATAATGTTAAAAAAACTATTAATAAAATACTTAATAAAACAATAAAAGAATCAAATAAAATTATTATAAATGCAAATTTAAAGTCCAATTTAATTATTACTGAAGGGAGGGAAATTGCTTTTATAGAAAATAAAAGAATACTTAAAAATGCAAAAATATTAATTTATAATGAAATAGTTCATGTAAAACAAGTATTACGTAATCATATAAGTGAAATCATTATAATGTGTACTGACCAGATACTCCAATCAGCTAGTGATTATAAATCACATAGTAAAATTATTAATAAATTTCTTCTTTTTTTTTAAAGGTAATTATTATGATACAATATAAAATTATTGCTATACAATATGCTAAAGCTGCATTTGAATTTGCATTAGAGCATAATAATTTAGATTTATGGTATAATATGTTTAAGTTTTTAACAAAATTAATAAATAATAATTGTTGTATTAAATATATTATTAAAAATATTAAAATAGAAAGTAATAAAAAATTAGAATTACTAATTAATATATATAATGATTTTATGCATAATAAAAGTGATATTTACCATCTTAATTTTATAAAAATTATTGCTAAACAAAACCGTATTACACTTTTACCTATAATAGAAGAACAATATAAAATTTTATATGATTCTTATTATAAATATTTTTCTATAAAATTAGTAAGTGCTTATGAACTTAGTACTTATGAAAAAATTGAAATTCTTAAATCGCTTAAAAAGCGATATAATAGTAAGAATATATATATTATTAATATTTCAATTAATAAATCATTAATTGGAGGGTTAATTATATATATCAATAATACAGTTATTGATTGCTCTTTATTGAGCAAGATTTTAAAATTAAAATATATTTTAAAAGGCAATATATTATGCAAATAGATAATTCTGAAATCAGTAATATAATAAAAAAACGTATTAAACAAGGTAATATTAAATATGCAGAATCACATAATGAAGGTACTATTATTAGTATTATAGATGGTATTGTTAGTATTTATGGACTTGATGATGCAATGTATGGAGAAATGATTCTATTTCCAGGTAATATTTATGGAATGGTGCTTAATTTAGAACGTTATAGTGTAGGGGTTATTGTTTTAGGAGACTATAAACAACTTCAAGAAGGTATGATCGCAAAATGTACAGGTAAAATTTTAGAAATACCAGTAGGACCAGAATTAGTAGGTAGAGTTGTAGATGCATTAGGTAATCCTATAGATAATAAAGGTGAAATATATACTAAAGTTATGGATGCTGTAGAAAAAATTGCCCCTGGTGTTATTTCACGTAAAAGTGTAACTCAACCGATTCATACTGGTTTAAAAGCTATTGATGCAATGGTACCAATTGGTATGGGTCAGAGAGAATTAATTATAGGTGATCGTCAAATAGGTAAATCTTCAATAGCTATTGATACAATAATTAATCAAAAATATAAAGATATTATTTGTATATATGTGGCTATAGGTCAAAAACAATCAAATATTGCTAATATGGTTAGTAAACTTGAAGAATATGGTGCTATGAATCATACTATTGTGGTTATAGCAGGAGCTTCTGATCCTGCTGCTCTGCAATATTTAGCACCTTATAGTGGTTGTACTATGGGGGAATATTTTCGTGATAGAGGACAAGATGCTTTAATAGTGTATGATGATCTTACAAAACAAGCTTGGGCATATCGTCAAATTTCATTATTACTTAAACGGCCACCTGGAAGAGAAGCTTATCCAGGTGATATTTTTTATTTACATTCACGTTTACTTGAACGTGCATCAAGAGTTAGTGCTAAGTATGTTGAAAATTTTACTAATGGAGAAATTAAAGGTAAAACAGGTTCATTAACTGCACTTCCAATTATTGAAACTCAAGGTGGTGATGTATCTGCTTATGTTCCAACTAATGTAATATCAATTACTGATGGTCAAATTTTTTTAGAAACATCTATGTTTAATTCAGGAATTAGGCCTGCAATTAACGCAGGATTATCAGTATCACGTGTAGGTGGTTCTGCGCAAACTAATATAATAAAAAAATTAGGTGGACATATTAGACTTTCATTAGCACAATATCGTGAGTTAGCTGCCTTTTCTCAATTTGCATCAGATCTTGATGAAAATACTCGTAAACAAATTGAACATGGTAAACGTGTTACAGAACTAATGAAACAAAAACAATTTAGACCTATGTCTGTTTCTGAAATAGCAATATCCTTATTTGCAGCAAATGAAAATTTTCTTAGTAATATTTCTGTCGATAATATTTTAAATTTTGAATCTAAACTTCTTGAATATATGCATATGGAACATAAATCTTTAATTTATGAAATAAATATAACTGGGGATTATAATAATCAAATTGAAAATGAATTACGAAAATGTATTAAAAAATTTCAAAAAATTTATAAAAAATGTAATAATGAGTAGTTACAAAACTGTATTGAACCATTTAAAAAAAACTGTATTGAACCATTTAAAAAAAAAACTGTATTGAACCATTTAAAAAAAAACTGTATTGAACCATTTAAAAAAAAACTGTATTGAAAAATTTAAAAAAAAACTGTATTGAAACATTTAAAAAAAAACTGTATTGAACCATTTAAAAAAAAACTGTATTGAACCATTTAAAAAAAAACTGTATTGAACCATTTAAAAAAAACTGTATTGAACCATTTAAAAAAAAACTGTATTGAACCATTTAAAAAAAAACTGTATTGAACCATTTAAAAAAAAAACTGTATTGAACCATTTTATTATAAATTTTAAGGAAAACTTATGATTATAACAAAAGAAATAAAAACACAAATTAAAAGTATTGAAAGTATTAAAAAAATTACTAATGCTATGGAAATGGTATCTGCATCTAAAATGCGTAGATCACAAGAACGTATGTACGCATGTATACCTTATATGCATAAAATTACGAAAATATGTAAAAATATTGCAATTAATAATAATAATAATACATATTTTATTAATCGTCCTATAAAAAATATAGGATATATATTAATTACTAGTGATCGAGGTCTTTGTGGGGGATTAAATATTAATGTATTTAAAATTATTTTAAATGATATACAAAAGATGTATAAATTAAATATAAATCATTCATTTTGTGTATTAGGAAACAAAGGTATAGATTTTTTTAAAAAATATGGCGGTAAGTTAATAGCTACTAAAGAAGACATTGGATATACACCTAGTATAAATAATATTATTGGACCCGTTAAAGTAATGTTAAATGCTTTTAATGAAGGTAAAATTGATTGTTTGATGTTAGTTTCAAATAAATTTTTAAATACTATGATACAAAAACCTTTTTTACAAAAATTATTACCTATTCACTTTAAAAATTTAAAAAAAAATAATCAAAATAATTATATATATGAAACTACAAATTATTCTAATTTAATAGATTGTATTATAGTAAGATATATTGAATCACAAGTTTATAAATCAATTATCGAAAATATTGCTTGTGAACAAGCAGCACGTATGATGGCTATGAAAAATGCAACAGAAAATGCATTTAACATCATTAAAGAATTAAAATTAATTTATAATAAAGCTAGACAAGCAGCCATTACTCAAGAAATTTCTGAAATAGTTAATGGTGCTGCTGCTGTTTAAATAATTTAAATAATTAGGATTTTATATGATTAGGGGACGTATAATACAAATTATTGGAGCAGTTATTGATGTAGAATTTTCACACGATTCTATTCCTAAAATTTATGATGCTTTAAATATAAAAAATTGTAATATTGTATTAGAAGTACAACAACAATTAGGTGATGGAATAGTACGTACAATTGCAATGGGCCCTACTGAAAAATTAAAACGGAATATGATTGTATATAACACAAATTCACCTATAAAAGTACCAGTAGGTATTAAAACTTTGGGTCGCATAATTAATGTATTAGGTCAACCAATAGATGACGGTATATCACTTTCTGAAGAAGAACATATGTCTATTCATCGTAATCCACCTAAATATTCAGACCAATCTATTTATAATGAAATATTAGAAACAGGTATTAAAGTTATTGATTTACTTTGTCCATTTTCTAAAGGTGGAAAAATTGGGTTATTTGGTGGTGCTGGGGTTGGAAAAACTGTAAATATGATGGAATTAATTCGTAATATTGCTATTGAACATTCAGGTTATTCTGTATTTACAGGTGTTGGAGAACGTACACGTGAAGGAAATGATTTTTACTATGAAATGAAAGAATCTAATGTTTTAGATAAAGTTGCATTAGTATATGGTCAGATGAATGAACCACCTGGAAATCGTTTAAGGGTAGCATTAACTGGATTAACTATTGCTGAAAAATTTAGAGATGAAGGTAATGATGTTTTATTGTTTATAGATAATATATATAGATTTACACTTGCTGGTACTGAAGTATCAGCATTACTTGGTCGTATGCCGTCTGCTGTAGGTTATCAACCTACATTGGCAGAAGAAATGGGAATGTTTCAAGAAAGAATTACATCAACTAATACAGGTTCTATTACTTCTGTACAAGCTATATATGTACCTGCTGATGATTTAACTGATCCTTCTCCTGCAACTACATTTGCTCATCTTGATGCTACAGTTGTTTTATCACGTCAAATTGCTGAATTAGGTATTTATCCAGCAATTGATCCATTAGATTCTACTTCGCGTCAATTAGATCCTTTAATTATCGGTGAAGAACATTATAATGTTGCACGTAAAGTACAAAAAACATTACAACGTTATAAAGAATTAAAAGATATAATTGCAATTTTAGGTATGGATGAATTATCTGAGGAAGATAAAAGGTTAGTAGCACGTGCAAGAAAAATTCAAAAATTTTTGTCACAGCCTTTTTTTGTAGCTGAAATATTTAATGGTATACCAGGGAAATATGTATCTATTAAAGAAACTATTAGTGCCTTTAGTTTAATTCTGAATGGTGACTATGATCATATTCCTGAACAATTTTTCTACATGGTAGGTAATATAAATGAAGTTATAATTAAATATAATAATTCTTTAAAATTGAATAAATTATGATAAATATTGTTAAATGTGATATAGTAAGTGCTGAATCAACCATTTTTTCTGGAAATATTATAAAAATAATTGTTACAGGTATAGAAGGTGAATTATGTATTATGCCAGGTCATGCTCCCCTTTTAACAACACTTTTACCTGCTCCAGTTAAAATATTCTGTGAAGGAGGAGAAAAAGAAATATTTTATATTTCTAGTGGATTTTTAGAAATACAACCTAATCTAATTTCAATATTATCTGATGTAGCATTACGTGCAATTGATTTAGATGAATATGACTCTAAAAAAGCTTATGAACAAGCTAAACAACTTATTAATAATGTCTATTCTAACTTAGAATTTAAGAATGCATTAATTGAGATAGCCAAAGCACTAGCACGATTGCGAACAATAAAAATGTTAAAAAATAACCATTAAAAAATGTTTTGGTGTTTACGGAATAAAAATATTCTGAGTTTTTTGAATCATACTAGAAAAGAAATAATTCATTTATTAGATTTAACTTGTGAATTAAAGCATGCAAAAAAATTAGGTATTGAAAAAACTTGTCTTATAGGAAAAAATATTGCATTAATTTTTGAAAAAACATCAACACGTACTCGATGTTCTTTTGAAATTGCAGCTTATAATCAAGGTGCACATATTACATATATTAATAAAACTTCTCAAATAGGAGAAAAAGAATCAATTGAAGATACGGCTAAAGTACTTAGTAGGATATTTGATGCTATAGTTTATCGAGGTTTTTCACATTTAAATATTGAATTACTTTCTAAATATGCTAATATACCTGTATTTAACGCATTAACTAATGAATTTCATCCTACTCAAATTTTAGCCGATATATTTACTATGATAGAAAATAGTGAAAAAAAAATTAATAATATTAGTTATGCTTATTTAGGAGATGCAAGATCTAATGTGGGGAGATCATTAATTATTATTGGCGCAAAATTGGGTATGGATGTACGTATAGCATCGCCTAAATTATTATGGCCATCTTTAGATTTTATTATTGCATGTGAAAAAATAGCTTGGTTTAGTGGAGCAAATTTAAATTTTATGGAAGATCCATTTTTAGCTGTAAAAGGAGTCGATTTTATTTATACTGATGTTTGGGTATCTATAGGAGAATCTATTCAATGTTGGTCTGATAGAATCAAATTATTAATGCCTTATCAAGTAAATAATAACTTAATTAAAAATTCTAATAATCCAATAGTTAAATTAATGCATTGTTTGCCATCTTTTCATAATATTGAAACAATATTAAGTAAACAAATTATTAATAAATATAATTATCTTGATAAAGGTATTGAAATTTCTGAAGAAGTTTTTAAATCTTCTGCTAATATTGCTTTTGAACAATCTGAAAATAGAATGCATACAATAAAATCAATTTTAATATCTTCATTAATTTAATTTGTAAAGTATTTAAAATAATTTATATAAAACATGATTTAAGTATTTATTAATTTTCTTATTTTAAAATATAATAAAGCGCTTATAGCTTAATTGGATAAAGTTTTGCCCTCCGAAGGCAAAGGATATGGGTTCAAATCCCATTAAGCGCATTATAATATTTTAAATATATTGAACTTTTAACTCAATGAAAATGCATACAATAAAATTACTTTATAAGATTAAAACTCATTAAATGTTGAAATTGAATTTCAAGAAGTTTAAGTTTTTGAACTTTTATATTTTGACCAAATTCTGATTTCAAATTAAATTTATAATTTTTAGGAATTGAACCATGAATATAACCTCTAGAAATTTCTTTAAGTGCAACAATTATGGGTTTATTATTTTCATTAGGTAATTTAGAATAAGATGATCCTTTTGAAAGTTCTCGTGATCTATTACAAGAAATATATATTAATTGAAATCTATTTTTTATTCTTTTAAAACAATTTTCTAGATTTATTATCATTTTATAAATTAAATAGATTATAGCTTAATTAATTGGATAAACAAAGTATATGGGTTCAAATCCAATTAATCGAATATAGATATATCAGCTACTTTAAAGAAAAGTAATATTAAATTATTTAATAAAGCAAATATATTATATTTAACATATTTATTTTTTTTTATAATAATATTATTATTAAAATAATTATAAATGGGTGTTATTAAAGATAATAAAATGTATAATGCTTGATAATAATTTTTATTATTAATTAAAATTTTTATTTCTGATTGAATACGTATTATAATTTTAAATAAATAATATTCATCATTATTTATAAAAAAATTATTATTTATTTTTAGTTTATATTTTTTATAAAAAAAATTATTTTTTTTTAAAATATTTAATATTCTTTTTATTGAAGTAACTAAAATTAAAAAATATTTATTTTTATTAAATTGTTTTAATATATACATTCTTTTTACAAAATCAAATATGTTTGTTACATTTAGAGCTTTAATAGCAAAAAAAAATTTTTTGGAAATTCCATGGTTTATTGCCCAATAACATAATTTATCATAAAAATAATTTATTACTTTTATTAATATTTTTTTTTTATTTAATATATTATATTGATTAATAGATAAATTTAATAGATTTTTTAAATCTAAATTATATTTACTTTTAATTAAAATATTTAAAATACCTATCGTATATCTACGTAACGCAAATGGATCTTTTGTTCCTGTAGGTTGTAATCCTATACTAAATATTCCAATTATAGTATCTATTTTATCAGCAAGTGCAATTGCAATACTTGTTTTATTTTGTGGAATTTTATCATTTGAAAATTTGGGTAAATATTGATTATAAATTGCTATTACTACATCATTTTTTTCTCCATATTTTTGTGCATAATGTGCCCCCATTATTCCTTGAAGTTCTGGAAATTCATATACCATTTTAGTTACTAAATCACATTTAGAAAGTTGTGCTGCTCTAATAGCATTTATTTTTATTCCACCAATTAAATTAGCAATATTAGCAGAGATAATTTCTAATCTATTACTTTTCTCAGCTATAGAACCTAATTTAGGGTGAAAAATTATATCTTTTAAATTTAACCGATAATAATCTAATTTAATTTTAATATCTGAATTAAAAAAAAAAAAAGCATCACATAATCTTGAATTAATAACTCGTTCATTATCTGAAATAATTTTTTTATAATCTATACTTTTTATATTAGCAATAGTAAGAAATTTTGGTAACAGTTTATTTTTATTATCAAATATATGAAAATATTTTTGATTTAATTTCATTGTAGAAATAATACATTCATAAGGTATATTAAGATAATATTTATTAAAATTTCCAATTAATGCTATTGGCCATTCTACTAATCCAGTTACTTCATTTAATAAATTATTATCTATAATAATATTAGCATTAATTTTTAATGCTTGTTGTCTTATTAAATTATAAATAATTTTTCGTCTATGATTATAATCAACTATTACATTACCTAATGTAGCTAATTTATATATATATTCTTTTGCATTATTTAAAATAATTGGAGAAAAACAATGTATACGATGACCATAAGTAATACGATTAGATAATAATCCGAAAAGTTTTATTCTAATTATATCATAACCATAAAGTATAACTAACCACCTTATGGGTCTACAAAATTTATTATTATATATATTCCATCGCATACAATTATTAATTGATATTTTTTCAATAGATATTTTTATAATTTTAGGTAAAATATTTTTTATAGATACACTTTTTTTAATATATTTATAACCTATTTTTTTACCTTTATTTGTATTTATAATAATTAAATTTTTAAGATTAATATTTTTTGATTTTATAAATCCTATACCTTTTTTAGTTAATTGATTATTTTTAATGGCTATTTTAATATCTGGACCTATAATTTCTATATAATTATCTAATATATTATATTCAATATTATTAATTATTATTGATAATCTACGAGGTGTATTATAAACATAAGATTTATCAAATATAATTTTATATAAATTAAAATAATTAATTATATTTTTTTCTAAATTATATGATAAATTATAACTATCGTATTGTGGTAATTCTTCACATCCCAATTCAATTAATAATGTTATTTTAACTGACATATTTATACCTTAAATTAATATTTATTTTAATCTTAAATTATAATATTTTTTAGCAAGATTACAAGACATAGTACGAATTCTTAAAATATAGCGCTGACGTTCAGTAATAGAAATACTTTTTTTAGCATCAATTATATTAAAAATATGAGATGCTTTAATTATTTGTTCGTAAGCCGGATAAATTAAATTAAATTTAATCAATTGTAAACACATATTTTCATGATAATCAAAATTATTATATAAAAATTTTGAATTAGTATATTTTAAATTATAATTTGATTGATCAATTTCATTTTGTAAATAAATATTACCATAAGTAATTTGGTTACCATCTAAAGTAAAATACCAAATAATTTCATAAATATCATTAACATTTTGTAAATACATAGCTAATCTTTCAATCCCATATGTTAATTCTCCAATAATAGGATTACATTCAATTCCTCCTACTTGTTGTAAATAAGTAAATTGTGTTACTTCCATACCATTTATCCAAATTTCCCATCCCAAACCCCAAGCACCTAAAACAGGTGATTTCCAATTATCTTTAACAAATCTAATATCATGAATATTAGGATTTATACCTAAATTATATAATGAATTTATATAAAGTTCTTGTAAATTTTCAGGAGATGGTTTCATTATTACTTGAAATTGATAATAATGTTGAATACGATTAGGAGTTTTTGCATATCGACTATCAGATGGTCTTCTACAAGATTGAAGATAAGCAGCATTCCATATTTTTGATTTAGGATCAATAGCTTTTAAAAAAGTTGCTGGATGAAAAGTACCAGCACCTACTTCTAAATCTAAAGGTTCTATAATAATACAACCTTGTTCAGACCAATATTTTTTTAAATTTAAAATTATTTGTTGAAATGTAATTAATTTTTTATATAAAAACATTATATTACCTATTTATATAATCTACTCCATTAAATTTACTAAGTAATAATAAATCAGCACTACGTTGTGCAAATATTCCATTACTAACTATTCCTGAAATATTATTAAGTAGTTTTTCTATATAAACCGGATTAATATAATTTATTAAATTATATAAATCAATAATATGATTACCATTATCTGTAAGAAGCCCTTTTCTATAAATAGGATTAGCTCCTATTAAATACATCTTATTTATTATATAATTTTTGGCTATAGGAATAAATTCAATTGGTATTGGAAATTTACCTAAATTTTTAACTAATTTAGTTTCATCCGCAATACATATAAACCGATTCGCATATTTTGCTATTATTTTTTCACGTGTTAAAGCGGCTCCGCCACCTTTAATCATTGATAAATTAATATCTATTTCATCAGCACTATCTATATAAAACGGTAAATATTTAATATCATTTAATTCAAATAATAATATTCCATATTTTTTTAATCTTATAGCACTAGATTGAGAACTAGCAACAGCACCTAAAAATTTTCCTTTTAATTTTTTTAATAAATCAATAAAAAAATTAATAGTTGTTCCTGTACCAATTCCAATTATTGTTTCTTTTTGTAAATATGATCTAATTTCTTCTATTGCTGCATTAGCAGCAGCAAATTTTAAATTGTTCATATTATTTAAAATTTTAAAATATCTTTTTATATAACTTTTATGGATCTTAAAAATCATTTAAAAGATATTTTTGTATTACGTAGTAAAATAGATAATTATAGATCACGTGCTAGTTATAAATTATTAGAAATTTGTAAAAAATATAAAATTTTAAAAAATGTTATGTTAATAATTGATTTAGGATCTTACCCTGGTGGGTGGTCTCAAATATTAAAAAAATATTTAGGATCTAATAGTACAATTATAGCTTTAGATATAAAACAAATGGAAAGTTTACCTGGTGTAAAATTTATTAAAGGTGATATAAATAATTTTAAGATTCACAAAAAAATTTTTTTATATTTAAATGGAAAAAAAGTAGATCTTATTATTTCAGATATGTCACCAAATATTAGTGGTCACAATATTATTGATCAATCATTAATGATTAATTTATTTAATAGTGCTTTAAAATTAAACAAAAAAATATTAAAAATTAATGGTAATTTTATTATAAAAGTATTTCAAGGATATAATTTTAAAAATTATATAAATAATTTAAAAAATTATTTTAAATTAGTTAAAATATTTAAACCATATGCTTCTAAAACTTTTTCAAAAGAAATTTATTTAATATGTTTAGGATTTTACAAATAAAATTTTTTTTATTTAATATTGAATTGTAAAATTATTAATTCATATATAAAGTAAAGTATAAATTATATGGAAAATAAAATAAAACAATTTAGATTATTAAACTTTAATAAATTAATTGGTAAAAGAAGAATAATGTCATTTGATTTTGGTATGTCTAAAATAGGTATAGCTATTGGTAATGAAGTTTCAAAAAATATTACAAGTATTAAAACAATTATTGCAAAAAAAGGTAAACCTGATATTAATAATATTACATATTTAATATTAAAATGGAAACCTGATATGTTTTTAATAGGAATTCCTAAATATAAAAAAAATTATAAATCAAAATTAATTCGTATTATTAAAGAATTTGCAAATTTTATGAAATATTATTTTTCACGTCCTTGTAAAATTATTAATGAATTTGGATCAACACTTGAAGCTAAATCTATTGCTAAAGAAAGAAGTAATTTTTTTAAATGTAAATATAATAAAATGGATATTAATTCAATTTCTGCAGAAGTTATATGTTATATGTTTTTTGAAAAAATATTTTGAATATTTTTTTAATTAAAAAAAAATAAAGTAAATGTAACATGTTTTTATATAAAATATATTTTTTATTTTTTAAAATAATATTTAAAATAAAAAAAAATATTATAAAAATATTATTTTTATTATTTTTAAGTTATAAATTTTATATTAAAAAAAAAATAAAAATAATAATTTATTCAGATTTTTTAAATGAACTTTACAAAAAAAATGTAAAAAAGATTTTAATTGATGGAGATTATATATATGGAATAACAACAAATAATTTAGAATTTAAAACAATTTTTAATAAAATATATTTGTCAAAATTAATTAAAATATTAATAAAAAATAATATTAATATAGAATTTTTTAGACAATTTCAATTTTTCAATTTTATTTATTGTAAATATTTTTATATAATAATATTTATATTATTTATAATATATCAAATATTTTTTAATAAATCAAATATAAAAAAAAAAAAAAATAAAAACAAAATAAAATTTAATGATATAGTCGGTTGTAATGAAGCTAAATTAGAAGTTAAAGAAATAATTGATTTTTTACGTAAACCTGTAAAATTTTTAAAATTAGGTTGTAAAATTCCTAAAGGAGTATTATTAATTGGACCTCCAGGAACTGGTAAAACTTTATTGGCTAAATCTATTTCAGGAGAAGCTAATGTTCCTTTTTTATATATTTCAGGATCTGATTTTATTGAAATGTTTGTAGGTATAGGTGCAGCTCGTGTTAGAGATATTTTTAATAAAGCTAAAAAAATATTTCCTTGTATTATATTTATTGATGAAATTGATGCAATAGGACGTAAAAGAAATTTAAATATTAATAATGAAGAAAGAGAACAAACCCTTAATCAATTATTAGTTGAAATGGATGGGTTTGAATCTAATAATAAAATTATTATTCTTGCAGCTACAAATCGTCCTGAAATACTTGATTTAGCATTATTAAGGCCCGGTAGATTTGATCGTAAAATTTTTATGAATTTACCTGATATAAATAATAGAAAAAAAATTATAGAATTATATTTTTCAAAAATACCATTATTCTATAATGTTTATTCTAAAATGTTATCTAAAACTACGTATGGTTTTTCTGGTGCTGAAATTTATAATATTATTAATGAAGCAGCTATTAATAGTACTAATAAAAATTTAAGATTAATAAGTATGTATGAAATAGAAGAAGCAAAAGATAAAAATTTAATTGGATTAAAAAATCAGTCATATATTATAGACAAATGTAATACTGCTTATCATGAATCGGGTCACACTATTATAGCTTTATTAGTTTATAAACATAATCCAGTTTATAAAGTTACAATTATACCCAGAGGAAAAACTTTAGGGGTAACAATGTTTTTCTCTATTAAAGATAATTATAATTTATCTTTAATAAATTTAAAAAATCATATTTGTACACTTTTAGCAGGTAGAATAGCTGAGGAAATCACATCAGGATTAAATTATATTACTATTGGTGCTAGTAATGATATTAAACAAGCTACAGAATTAGCATATAATATGCTTGCCAAATGGGGATTTTCTTCAAAATTAGGTCCTATTATGTATATACCTGATAATGATAATTTAAATATTAAATATGGTAAATTTAGTTCTTCTAAAACTTATAATAAATTTGATTTAGAAATACAAAAAATTATTAATAATTGTTATTTAGATACTAAAATAGTATTAAAAACAAAACGTAATCTTTTAAATATTATGTCTAAGGCATTAATATTGTATGAAACAATTTATTATAATCAAATTATAAATATTATGAAATGTATATTTATATAAAAATTTACAAATTTTTATAAATAATATATTATATTAACAATATGGAATTAATTTTCTAATTCATGTTAAGATATTTATCTATAAAATAAATATTTTTTGCCGAAGTGGTGAAATTGGTATACACGCTATCTTGAGGGGGTAGTGACGAATATAGTCATGCGGGTTCAAATCCCGCCTTCGGTAAAAAGTAAAATTATTAATTATTAAGATTAGTTATTTTTATGATTAAAAATAAAGTAAAAAATTTTCAAAATCAAACTTTTTATAAAAAAATAATATTTGATTTAGATTATATGGAAATGTTGTATTTTAATGTAGATTTTAATTGTGAAAAAAATATTGAAAATAATATTAAAAAAAATATAAAAAAAAATATTAAAAAAAATATTAAAAAAAATATTGAAAATAATATGGAAAATATTAAAAAAAATATTGAAAAGAATATTAAAAAAAATATTAAAAAAAATCTTGAAAATAATATTAAAAAAAATATTGAAAATAATATTGAAAATAATATTGAAAATCATATTAAAAAAAATATTAAAAAAAATATTAAAAAAAATATTAAAAAAAATCTTGAAAATAATATTGAAAACAATATTAATGAAAAACCCCAATTTATTAGTAAAGAAATAAAAATTCCTAATTATATAATTATTACAGATTTAGCTCAAAAAATGTCAATTAATGTAAGTGAACTTATTAAAGTTATATTTAATATGGGATATATTATTACTATAAATGATAAAATTGATAAAAATACTGCTTGTTTAATAGTTAAAAATATAGGTCATACACCTATATTAGATAACAATGATAATGATATAGAAAAAATTAAAGTAATCAAAAAAAACTATACATATAAAGATACAGACTTTTATAGAGCACCTATTGTAACATTTATGGGACATGTAGATCATGGAAAAACCTCATTATTAGATTATATTTTATCTAAAAAAAACACAGAAAAAGAAGTAGGTGGTATTACTCAATATCTTAGTGTTTTTAATATTATTTATAATAAAACCCCAATTACATTTATTGATACTCCTGGCCATGCCGCTTTTTCTTATATGAGAATTATAAGTATTAAAGCAACAGATATAATTGTATTAGTTATTGCTGCTGATGATGGTATAATGCCTCAAACCATTGAATCAATAAAATATATTAAAAAAAGTAATATATCTTTAATAATTGCTATAAATAAAATAGATATTACAGATGCAAGTGAAAATATTAAAATGATTCATAAAAAACTTTTAGTATATAATATAATTTCTGACGATAAATATAATGGTAATACAAAATTTGTTTTAGTTTCAGCAAAAACAGGTGAAGGAATAAATGATTTATTAAAAGCGATTTTATCAGTTTCTGAAAAAATTAAATTAATTTATGTTCCTACTGCTCCTGCTCAAGGTATTGTAATTGAATCTAAAATGGATAAAGGTTATGGATTAATAATTAAAGGATTAGTTTTAAATGGAACTCTTAAAAAAAGAGATATGTTACGAATTGGAAATTATTATGGTAAAGTTCGTATATTAATTAATGACGAAGGAAAGAAAGTAAATGAAGTAGGACCTTCTATACCTATTGAAATTATTGGAATTAATGGAATTATTGAATCAGGTGATGAATTTAATACAATAAATAATGAAAATAAAATAATAAAGATTATAAACTTAACAAATAATAATATTTTACCTCTTAATAATATTAAAAATATTTATAAATTACATTTTTTAATAAAAACAGATGTAAAAGGTATTTTAAAAGCAATAAATAATGCATTAAAGAATTTTTCTAATGATAAAATAAATATAATTATTTTATCATCAAATATTGGTAATATTAATGTTGCAGACGTTAAATTAGTACGTAGTTATAATGGAATTATAATAGCTTTTAATGTTAAAGCAGAGACTGCTGCAATAGAAATTATTAAACGTGAATCAATAATTATTTTATATCATAATATAATTTATAAATTATTAGATGAAATTAAAAAAATTTTAAATTTTTTAATTTCTCCAGAAATTATAACTACTATAGTAGGGGTAGCTATAGTAAAAAATATTTTTAATCAAAATAAATTAGGTATTATAGCCGGGTGTATAATTACTGAAGGTACTATTTATAAAGGTAATAAAATTCGTATTATAAGAGATAATCAACTTATTTTTCAAGGTATATTAGAATCTATAAGATATTTAAAAGAAAATATAAAAGAAGCCAAATTAGGTAATGAATGTGGTATTATAATAAAAAATTTTAATACTATAAAAATTGGTGATAAAATCGAAGTTTTACAAAAAAATTAATTTTTATAATTAATAGCATATGATTTTATTTAATAAATCCCTTAAAATAGCTAAAAAAATTAAAAAAGAAATTATTTTAATATTTAAATATAAAATAAAAGATCCTAGATTAACTAATATAAATATTAGTTTTATAAATATTAATAATGATTTGAAATATATTGATATTTATTTTTTTAAAAATTTTAATTTTATTAAAAATTTTAAAAAAATTTCAGGATTTTTAAAATATCAACTTTCTTGTAGATTAAAAATTAGTTATATACCAGAATTAAGATTTTTTTATGATAATAGTATAATATAAATGAATTTTAATACTTATAAAGTTATAAATTATTCGTAAAATATTAAAAATAAAAAAAATTGTCCATTCGGTAGGTAACATATTATTATGGTAAAATTAAAAATTTAAGGAATATATTATGACTATTTCATTTACACATAAAATAAAAATTATTAAAAATTTTGGATTATCAATAAATAATACAGGGGCTACTGAAGTTCAAATAGCTTTATTAACAGCAAATATTATTAAATTACAATATCATTTTAAAACAAATAAAAATGATTTTCATTCTCGTCGTGGCTTAATGGGCATGGTTAATAAACGTCGTAAATTGTTAATTTATTTAAAAAATAAAGATAAAGACAATTATCTTTCTTTAATTAAAAATTTAAAAATTAGGAGATAGTTATTTTAGTTTATGTACTATAATTTTAAATACAAATTTACAATTTGCTTATCATATATTTAAATTTAATATTATAAGCACGTATTAAAGCTTTTTGAATTTAATCCTGATTCATCATAACCACCAAACAATGCATAGTAAATAAAGCAAAATACATAGGAATAAGCAAATTAACAAAAAACATTAATATTATTTAAATTTCTTAATATAAGATATTTATGAAGGGATTTTATCCTGAAAAAATTTTAAATATTTATCATTGGAATAAAACATTATTTAGTTTTAAAACTACTAGAGAACGTACATTACATTTTAAAAATGGCCAATTTCTAATGATTGGTATTTTTATTAATAAAAATTTAATAATACGTGCATATTCAATTGTTAGTCCTAATTATATTAATTATTTTGAATTTTTATCAATTAAAGTTATAAATGGAAAACTCACTTCTATATTACAAAATATTAAAATAGGTGATATAATTTTTATTAGTAATAAACCTACTGGAACTATTGTGATTGATAATTTACATAATGGTCGTTATTTATATATGTTTTCTACTGGTACTGGAATTGCGCCATTTATTAGTTTAATTCAAGATCATGAATTATATTATCGTTTTGATAAAATTATTTTAATACACGGTACACGTTATATTAATGATTTAGTTTATAATTATTTTATAAAAAAAGAATTACCCCAAAATAAATATATTGGTAAAAAATTAATAAAAAACCTTATTTATTATACTACTGTTACACGTGAAAAATATTTAAATATTGGCCGTATTACTGAACATATTAATAGTGGTAAATTATTTCAAGATATTGCAATACCTATAATAAATCCAAAATATGATATAGCTATGATTTGTGGAAGTCCTAATATGATTAAAGAAATTACCAATATACTTAATTACAAAGGTTTTAAAAGTTCAATAGGGGATTATGTTATAGAACGTGCATTTATATAAATCATGTATAAAAAAAAAATAATAAGTATTAAAAGTTATGTATTACGTTGTGGTAAAAATATTACATTATTACATAAATATATAATTAAAAAAAAATTTAATAAATTTAAATTAAATATTAATAAATATATTAATTTTAAACAATTATTTGGTTTTAAAAAAATTGTTATAGATATTGGTTTTGGAATGGGAGATTCATTAATAAATCAAGCTATAAATAATCCTAATATAATATATATTGGAATTGAAGTATATTTACCAGGTATTATAAGAATTATAAATATATTAAACAAAAATAATATTAAAAATGTAAAAATTATTATAGGTGATGCTGTATTAATATTAAAAAAATTTTTTAATAATTCAATAGATAATATTCAAATATTTTTTCCAGATCCATGGCCTAAAATAAAACATAATAAACGTAGAATAATTTTTTTATCAGGATTTATTATAAATATAATTCGTTGTTTAAAAAAAGAAGGTATATTACATATAGTTACTGATAATAAAAATTACGCTCTAAAAATAATTAATTTTTTGGAAAATACAAAATTATATTATATTAAAAAAAAAAATATATCAAGACCCATTACAAAATATGAACAAATAAGTAAAAAATTAGGAAATAAAATTTGGGAAATGATTTTTTATAAATATATTTATTAATTAATTTAATTAAAATAATTTTTATATAATATAAATATATAAATATGATATTACAATATTATGGTATTTTTTTTTTTATTTTAGTTACTATTATATTACTAATTTTAATAATTAGTATATCTAGTTTATTAGGTGGGATTTCTGTTGGATATCAAAAAAATATACCTTTTGAATCGGGGATTTTAGAAACTGGTAATGCTCGTATTCGTTTTCCAATTAAATATTATTTAGTAGGAATAATTTTTGTTATTTTTGATATAGAAACAATTTATTTATTAAATTGGTCTATATCAGTTAGAGAATTAGGTTGGCAAGGATTTTGGTGTGCTACTATTTATATTATAATATTATTAATAGGATTATATTATGATATTAATTTAGGTATATTAAATTGGAATTCAGAAAAAAAATTTAAATAATTTATTAAGAGGTATAAATTGTTTAATTTATCTGAAGATATTATAAAACAACAACTATGTCGTAATATTCTAATGGCTAAATTAGAAGATTTTATTAGATTAATAGTAAATTGGGGCAGAAAAAATTCATTATGGCCTTATAATTTTGGTCTTTCGTGTTGTTATGTAGAAATGACAACTGCTTTTACATCTCCTCATGATATAGCAAGATTTGGTTCTGAAGTAATTAGAGCTTCTCCAAGACAAGCAGATTTTATGGTTATTGCAGGTACGTGTTTTATTAAAATGGCACCAGTTATTAAACAACTTTATGATCAAATGCTTGAACCAAAATGGGTAATTTCTATGGGTTCATGTGCAAATTCTGGAGGGATGTATGATATATATTCAGTTGTTCAAGGTGTTGATAAATTTTTACCAGTTGATATTTATATTCCAGGATGTCCTCCTAGACCAGAAGCTTTTTTAGAAGGATTACAATTACTTCAAAATTCTATTAAAGAAGAACGTAGACCATTATCATGGATAATAGGAAATCAAGGGATTTATCGTTCTGAACTTTATAAAAATAAATTAAGTTTACATAATAATAGTCTTAAAAAAAAATATTTTAGAAAAACCAATGAAATATAAATTAAAAGGCTAATTAATATGAATTCGAAAATTCTAAAAGTAATTTATAAAAAATTTGGTGATTGTTTTATTTATCAAAAAACATTAATGAATATTCCTGTTATATGGATAAATAGAAATATGTTATTAAATATAATGAAATTTTTACGTAAAGGTAAATATTCTTTTGATATGCTATTTGATTTACATGCTATTGATGAACGTTTTAGAAATAATAGAGATGGTTTACCTAAATCTGCATTTACAGTTTTTTATCATATTCTTTCTTTTAATTATAATGATTTAATGATTAAAGTATCATTATTGGATGAATCAGATATATGGCTACCATCTATTACAAATATTTGGAAAAATGCAAATTGGTATGAACGTGAAGTATTTGATATGTTTGGTATTAACTTTAAAGGACATCCTGATTTACGTCGTATTTTAATGCCTTTTACGTGGAAAGGACATCCTCTTAGAAAAGATTATTATTCTCGTGCTACGGAATGTGATCCTTTTAATATGACAAATGAAAAACAATATATTGAACAAGAAGCACTTAGGTTTTATCCAGAAAAATGGGGTATGAAATTGGAAAATAATAATCAAGATTATATGTTTTTAAATTTTGGACCTAATCATCCATCAGCTCATGGTGCATTTCGTATATTTCTTCAATTATATGGTGAAGAAATAGTAGATTGTGTCCCCGATATTGGTTATCACCATAGAGGGGCAGAAAAAATTGGAGAACGTCAAACATGGCATAGTTATATTCCTTATACCGATAGAATAGATTACACTGGTGGGGTAATTAATAATTTACCATATATTTTAGCAGTTGAAAAATTAGCAAATATTGAAATACCTGAACGTGCGAAAATAATTAGAGTTATGATGTCAGAAATTTCTCGTATAAATAGTCATTTATTATTTTTAGGTACTTATTTACAAGATTTAGGTGCTATGACTCCAGTATTTTTTACTTTTACTGATCGGCAAAAAGCTTACGAAATAATTGAATCAATTACTGGGTCTCGTATGCATCCAGCATGGTTTCGTATTGGAGGTGTTGCACAAGACTTACCTAAAGGATGGGATAGATTAATTAAATCATTTATTAA
This sequence comes from Candidatus Johnevansia muelleri, assembly GCA_000953435.1. GTDB lineage: Bacteria > Pseudomonadota > Gammaproteobacteria > Johnevansiales > Johnevansiaceae > Johnevansia > Johnevansia muelleri. The sequence goes on from LM655252.1 coordinate 258,137, forward strand.
ATATATGCCTAAACGGTTAAATGAATATAAATTAGCAATGATGGATAATGCTATAATAAAAAAAAGAACCCGGTTTATAGCTATATATAATACAAAAGAAGCATTAGAATGGGGAATTACAGGACCTAATTTACGGTCTACAGGATTTAGTTTTGATGTACGTAAACATAGACCTTATTCTGGCTATGAAAATTTTGATTTTGAAATACCTATTGGTAATAATGGAGATGTTTATGATAGGGGAATAATACGTATAGAAGAAATGTATCAAAGTTTAATAATTATTGAACAATGTATAAAAAATATGCCTGAAGGAAATTATAAATCTGATAATTTATTTACAATACCTCCATTGCGAAAAAAAATGATGTATAATATAGAAGATTTAATTAATCATTTTTTACAAGTTTCTTGGGGAACAATTTTTAAACCTAATGAGTCATTTCAAATGATTGAAGCAACAAAAGGTATAAATAGTTATTACTTAATTTCAGATGGTAATAATACTAGTTATCGTACACGTATAAGAACACCTAGTTATCCTAATTTACAACATATTCGTGAAGTAATAAAAGGTGCTTGTTTTCAAGATATGATAGCTCATATTGCTAGTATTGATTTTGTTATGTCTGATGTAGATAGATAAATATATTTAGGTAAATAAAATGGATAATAAAAATTATTTATATAATAATGTTAAATCAAAAGAAAGAGATGAAATAATTAGTATTATTAAAAATTATGAGCATCCTCGTGCTGCAATAATTGAAGCTTTAAAAATAGTACAAAAATATCGTGGTTGGGTTCCTGATAATTTAATATTTTTTATTGCTAAATTACTTAATATAACAACAATAGATGTTGAAGAAGTTGCAACATTTTATAGTCATATTTTTAGACAAAAAGTAGGTAGAAATATAATACTTATTTGTGATAGTATAACTTGTTACATTAATGGTTATAAAGAAATATATAATAAATTAAAACTTGAATTAAAAATAGTATTTGGACAAACTAGTCCTGATAAACGTTTTACTTTATTACCAGTTTGTTGTTTAGGAAATTGTGATAAATCACCAACAATGATGATTAATAAAGATACTTATAATAACATTAATATAAAAAATATTATGAATATTATTGAAATGTATAAATGAATTATAAATTAATTAATAAAATGCCATCATTTGGAAAAATTAATTTAATAGAAAAAAATCAAGAAAAAAATCCTCTTACTTGGAGATTAAATAATGATGGACAACCTGTTTATTTAAAAGAATATAAATTTAAAAATGGTTATATAGGGGCTCAATATGCATTAATTAAGTTAAAACCTAATCAGATTATTGAAAAAATAATAAAGTCAGGTCTTAAAGGGCGTGGAGGAGCAGGGTTTCCTACAGGTATAAAATGGAATTTAACTGTTAAATGTGATGGAATACAACGTGGTTATTTAATATGTAATGCAGATGAAATGGAACCTAATACATATAAAGATCGTATGTTAATTGAACAACAACCTCATTTATTAATTGAAGGTATGATTATTGCTGGTTATGCTAATAATTCTAAAATAGGCTATATATTTTTACGTGGTGAATATATAATTGCTTATAAAAATATTAAATTTGCATTAGAAGAAGCTAGATCAGTAGGATTACTAGGGGAAAATATATTAGATTCAGGTTATAATTTTGATATATTTATTCATGTAGGAGCTGGTCGTTATATATGTGGAGAAGAAACAGCTTTAATGAATTCATTAGAAGGTCGTCGTGCCAATCCACGTGCTAAACCACCATTTCCTGGTCAATCTGGGGTTTGGGGTAAACCTACAGTAATAAATAATGTAGAAACTTTATGTAATATTCCTTCAATATTAGCACTAGGTGTTAAATGGTATCATAGTTTATGTAGACCATGTTCTGAAGATCATGGTACTAAATTAATGGGATTTACTGGTAAAGTAAAAAATCCAGGTTTATGGGAATTACCTTTAGGTATTACAGCACGTGAATTACTAGAAAATTTTGCAGGTGGTATGCAAGATGGTTATACATTAAAAGCTTGGCAACCAGGAGGAGCTAGTACTGGTTTTTTATTACCTAAACATTTAGATATAGAAATGTATTCTAATGGTATTAGTAAATTAGGTACAAGAATAGGAACGGCTTTAGCATTAGCAATAGATAATACAATTAACATAGTATCATTAATTTGCAATATTGAAGAATTTTTTTCTCGTGAATCTTGTGGTTTTTGTACCCCCTGTCGTGATGGGTTACCTTGGATCGTTAAATTATTACAATCTTTAGAAGAAAAAAAAGGTAAAAAAGAATATATTGATATTTTATTAGATCTTACTAATAAACTTAGTTCAGGAAATACTTTTTGCGCTCATGCTCCAGGGGCGATGGAACCATTAAAAAGTGCTATTTATTATTTTTATAAAGACTTTGAAAATGGAATTAAAAAAATATAATTTTGTTTTAAAAAGGAAATATAAATTTTATGAATATTATTAATATTGATGGAAAAAATTACAAGGTTAATTCTAAAAATAACCTACTTCATTCTTGTTTATCCATAGGTATTAATATACCTTATTTTTGTTGGCATCCTTCACTAGGTAGTATTGGAGCTTGTAGACAATGTGCAGTAAAATTATATAAAAATAAATATGATATAAATGGTAAAATAATTATGTCCTGTATGACAGGTATAACAAATAATATGTATATATCAATAAATGATATAGACGTAATAACTTTTAGAAAAAATGTTATAGAATGGATGATGATTAATCATCCTCATGATTGTCCAGTTTGTGAAGAAGGGGGGAATTGTCATTTACAAGATATGACTATTATTACTGAACATAAAAATAGACGTTATAACTTTAATAAAAGAACTCATGAAAATCAAAATCTAGGACCATTTATTTCACATGAAATGAATCGTTGTATTTCTTGCTACAGGTGTATACGTTATTATAAAGATTATGCAGGAGGTAAAGATTTAGGGGTATTTGGAATGAATAATAATATATATTTTGGTCGTATAAATGATGGAATGTTAGAAAGTGAATTTTCTGGTAATATAACTGATATTTGTCCTACAGGGGTATTTACAGATAAAACCTACTCATATCATTATACTCGTAAATGGGATCTACAATATGCACCTAGTATATGTAATGCTTGTTCAGTAGGTTGTAATATTAGTCCAGGTGAAAGATATGGTAAAATTCGTAAAATTGAAAATAGATATAATGGATTGATAAATAAATATTTTATTTGTGATAGAGGTCGTTTTGGTTATAATTATTTAAATAATAATCGTCCTTATTATCCTAAATATAAAAAAAATAATAATAATTTAAAAATTGAAGATATTTTTTTTTCATTTGATACTGCTATTAAAAGAGGTGCTTTTTTATTAAGAAATGCAAGTCGTATTATAGGAATAGGTTCTACAAGAGCTAGTATAGAAAGTAATTTTGCATTACTTATGTTAGTAGGTTTGGAAAATTTTTCTACTGGTATTAAAGAAGAAGAACTACAACGACTTAAATTAATGATTAAAATTAATCAAGAATTTTATTCTCCTTCAGTAAGAGATATTGAAGAACATGATGTAATTATTATTTTAGGTGAAGATGTAACTCAAACAGCTGCAAGAATAGCATTAGCAATAAGACAATCTGCTAATAATTATAGAATAAATAAAATTTCTAATGAAACAAATATTCCTAAATGGAATATAAATGCTATAAATAATTGTTTACAAGATTATAAAAGTCCTATTTATATAGCTAGTGTTTATGAAACTAAACTAGATGATATTGCAAGAGGAACTTTTTATGGTACTCCTGAAGATATTACTAATTTAGGTTACACACTAGCTAATGCTATTGATAAAAAGGCTCCTAAAGTAATTGATGAATTTTACTATAATATTATAGATGATATAGTTGAATCACTAAAATACTCTACTCGTCCATTAATTATAACTGGAGAATCTCTAAATTCAATATCAATATTACATGCAGCTGCTAATTTAACTAAAGCATTAAAAGTAATAGGTAAATCAGTATCTTTAACTTTTATTAGTAAAGCAGCTAATAGTACAGGTTTAGCGATCTTAGATGGTAAATCTATTGATTGGGCATTAAAAAATATAGTTAATAAAAATGCTGATACAGTTATAATTCTAGAAAATGATTTATATTTACACAATAAACCTTTATTAGTTGATAAAGCTCTTAATACTGCTAATACAATAATTGTAATAGATCATCAAAAAACTAAAACTTGGGAAAAAGCACATTTAGTATTACCTACAGCAAATTTTGTTGAAAGTAATGGTACATTAGTTAATTATGAAGGACGTGCTCAAAGGTTTTTTAAAGTATATGATCCTATATATTATAATCCTAACTGTTTAATTAAAGAAAGCTGGCAATGGTTACATACTTTAAACGTTACTATTAAAAATAGTTTAATTGAATGGAAAAATTTTGATAATGTAGTAAATGCTTGTAGTAAATTTAAACAAGAGCTTTATAATATTAAAAAAGCCGCCCCTCTATCTTCTTTTAGAATTAAAGGTAAAAAATTATCAAGATCACCAAGTCGTTATAGTGGACGTACATCTATGCTTTCTAATATTAATATAAATGAACCTGGTCAAACTAAAGATAAAGATACTGCTTTTGCATTTTCTATGGAAGGATATTTTGGACATAATGAATTTTATTCTCAAATTCCATTTACTTGGTCACCAGGTTTAAATTCATCACAAGCTTGTAATAAATTTCATAATGTAGTAGGTGGAAATTTACGGTTTGGTGATCCTGGAATTATATTATTTAATAAAAAAAAGAAAATTAAAAATTTAAAATTAAATTATTTTAAATATAGTCACAATATATTTAAAAAACAAATAAATAATTGGCAAATTATACCTATTTATCATCTATTTGGCAGTGAAGAAACTTCATCTATATCTAAACCAATACAAAAATGTATTCCTGAACCATATGTGTTATTTAATTATAAAGATATAATTAAATTAGGATTAAACAAATATAGTAAAATATATATAAATGTAAATACATATAAATTAAATTTATCCATACGAATAAGTAATGTATTACCTCATGGAATTATAGGAATTCCTATATTATCTTCCATACCTAGTGATATTTTTGGATCATGGGCAACTATTACTACGGAGATAATTATATAATGAATAAGAACATTATAATTGTTATAACTCATGCACTTATAATATTAATAGTAATACTTATTATTGCTGCTTTTATGAGTTTTATTGAACGACGTATGTTAGCATTATGGCAAGATCGTTATGGACCTAATAGAGTAGGTTTTTTCGGGTTTTTACAAGTTTTTGCTGATATGATTAAACTTATGTTTAAAGAAGATTGGATACCTCCATTTGCTGATAAAAAATTATTTATTATTTCACCTATTATTGGAATCGGATCAATTTTATTATCTTTTATGATTATCCCAATTACTCCTAATTGGTGTATTGCTGATTTTAATATTGGTATACTTTTTTTTATAGCTATGGTGGGCATTAATGTATATTCAATTTTATTTGCAGGTTATGCTAGTGCTAATAAATATGCTCTTATTGGGGCTATGCGAGCAGCTGCTCAAACAATTTCCTATGAAATATTTCTTAGTTTATCACTAATGGGTATAATTGCATTAACAGGTTCATTTAACTTACGTAATATTATTGAAGCTCAACATAATTTATGGTTTATTATTCCTCAATTTTTAGGATTTTTGACATTTTTAATTGCTGGTCTTTCAATTACTCACAGACATCCATTTGATCAACCAGAAGCTGAACAAGAATTGGCTGATGGTTATCATATTGAATATTCTGGTATAAAATGGGGACTTTTTTTTATTGGAGAATATCTTAGTTTATTATTAATTTCATCATTAATTGTTATATTATATTTTGGTGGTTGGTTGGGACCATTTTTACCACCATTTGCATGGTTTTTAATAAAAATATTTATTTTTATTACTTTTTTTATTCTTTTAAGAGCATCTTTACCTAGGCCCAGATATGATCATGTTATGATTTTTAATTGGAAAATTTGTTTACCATTAACATTAATTAATTTATTATTTACAGGATTATTAATTTTATTTCATATTTATTAATTAATAATTTTTATATGATAATTAAATTAATATATAATATATGGACATTATTATATACTATACTGATAATTTTTAAACATACTTTTCATAAACGTAAAACTTTAAGATATCCTGAAGATTCTGTTTATTTAGCTCCTAGGTATAAAGGACGTATTATATTAACTAATGATCCAGATGGTGAAGAACGCTGTGTAGGTTGTAATTTATGTGCTGTTGTTTGCCCAGTTAGTTGTATTTCATTACAAAAAAGTGAAAAAAAAGATGGTAGATGGTATTCAAAATTTTTCCGTATAAATTTTTCTAGATGCATTTTTTGTGGTTTGTGTGAAGAAGCTTGTCCTACATCAGCAATTCAATTAATACCTGATTTTGAAATGGGAGAATATAATCGTAAACATTTAATTTATGAAAAAGAAAATTTATTAATATCTGGTCCTGGTAAAGATTATAATTATAATTTTTATAAAGTTACAGGTATATCTATTAATAAAAAAAATAAAGGTAATGCAGAAAATGAAACAAAGCCAATAAATGTTAAATCAATTATGCCTTAAGGAAAATTATTGGAATATATATTTTATATTTCATCTATAATTGCAATGATTACTACAGTTTGTGTTGTTATTTGTTTTAATCCTATGTATGCAATAGTTAATCTAATTATTTCAATTATTGCAATATCAATAATATTTTTTTCATTAGGAGCATATTATGCTAGTATTATTGAAATAATAATATATGCTGGAGCAATAATGATTTTATTTGTATTTGTTATGATGATGTTAAATTTAGGTAAAAAAACGATATTACAAGAAAGTAATTGGTTTAATATTAAAACTGTTATTTTTTCATTAATAATTTCAATAATATTATTATATAATATAATTACTTTATTATACAATCCATATTATAATATAAAAGGTGTATATAAACTTCCTCCAAAAGTAGGTTCACTTTTATTTAAAACACCTTATTTATTAATAGTAGAATTATCAGCTATTTTAATGCTAATAGCTTTAATTACAGCATCACATATAGCCATTTAAAAATAAAATTATTTTAGGATATTTAATGTTTTTAATTAAAATAAAATATGGATTAATTTTATCTATTATATTATTTGTAATTGGTATTACAGGTATATTAATAAGACGTAATATTTTTTTTATATTTATGTGTTTAGAAATAATTTTAAATTCAATTGCACTAGCTTTTATTGTTGCGGGATCAGCTTGGAATCAATCAGAGAGTCAAATAATATTTATAATTATTATGACTATTGCGGCATGTGAAGCTAGTATAGGTCTTGCTTTTATTATTAAATTTTATCGTTCTTTTAAAACATTTGATATTAATATAATTAGTAGGATGAAAGGATGAATTTATTATTTTTAGTTTTTATATTTCCATTATTAAGTACTATATTATTAATAGTTTTTAACAATATATCAAAAAATTTTTATGCAAATATAAGCATATTATTTTTAGGAATTTCTACAATTATAACTAATTATATAATTTATAATATTGATACTCCAATTGTAAAACCTTTTGTTCAACATTTATGTAATTGGATTAATGTTGGAGATTTTAAAATAGGTTTTAACTTATATGTAGATGGTTTATCATTAACAATGATATGGATAATAACCGGAGTTGGTTTTCTTATTCAAATGTTTTCATATTGGTATATGGTTGAAGATTCTAAAAAAAATAAAGGTTATTCATTAAATAGATATTTTATATATGTAAATTTATTTATATTTAGTATGTTAATTTTAGTCTTAGCTGATAATCTTTTATTATTATTTTTAGGATGGGAATGTGTTGGATTATGTAGTTATTTACTTATTGGTTATTATTATAAGAAAAAAAAAAATAATTGGGCATCATTTAAAGCTTTTATAATTAATCGTATTATTGATATAATATTAGCAATTTGTTTATTTTTAATATGGGTTCAATTTGGAAGTTTAAATATACAATATATTTTAATTATGGCAAATCATATTTGGACAAAATGTGATATTTTAATTAATTTTACAACAATATTATTATTAGGTAGTGCTATAGGTAAATCAGCACAAGTACCTTTTCAAACTTGGTTAGCTGATGCAATGGTGGGGCCAACACCTGTATCAGCGTTAATTCATGCTGCTACAATGGTAACAGCAGGAGTTTATATTATTGCTCGTATGCATATTTTTTTTGAACTTACACCATTAATATTAAATTTAATTAGTATTATTGGAATTTCTACAATTTTAATTGCTAGTATTTCAGCAATTATTCAGAGTAATATAAAACGTATTTTGGCTTATTCTACAATGAGTCAATTGGGTTATATGTTTTTAGCTATGGGAATAAAAGCATGGAATGTTGCTATATATCATTTAATGATACATGCTTTTTTTAAAGCTTTATTATTTCTTTCCGTAGGATCTATTATAATTAACTGTAATCATGAACAAAATATTTTTAAATTAAATTTACAATTATTAAAAAATAAATTAACATATATTTCTTTTATTTTTGGGAGTTTGGCACTTTCTGCATTTCCAATTTTAAGTGCAGGATTTTATTCAAAAGAAGAAATTATTAAAATTTCTTTAATTAATGGTCATTTATTATTATGTATATTGGCAATAATTGGTACTATATTTACTTCTATATATACTTTTCGTATGATTTTTATTCTTTTTAATATAGATTTAAAATTATATAAAATTAATTTACCTAATAATTTATTACATGATTTTCCATTAATTATTCTTATTATTTTATCAACATTTATGGGTGCATATATAACACCTCCAATATTAGGTATATTTAGAACATATAATATAGTAACAAGTAATACTATTATTGACAAAATTTTTTCAATAATTACTTATATAATACTATTAATATTATTTAAATATATTTTTTATAATAAATTATTTATTAATAAATTATTAAAATTTAAATTTATAATAAAAATATATTTTTTTTTAAAAAAATCTTTGGGATTTGATTATATTTATAATAAATTATTTGTTAATACATATATTATATTAATTAAATATAATCGTAAAGATTGGATAAATAAATTTATTAATAGTTTAAATATATTTTTAAAAAAAATTAATGTTATATTAACTTTATTTCATAATGGTAACCTACGTTGGTATATTTTTATATTTATATTAAGTGTAATTATTTTTATTAAAAAAGCAACATTCATTTAAGTAATTTATGAGTTTGCTTTTTTTAATTATTTTACCTTTTATTGGTGGATTATTGTGTTTAATAAGTAATAATATAAATAATTTTTTACCTCGTATTATTAGTTTATTTACAATGATTTTGTTATTATGGACATCTTTATATTTATATAAAAATGGAAAAGGACAAATATCATTAAAACATTTATATTGGATAGAACAATATCAAATAAAATGGATTAATAAATTAGGCATATCAATACATTTAGCTATTGATGGTTTATCAATAATTATGATTTTATTAACTATTTTATTAGGAATATTATCAATTATTTGTTCTTGGAAAGAAATTAATAAAAATGTTGGTAAATTTCATTTTTATTTAATGTGGATTATAACATCAGTAATTGGATTATTTCTTTCTATTGATTTATTTTTATTTTTTGTATTTTGGGAATTGATGTTATTACCTATGTATTTTTTAATATCATTTTGGGGATTTAATCAATTTAACAATAATAGAATAAAATCAGCTACTATTTTTTTTATATATTCTCAAATTTCAGGTTTATTAATGTTAATATCAATAATTAGTTTAGTATTAATATACTATTATAAAACAGGAATTTTAACATTTGATTATGTTAACTTGTTACATAGTAATATATGTGGCATTTTAGGATTTATTATTATGATTGTATTTTTTATAGCATTTGCTATAAAACTTCCTATAGTACCTTTTCATGGATGGTTACCAAATACACATATATATTCACCTACTGCTGGTAGTATTGATATTTCAGGAATTTTAATTAAAACTGCAGCATATGGGATGTTACGATTTTTAATTCCTTTATTTCCGATACAATCATTAATATTCTCTAATATTGCTTTAACAGTAAGTATATTTACTATATATTATGGTGCCTTTCAAGCATTTACAAAAAATGATATTAAAGAAGTAATAGCTTATTCTAATATTTCACATATGGGTTTTATATTAATTGCAATTTATTCTAAAAGTATATTAGCATTGCAAGGGTTACTTATATTTATGATATCAAATGCATTTACGGCATCAGGATTATTTATTATTAGTGGTCAATTATATGAACGATTAAAAACTAGAGATATTCGATATATGGGAGGATTATTTGAAAAATTATGTGCATTATCTAGTTTTACATTAGTATTTATAATAGCATCATTAGCTATTCCAGGAACTGGAAATTTTATAGGTGAATTTTTAATTTTATTTGGAAGTTTTCATAAAATACCTTGTGTAATAATATTAGCAAGTTTTAGTTTAGTTTTAACAGCAATATATTATATAATATTATTACATCGTATTTTTTATAATTATATAAAAATTGTACCATTATTTTATAATTTAAGTAAACGTGAATTTTATATATTGTTAATATTAATAATATTAATTATATTATTTGGTTTTTATCCCAATATTATTTTTAATATATCTTTTATACCAATTAAAGAAATTATATATAGATATAATATTTTATGAATATAAAATTTAATATTTTTATAACATTAATAATTCTTATTATTACTATATTAATGAATATATTTAATATTAATAATTTTAGTAAATATTTTAAAAATAGTATTCTTACTATAATAGGTTTATTTTTAACATTTTTATCATTTGTTTATATTTATAAAGTAACTATTGTACCTATATTATTTATGAATTTATTATTTTTTGATAAATATATATTATTATATATCTTAATAATATTATTTATTTCAATAATTTGTTATCATTTGGCATATGTTTATCTTAAAACTATTGAGAATCATAGAGAAGAATTTTATATATTATTAATTAGTTCTACTTTTGGTGCTATAATTACAATCTCAAGTATACATGCAATTTCATTAATATTAGGTATTGAAATAATGTCTATTTCTATTTATGGTATGATTTACTATAATTCTAATGATTTAATTTCATTAGAATCAGTGATTAAATACATGATTTTATCATCTATTGCATCATCTTTTTTCTTATTAGGTATAGCTATAATTTATGCATATAGTGGTACATTATCATTTTTTAAATTATCATTATTTTTTATTTATAAAAATAAATTAAATTATTATATATTATTATCAATAATAATGATATTTATTGGAATTGCATTTAAATTATCCATAGTACCATGGCATATGTGGACAGCTGATATTTATGAAGGGGCTCCTATTCCAGTATCAGCTTTTATAGCTACTATTAATAAAATAGTATTTTTATATTTATTATTAAGATTTTTTTTAATTTTACCTAATTTAAATATATATTTTTTTAAAATTATTTCAATATTTTCAATATTATCTATTATTATTGGTAATATAAGTGCATTATATCAAAATAATTTAAAAAGATTGTTAGGATATTCTTCTATTGCTAATATGGGTTATTTGTTTTCTATAATTAGGGTATTACAATTAAGTTATAATAATTATTATATTATTATAATACCTATAAATATATATTTGTTTATATATTTATTAAATACATTAGGAATATTTTGTATATTAACTATTTTATCATCAAAATCATATAATAATTATGATGGAGATATTAGTAGTTATAGTGCTATGTTTAATAAAAGACCTATTATTACTTTAATTTTAACTTATTTTTTAATATCTCAATTAGGATTTCCTTTAACTGCTGGATTTTTATGCAAATTTTATTTATATTATTTAATAATAAATGCTAAATTAATTTTATTAATTATTATTAATTTAATCGGACATATATTTAGTATTTATTATTATATACGTATAATAAGATTATTATATTTAAATAAAATTAATTTAATTGAAAAAAATATTAAATTTCATTGGGGCATTATTATCATAATAACATTGATAATATTAATGTTATTAATTATAGGTTTTTATCCTATGTTTTTAATAAAATTAATTAATTCTGCTAAATTAATAAATTTTATTAAATTATATTGATATAACCATCAAAAACTTTTTCTGCAGGACCTATAATATTAATATTATTTCCATTCCAACATACATTTAATTTTCCACCAGGTAAATAAATATATACATTATTAGTTAATAATCCTCTACGTATTCCAGTAACGGCTGCTGCACAAGCAGCAGTACCACAAGCTAAAGTTTCACCTACTCCTCTTTCAAAAACACGCATAATAATTATATTACATGATATAATTTGTATAAAACTAACATTAACTTTTTTAGGAAAATATTTACTTATTTGTAATGCGTATCCTAATTCATTTAATGGTAATTTTTTTAAATTTTTAAATAATATAATAGAGTGTGGATTACCTATTGATACTACACTTATATAAATTTCAATATATATATTATTTATATAAATTTTAATTTTATGTATTAATTTATCTTTATATCTTAAAAAAGGAATATATAATGGATTAAAAATAGGATTATCCATTTCTACTAATATATTTTTTTTTTTTTTTTTTAAAGTAATAATGTTATTTATAGTTTTTACTTTTATTTTTTTTTTATAAGTTAAATAGTTATCAAAAATAAATTTAGCTAAACACCGAGATCCATTAACACAATTCTCTACTTCACTAGAATCATTATTAAATATTCTATAATTAAAATCAACATTAGATGATTTAGACTTTTCTATAATTAACAACTGATCAAATCCTACTCCTAAATTTCTATCGGAAAATTTTTTTATAAATTTTGTAGTTAATGATATATTTTGTGTAATAAGATCAATAACCATAAAATCATTACCTAATCCATGCATTTTACTAAAATATAATAACATTAGATCTCCATCTCAATTTAATTAAAATTGTTCATAATATAATAATTTTTTTAATAATTCTTTTTTACGTATTAAATAAATTTCATTTTCTTCAACCATAATTTCTGAAGGACGAATTCTTGTATTATAATTTGAAGCCATAACAAATCCATAAGCACCTGCAGAACGAATAGCTAGATAATCTCCTTCAGTAATAGATAATAATCTTGATTTTCCTACAAAATCACTAGATTCACAAATAGGACCTACTATATCATAATAAGCTTTTTTTCTAATAAATCCTTTATCATTATGTATACGTATATCTACTTGATCAATATTTTGCCAAGCATTATATAAAGATGGTCTTATTATATCGTTCATTCCTGCATCAATTATAGCAAATTTTTTTTTTTCATTTATTTTAATATATTCAATACGAGTTAATAATATCCCAGCATCAGCAGCTATTGATCTACCTGGTTCAATAATTAAAGGAATATTAACAGTTTCTTTATTATTTAATTTATTTAATATTTTTTTTATATATAATTTTATTGGGGGAGGATATAGATTAAAATAATCTACACCTAATCCACCTCCTAAATTAATATGTTGAATTTTAATATTTTGTTTATTTTTTAAAATACTAATTAATTCTATTAAATGATCAATAGTATTTAAAATTGGTGAAAAATTAGTAATTTGTGACCCAATATGACAATTAATACCAATAATTTTAATAAAATTAAGAGTTTTTGCATATGCATAAATTAATGGTGCTTGTTTTATAGGAATACCAAATTTATTATCTTTTAATCCTGTTGAAATATAAGGATGGGTTTTAGGATCAATATTAGGATTAACACGTATTGAAATTTTAGCAGTTTTTCCAATACTCTTAGCAATATTATTTATACGTTGTAACTCAGAACAAGATTCAACATTAAAACATTTTATATTTACATTTAATGCTTGTATAATTTCATCTGCTCTTTTAGCAACACCAGAAAAAACTATTTTAGATGGATCACATCCTGCCATTAATACCCGTTCTAATTCACCACCAGAAACTATATCAAAACCTGAACCTAATTTTGATAACATATTTAATATAGCTAAATTTGAATTGGTTTTAATTGCATAACAAATTATATGTGGATAATTTTTAAGCGCTTGTTGATAAATAATAAATTGATTAATTATTGCATTTTTAGAATATACATAACAAGGTGTCCCTATTAGTTTAGCAATTGTATTTAATGATATTTCTTCAATATGTAAAATCCCATTTTTACATCTTTTAAAAAAATTCATAATTTTTATTACTTATTATATAAAATTTATTTAATTTTCTTAAAAGCACGTATAGCTGCAAAACGTACTTGATCTGGAGCTGTTCCCCCAATATGATTACGAACAGATACTGATCCTTCAGGTTTTTGTATATAAAAAATATCTTTTTTTATTTTATAAGAAAAGTTTTGTAGTTCTTTAATTTTTAATTCACATATTTTTTTTTTTTTTTTAATAGCATAATAAACTAATTTTCCAACAATTTCATGTGCATCACGAAATGTAACATTTTTATTAACTAAATAATCAGCAATATCAGTTGCAGTAGAATAACCTAAAAGTGCTGCTTTATACATATTTTTTTTATTTACTTTTATTCCTGGTATAATTTTACAAAAAGCTAAAATACAGTTTTTAACTGTGTCTATACTATCAAAAATAGGTTCTTTATCTTCTTGATTATCTTTATTATAAGATAATGGTTGTGATTTCATAATTGTTAATAAACTTAAAAGGTTACCGTATATACGACCTGTTTTACCCCGTATTAATTCTGGAACATCAGGATTTTTTTTTTGTGGCATTATTGATGATCCAGTACAAAATTTATCAGGAAGATTAATAAAATTAAATTGATAACTAGTCCACATTATAATTTCTTCACTAATACGTGATAAATGCATTAATAATATACTACAAAAAGCTGTAAACTCTATAGCAAAATCACGATCACTTACCGAATCTATTGAATTTTCTGATGGTCTATCAAAATATAGTAAATCTGCTGTAATATATCTATTAATTTGATAAGTTGTACCAGCTAAAGCTGCAGAACCTAATGGAAGAATATTTATTCTTTTTCTACAATCTAATAAACGGTCATGATCACGTGATAACATTTCTTGCCAAGCTAATAAATGATGTCCCAAAGTAATAGGTTGAGCTATTTGAAGATGAGTAAACCCAGGCATAATAGTTTTATATTCATTATTAGCTTTTTTAATTAAAATTAATCGTAATTCTTTTAATTGTTTACTAATAATATCTATTTCATCACGTAAATATAAACGGATAGTAGTAGCTACTTGATCATTACGTGATCTACCAGTATGTAATTTTTTACCAACTATTCCAATTTTTTTTATTAAATTATATTCAATATTCATATGAATATCTTCTAGTGATATAGACCAATAAAAAATATTCTTTTTTATATCTTGTTCTATTTCTAATAAACCATTCTTAATTCTATTAAGTTCATTTTTATTTATTACTCCTATTAAGTTTAACATTGTAACATGTGCTTTAGATGTTATAATATCATGATAATATAAACGTTTATCAAAATCTATAGAAGCATTAAATTTTTTAACGAATTTATCAGTATATTCATTAAACCGCGCACCCCAAGATTTATTAATTAATTTCATAAAATCCTTTTTATTATTTTTAAATTTAAATAAATATTAATTATTAAGCCGGTGTAGCTCAATAGGTAGAGTTACGCATTCGTAATGCGTAGGTTATAGGTTCAATTCCTATCACCGGCATTCATTATTGAATGAATATTTAATTATTCCTCCTCCTAAACAATTTTCTCCATCATATAATACTATTGATTGTCCTGGTGTTATAGCACGTTGATGTTTATAAAACATAACATATATAGATCCATTATTTTTAAAAAAAACCTTACAAATTTGATCTTTTTGACTATATCGTATTTTGGCTTTTAATTTAAGAAAATTATTTATAATTGGTGGTGTACCTAATATCCATGATAACGATTCAGAAATTATTGTATTATGATATAATAAAGGATTATATTTACCTTGAATTACAATTAATACATGTCTATTTAAATCTTTTTTAATAACATACCATGGGGATTCAATAAAATTAGAATTTCCTCCAATTCCAATTCCTTTACGTTGTCCAATAGTATAATAAATTAATCCATTATGTTTACCTATTATTATACCTTTATATGTTTCAATATTACCAGGTACAGCATTAATATATTGAGAAATAAAATTTTTAAATTTTCTTTTACCAATAAAACAAATACCCATTGAATCTTTTTTTTTTGATGTTATTAATGATTCTTTTTCAGCTATTTTACGAACAGTTGATTTTTCTAAATTACCAAGTGGAAATAAGGTATGTTTAAGTGCAAAATTATTTATTGAATATAAAAAATAACTTTGATCTTTTTTTTTAGATAAACCTTTAAATAAATATACATTTCCAGTTATATTAGAAATATATTTTCTAGCATAATGTCCTGTTGCTATCAAATCTGCACCTAAAAAATTTTTAGCATAATAAAAAAAAACTTTAAATTTAATTTCTTTATTACAAAGAATATCGGGATTAGGAGTTTTACCAATATTATATTCATTAATAAAATTTTTAAAAACCTTTTCCCAATATTCTTTAGAAAAATTATTTATATGTAAATGTATATTTAAATTAGAACATACTTGTTGTGCATATAATAAATCTATTTTAGCTGTACAATATTTAGTATTATCATCTTTAGTCCAATTTTTCATAAATAAACCTTCAACATTATATCCTTGTTTAATTAGTAAAACTGCTGCTACTGAAGAATCAACCCCGCCCGACATTGCAACAATTATTTTTAATTTATTTTTCATTTTATATACGATATATAATACGACCTTTATTAAGATCATAAGTATTAATTTCTAATTTTACTTTATCACCAATTAAAATACGTATATAATTTTTTCTTATTTTACCTGAAATATGAGCTAAAATTATATGTCCATTATCTAATTTTACTCTAAACATAGTATTAGGTAATAAACTAATAACAGTACCATCCATTTCAATATATTCTTTGCGTATCAAATTAAATTTCCTATAATAAATATAAATTTAATTTTGTTAAATAATATTATATAGATTAAGATTAATATGGTATTATAAATACTCATTTTTTAGCTAATATTATAAATGTATACTAATGAAATTTAATATCACGATGATGAATTCGTTCTGAGAATCTTTATACAGTAATTAAAAATGCAATTAGTTAAATGTGTTTTTATTTGTTTTAAACAAATTTTGTATTTAAAAAAAATAAGCTATTGCTTGTTATAAACTTTTAAAGTATGTTAATAAATATTTTTATTTAGTAGCTGCTGATAAAATTTTTCATTTTGTATTTATAAAATAAAGAGTAAATTATCAATTTAAAAATAAGTACATTAAATATGTTTAAATTTAATTTATGTTTATTAATGAATATTTCAATATTAATAATATTTTATATTATATTAAAAATTTTAGGAATATTTAATATATTAAATAAATATTATTTAATATTTATTATTATATATGGGTTTATTGGATCACTTATATCACTTTTATACTCTAAATATATAAATTTACATGAATTAAAATTAATTAAAACTCATTCTAATTTAAAAGAAAAATGGTTAATAGAAGCAGTAAAAAAACTTTCTTATTTATTAAAAATAAAGACTCCTGATATAGGTATATTTAAATCAAAGTTAACTAATGCTTATGCAACTGGGTGGCATAAAAATCATTCTTTAATTGCTTTTTCTGATTCATTACTTATTAATCTGAATAAGAATGAAATTAGTGCAGTAATATGCCATGAAATGGCTCATATTATTACGGGTGATATGATAACGTTAGGATTACTTCAAGGAACAATTAATGTTTTTGTAATATTAGTTACAATAATTATTGAAGAATTATTATTATTATTTATAGTATCTAATAAAAAACTTAATAAAAATAAAGTTATAAAATTTATAATTTTAAATATACAAAATTATACTTATGTTTTTATAAATACAATATTAGGAATTATTTCTCAAATGATTTTATCTTGGTTTTCTAGAACACGTGAATTTAGAGCTGATGCAATAAGCGCAAAACTTATTGGTAAAGAAAATATGATAGGTGTTTTAAATAAACTTAAACTAGAAAAAAATATTAAAAATACACTACCTAAATCAATTTTAGCATTTGGTATTAATGATGGTAAGCAAATAGGAAACTTTTTAAATTATTTATTAAACACTCATCCACCTATAGATGATAGAATTAATGAATTAAAAAAATTAAAAATTTGACTTTTAAATTTTTAAAATATATCATATACATATAGAATTTTTGTCCCGTTCGTCTAGAGGTCTAGGACATTGCCCTTTCACGGCAGTAACAGGGGTTCAATTCCCCTACGGGACGAATAACTTTATCACTGCGGTAATAGCTCAGAGAGGTCTAGGCCAGGGCAGTAACAGGGGTTCAATTCCCCTACGGGACGAATAACTTTATCACTGCGGTAATAGCTCAGAGAGGTCTAGGCCAGGGCAGTAACAGGGGTTCAATTCCCCTACGGGACGAATAACTTTATCACTGCGGTAATAGCTCAGAGAGGTCTAGGCCAGGGCAGTAACAGGGGTTCAATTCCCCTACGGGACGAATAACTTTATCACTGCGGGAATAGCTCAGTTGGTAGAGCATCACCTTGCCAAGGTGAGGGTCGCGAGTTCGAATCTCGTTTCCCGCTTTCTAGAAGGAGAGATGCCCGAGTGGTTTAAGGAACACGCCTGGAAAGTGTGTAAGTTTTAAAAAACTTCGGGGGTTCAAATCCCCCTCTCTCCGAATAATATTTAACTCTAATAACTATAAAGTAAGGGAATAATTATGAATAATATAGATGTAATAAAAACCAATTTTGATATAGAAGTAATAAAATCTAAAAAACCTGTATTTTTAAAGTTTTGGGCACCTTGGTGTAATCATTGCAAATTAATAAATCCATTAATTGATGAAATTAAAGAAGAAAGAGCAGATACTTTAAAAGTAGTTTATATTAATATAGATAATGCTAGAGATCTCGCATTAGAACAAAATGTTAAAAGTATTCCTACTTTTATTATGTTTAATAATGGTAAAAAAATTGATACATTAAGAGGTAATATGTATAAAAAAGAAATTTTAAATTTTATAGATAAAAATTTAAAAAAAAATAATACATAAAATATTAAATTTTTATATATTATTCAATATGACCTCCAAATTTATAACGCATTGCAGAAAGTAATTTATCAGCATAATTATTATTATTTCTAGATCTAAATCTAGAATATAATGATGCTGTTAATACTTCTGCTGAAACAGATTTTTCTATCGCAGTATTAATAGTCCATCTACATTCACCTGAATCATTTACATATCCAATAAAATTATAAAGATTTTCATCTTTTTTAAGTATTATATAAATTATATATAATAACCAAGATGATATAACACTACAATGGATCCATACTTCAGAAATATTTTTTAAATTTAAATTCTTATGATTACGCATAATATTAAACCCTTCAGCATAAGATTCCATCATGCCATATTCAATTCCATTATGAATCATTTTAACAAAATGGCCTGAACCTGTATTACCACAATAAATATAATCTTTTTTATTAAATATTGAAAATTTTATATTTTTTTCTAATGAAGATAAAGACTCAAAAATATAAGTATGAATTTTAAATATAGGTTGGTCACCTCCTATCATCAGACAATAACCTCTACTAAGTCCCCAAATTCCTCCCGAAACTCCTACATCTAAATAATTAATACCTTTTTTATAAATAAGTTTAAAACGAGATATATCATCTTTAAAATTAGCATTACTTCCATCAATAATAGTATCACCTGTATTAAGATATTTTATAAGTTGATATATTGTTTTGGCAGTAATGTTACCATATGGTAACATTATCCAAATTGATCTAGGTGTATAAAGTTTTTTTAATAAATCTTTAAAAAAAAATGTTATTTCTCCACCATATTCTTCAAATAATTTAATTATATATATATTTAAATCAAAAACAACACAATTATGTTTATTATTTAATAAACGTCTAGCTATATTACTCCCCATTTTACCTAATCCTATAATACCTAATCTCAAAGTAATGCTCCTAAACCTAAACCCAATTTGTATGAAAATTTCCTATAGCATCAATACGTTTATATGTATGTCCACCAAAATAATCTCTTTGTGCTTGAATAATATTTGCTGGTAAAAATTTAGATCTATAACTATCATAATAATTTATAGCAGAACTAAATGCAGGTATTGGTATTCCATTAATTACAGAAAAAGCTACAATTTCTCTTAATGCTGATTGAAATTTACTAGTTAATTTTTGAAAATAAGGTGCCATTAATAAATTATTAATATTAGGCATATTATTATATGCTTCACTTATTTTTTTTAACAATTTGGCACTAATTATACAACCGGCACTAAATATTTTAGAAATTTCTTCATAATTCATATTCCAAAAATATTTATTTGAAGCGAATTTTAATTGTGCAAAACATTGAGCATAAGATGTTATTTTACTCATATACAATGCACGTCTTACACTTTCAATAAAGCTTATTTTGTTTCCAATAATTTTTTTTGGGGGGGCTATTAAAAATTTAGAAGCATTAACGCGTTCATTTTTAAGATAAGAAAAATATCTTGAAAAAACAGATTGTGTAATTAAAGGAAGTGGAATACATAAATCTAATGCATTTTTACTACTCCATTTACCTGTACCTTTTTGATTAGCTATATCAAGTATAATATCAATTAAATATTTGCCAGTTTTTTCATCACGTTTACGTAAAATATAATAAGTAATTTCTATTAAATAACTATTTAAATCACCTTTATTCCATTTTTTAAAAATAGTAGCTAATTCTTCATTGTTCAGATTAAGTATATTTTTTAATATTAAATATGATTCTGCAATAATTTGCATATCCCCATATTCAATTCCATTATGAACCATTTTTACATAATGTCCTGATCCATTAGGACCTATATATTTTATACATGTATTTTTATTTATTTTAGCAGCAACTTTTTTAAATAGTTGTGATATTAATTTATAAGAGATTTTATTACCCCCAGGCATAATTGAAGGACCTTTTAAAGCACCTTCTTCTCCTCCTGAAATACCTGCTCCTATAAAATTAATGCCTATTTTATAAATATATTTTTCTCTTATAATGGTATCTAAGTATAAAGTATTACCTCCATCTATAATTATATCACCTATTATTAAATAATTTTTTAATTCATAAATAATTTTATCTATTGCATTACCTGATTTTATCATTATTAAAATAATTCTTGGATAAGAAAGAGATTTAATAAATTCTTTTAGATTATAAGTAGGAATTATATTTTTATATAAATTTTGATTTATAATTTTATTAGTTTTTTCTTTAGATCTATTATAAATATAAACTTTATAACCTTTTTTTGCAATGTTAATTGCAATATTACGGCCCATTGTTGCCATACCTATTACACCCATTTTTGTTATTGACATTATTTTCTGCTAATTTAATTTATTAATAAAAAATTAATATGTTTACTTATAAAAATTTTATAGAATTAAGTAAGGCAGGTTATAATAGAATTCCAATTTATAGAGATATTTTTGCTGATATAGATACCCCTCTTTCTACTTATATGAAAATAGATAAAAAATCTTGGACTTTTTTATTAGAGTCTGTGGAAGGTGGTGATAAAAAAGGAAGATATTCAACAATTGGATTACCATGTAATGAACGTATAGAAATACGTGGTAAAATAGTATATTTTTATAAAAAAAATTTATTATTTAAAATAATTAAAGTTAACAATCCATTATTGTGGATAGAAGAATTTAAATTATATTATAAATCTCCTATTATTGATAATAATTTAAGTTTTTACGGAGGATTAGTTGGTTATTTTGGGTATGATACAATATTCTATATTGAACCTAATATACTAAATATTAATAAACCTGATCCTATTAATGTTCCAGATATTTTATTATTAGTTGTAAATAATTTATTAGTATTTGATAATATTTCTGGACGTATAACGCTTTTAACTCATGCTAATCCAGCTGACAATAAAGCATTTGAAAATGCTATAAAATATTTAAATGAATTAGAATTTCAATTAAGAAATAATTTTATAAAAAAACATAATTCAATTAATAAAAATATATATAATATTAATAAAAATGTATTTTACAGTTTTACTGAAAACGGGTATAAAAATGCAGTAAATCGTATTAAAGACTATATTTTGGCAGGAGATATAATGCAATGTGTTTTATCTCAACGTATAAGTATGAATTTTAATGCTTCTGGAATTGATCTTTATCGTGCATTAAGAAGTATTAATCCATCACCTTACATGTTTTATTTTAATATGGATGATCATGAAATAGTTGGAGCTTCTCCAGAAATTATGATAAGACTTGAAGGAAAAAATATTACTTTACGTCCAATTGCAGGTACAATACATAGAGGGAAAACAATAGAAGAAGATTCATTACTAGAGGAAGAATTATTATCTGATCCCAAAGAAAGAGCAGAACATATTATGCTTATTGATTTAGGAAGAAATGATATTAGTAAGGTTAGTAAAAATTGTATGGTAAAATTAACAGATAAAATGATAATTGAACGTTATTCACATGTTATGCATATAGTCTCTAATATAACTGGAGTAATAAAACCAGAATATAGTTCAATAGATTTATTAAAAGCTACTTTTCCAGCAGGTACATTATCTGGAGCTCCTAAAATTAGATCTATTGAGATTATTAATGAAATAGAACCAATAAAAAGATGTATTTATTCTGGGATAGTAGGTTATATTTCATGGCAAGGTAATATGGAAATGGCCATTGCTATTCGTACTGCAGTAATTAAAAATGGAAAAATACATGTTCAAGCAGGAGGAGGTATAGTAGCTGATTCAGATCATGAAAAAGAATGGCAAGAAACATTAAATAAACGTGTGGCTATTTTTAATGCTATTATAATGGCAGAAAAAGGATTAGATAATATTAATTAATATAAAATATGATTTTAAATAAAAAAGTTTTAATAATTGATAATTATGATAGTTTTACTTTTAATATTGTTCAATATTTAGGGGTATTAGGGGTTGAAGTTTATATTCTTCGTAATAATATATTAAATATTAAAGAAATTGAAAATTTATATTTTACTCATATAATAATTTCTCCAGGGCCATCTACTCCATATGAATCTGGGATATCATTAAAGGCTATTAAATATTTTACAGGAAAATTTCCTATTTTAGGTATTTGTTTAGGTCATCAAGCCATTGCTCAAGCATTTGGTGGGAAAATAATACGTTCACCAAAAATAATGCATGGAAAAACATCAATTATTTATCATAAAAATGAAGGTATATTTTATGGTTTAAAAAATCCTCTAAAAGTAACAAGATATCATTCATTAATAATTGATAAAAAGTCCTTACCTAATTGTTTTAATATTACTGCATTAACTAACAATAATTATATTAATCAAAGTATAATTATG
The DNA here is from genome assembly GCA_000953435.1 of Candidatus Johnevansia muelleri. Classification (GTDB taxonomy): domain Bacteria; phylum Pseudomonadota; class Gammaproteobacteria; order Johnevansiales; family Johnevansiaceae; genus Johnevansia; species Johnevansia muelleri. The sequence continues at coordinate 282,070 of LM655252.1, forward strand.
GGTATAAAACATAAAATATTTTATATAGAAGGAATACAATTTCATCCTGAATCCATTATGTCTATTCAAGGACATGAATTATTTAAAAATTTTTTAAAATATCCATAATTGAAAAAAATAGAGAATAAATTATGCAACTTTGTGATTTATTAATAAAAAAAAAAAATAATTATAAACAAATGTATTTTTTAATAAAATATATTTTTACAGGAAATATAAATAAATTAAAAATAGCAACTCTATTAACAGCTTTAACTATAAAATGTGAAAATCATATAGAAATTATAGCTGCAGTAGAAATAATGCGAAAATTAATGTTACATATAACTATTAATAATAGTCCATATAATATTATAGATATAGTAGGTACTGGTGGAGATTATTTTAGTATTTTTAATGTTTCTACTACCTCAAGCTTTATAGGCGCTGTGGCAGGAGGTTATATAGCTAAACATGGTAATCGTAGTATATCTTCTACATCAGGAAGTGCCGATTTATTATCAAATATAGGAAGTAATATTAATATTTCTATTAAAAATATAATATATTGTATTAAAAATATAGGAATTGGTTTTATATTTTCGCAGAAATATCATAATGTAATAAATTATTTTTCTAAACTACGTAATAATATAGGAATACGTACAATTTTTAATATTATTGGACCATTAATTAATCCAGTAAAAGTAAAATATCATATTATAGGTGTATATAATAAAAATTTATTAATAATATTTGCAGAATCATTATATAAATTAGGTAGTAATCATGTAATAATTGTTAATTCTCAAGATGGGTTAGATGAGATTTCTATTGCTTCTGCTACAAATATAGCAGAAGTATATAATGATAAAATTATGACATATACCATAACCCCCGAAATGTTTGATATAGATCGTAATTATATTAATAAATTACAAATAAAAAATACAACACAAAGTATTGCATTATTTATTTATGTACTTAAAGGTAAAAAATGTACAGCTACAGATATAGTATTATTAAATTCAGGAAGTGCTTTATTTATTTCTGGTATTACAAATGATTTAGAAAGTGGTATTGCTCTTGCTCGTTATATACTTATTACAGCATTGGGATATAAAAAGTTACAAAATTTAATTATTATTATAAATTCTTTTTATTAAAAATAATTGTTTTATAATTGTAAAAAAAAATATTAATTTAAATTATAGTGTTTTATTTTTTTTGTGATTAATTTGAATTATAGTGTTTTAAAAAAAATTATTAATTTTAAGTATCAAGAATATTTTATTGAAAAAAAAATTTATTTAAAATATATAGAAATTAATAATATTATTTCTAATCAATTTATATATAAATTTAATATTAAAATTAATAATTATTATATAGCATTAATTGCTGAAATAAAAAAAACTTCTCCTTCATTAGGTTTAATTTGTAATTCATTTAATCCTATTAATATAGCCAAGAATTATGAAAAGGTAGGTATGACTTGTTTATCAATTATAACTGATAATTATTTTTTTCATGGTAATAAAGAATCATTATTTTATGCTAGAATAATTTGTAAAATTCCTATTTTACGTAAAGATTTTATAATTAATGAATATCAAATTTATGAATCTAAAGCACTAAGCGCTGATTGTATTCTATTAATTGTCGCTGCATTAAGTGATAAAAAATTATATAAATTATATAAAATAGCAATATCACTAGGACTAGATGTTATTATAGAAATACATAATTTACATGAATTTGAAAGAATTATAAAATTAAATTTAAAATTTTTAGGTATAAACAATCGTGATTTACATACTTTTGAAACATTTTTAGAAATAACTAATTTTATTTATGAAAATATGTATAAAAATATAATTTTAATTACAGAATCAGGAATAATAAATAAATATTATTTATTATCAATGTTATTAAATAAAATTAATATATTTTTAATAGGAGAATATTTTATTAATTATAATGAAATTATTAAAAATTTTAAAAATTTTATTAATTAATAAATTTGCTCCTGCTCCCCGAGCAGGATTCGAACCTGCGACCCAATGATTAACAGTCATTTGCTCTACCAACTGAGCTATCAGGGAATATTATATAATATTATACTTTTAATTTGAAAAGTCAATTATATATAATTACCGAGCGGGGGAGTTGAACCCCCATTCCATAAGGAACAGATCTCTAAAACCTGTGTGTATACCAATTTCACCAGCTCGGCAAATAAAATAATTAATTAAAATTTTAAATATTAATTTTTAATAAATATTTAAAATATTAATTATTTTTTCAAAATATAAAAAATATTTTACATGTTTACTAAATCTATTAATTTCTTTTTCACGAATTGATAAATAATTTAATGAATTATTTATTTTTAATCCTACCCAATATAATATATTTTTATAAATATCTAATTTATTAAATAAACCATGTATATAACTTCCTAAAATTTGATTATTATGTGAAATTTTACCATCTATATATTGTCCTTCTTCCATTAAGAAAACAGATTTAGTAAAATCTGTAATTTCATTTAATGTTATTCCCAAATGTATTTCATATCCATTAACATAATTATATGTTTTATTTAATAAACAATAACCATAAATTTTAATTAATTTTTTTTTTTTAGTTATTACTGTACTATTTTTAAATAAACTTAATCCTTTTTTAATAATCATATAATTACCTTCTATTCCCAGTGGATCAATAATATTTTTACCTAAAATTTGAAATCCACCACAAATTCCAATAAGTTTACCACCATATTGTAAATGTTTTATAATATATTCATGCCAACCTTTATTTATTAACCAAATTAAATCAGTAAAAATATTTTTACTACCTGGTAAAATTATTAAATTTATTATGGAAATTTCATTAGGATTAATAGCAAAATATAAATTAATTTTAGGATATAAATATAATACATCAAAATCAGTAGCATTACTAATTTTAGGAAAAAGTAATATTATAATTTTAATAAATAATATTTTTTTATTAATATTATAAACTAATTCATCTTCAGCTTCAATATTAAGATTATATAAATAAGGTATAACAGCTATTACTGGTTTACCTGTATATTTTTCTAGCCAATTTAATCCTGATTTAATAATTGATAAATCTCCCCTAAATTTATTAATTATTAAACCAATAATTCGTTTTTTTTCACTATGAGATAATAAATTTAACGTTCCTATTATATGTGCAAAAACCCCACCACTATTAATGTCAGCTACTAAAATAACAGGACAATCAATAGCTTCTGCTAACCCCATATTAACAATATCATTTTTACGTAAATTAATTTCTGCAGGACTACCGGCACCTTCTATAAGAATAAAATCATAAGTATGTTTTAATCTATTAAAAGCCTGTATTATTAAATATTTAAAATTATGTTTTAAAATTTGATAATAATATCCATTTATATTAAAAAAAAAATTACCATTAACTATAATTTGGTTTTTATTTTCTGATTCTGGTTTAATTAATATAGGATTAAAATCGTTTATTGCGGGGACTTGAGCAGCTATAGATTGTATTAATTGAGCCCGACTAATTTCTCCTCCATTAATTGTTATAGCACTATTAAGTGACATATTTTGAGATTTAAATGGAGCTACTTGGAATCCTTGTATTGATAAAATTCTACATATTGCTGTTATAATAACACTTTTTCCTGCATTAGAAGTAGTCCCTTGTATCATAATTGTCGTTTTTGCTCTAAAAATAATTACTCCTTATATTTTTTCTTTTACATATTCTAAATTTAATAATAATGTTTCAATTTTTGAAATAATATTATCATCAGCTTTCCAAAATCCTCTTTTATTTGCTTCTAATAATCTTTCTGACATTTCTATTAATGCTTTATAATTATTTTTTTTTAAAAAATTTTGATTATATGATGAAAATATTAATGTCTTAGTAATTTCTAAATATTGATAATCTTTAATAAAATTAGTAGTAGCATCAAAAGTAAATAAATAATCAATACTTGATAGCATTTCAAATGCTCCTTTATAACCATGACGATGCATAGCTTTTATCCAGTTAGGATTTATTAATCTATTTCTAATAATACGATTTAATTCATCTTTTAAATTAATAATTTTAATTTTATTAGGATTAGAATGATCACCTAAATAAATTTGAGGTAATTTACCTCTGAAAATTTTAACAGCATTGGCCATTCCTCCATGAAAATATGCATAATCGCCTGAATCTAAAATATCATGTTCTCTATTATCTTGATTTTGTATAATTATATCCATATTACTTAATCTTTCCTCAAATTCATCAAATTCTTCGATACCATCATTTATCTCAGTTTTTCCATAAGCATATCCACCCCATTTAATATAAGCACAAGCTAAATCTTTTTTTTTTTTCCAATTACGTCCATTGATTAATCCTTTAATTCCTGCTCCATAAGTTCCTGGTTTACTACTAAATACACGATAACTAGCTTTACGAAATGCTTTATTTTTTGATAATCCTTGTGTAATTAATTTAATTCTACGTTTTTCAATAATTGATTTAATAGTATTATTATAACCTATTTCTATATAATTAAAAATTTTTTTTATTGCAGCATCAAATAAATTAATAATATTTAAAAAAGCATCACGAAAAAAACCAGACACACGTAATGTTACATCAATACGGGGACGTCCAAGAATTTTAATAGGAATAATTTCAAAATCAATTACACGTTGATAAACCCATTTAGGTTCTACTCCTATTAATGCTAAAGCTTGTGCAATATCATCTCCTCCAGTCCTAATGGTTGTTGTCCCCCAAATTGAAATACCAATACTGCTAGGATAATCTCCATAAATTTTTAAATACCGAGAAATTAATAATTCTGCTGATTTTTTACCTAATATCCATGCTGGTTTTGAAGGGATAGCAAAACTATCTATTGTATAAAAATTACGTCCTGTTGGTAAAACCTCTAATTTTCCTCTAGTAGGAGAGCCACTAGCTCCAGGTGGTACAAATTTACCACGTAAACCATTAAGTAATGCTCTAATTTCATTATTAGCACTATTATAAAGTAACGGTAAAAGTGTTTTTTGTACATATTCTATAACTATAGATGTATAAAAATATTTTTTATATAAAATAGTATTTTTATGTTTAGTATAATATAATATATTTTCTAATAATTTATTTGCAAAAATTTCAAGGCGTTCTTTTGTATGTGCATTTGTAAACCAAGGTCTTGATGAAATATTTTTAAGAATATATGGTTTTGGTCCTTTCCAATGATAAATTGTTATTCCAATAGGATCAAAATCATTAGGTAAATTAAAATCTTTTGCTAAAGCATGGAATATACCTATATCTTCTTTATTTATTCCTCTAGGCAATCTTAATAATAAAATTAATGTTTCTTTAAGTAAATTTTTATTAGGAATAGTACCTAAAATATGAAGACCATTACGAATTTGTGTTTCTTTAATTTCACATAAATAAGCATCTATGTTATTCATAATTAGATTATAATTATTTTTTTTATATAAATTTATTTCTTCTAATAAATTATTTTCTCTTGTTTTTTTTATAATTAAATTTTTAAGATAAATTTCACGAAATAAATCAATATTTATTGCTTGATAATATTCATCAATAATTAGTTCTATTTCATATATTTGACCATATATATTAGCTTTAGATAAAGGGGGCATTAAATGATCAATTATAACAGCTTGAGTACGACGTTTTGCTTGAGCACCTTCTCCAGGATCATTTACAATAAATGGATAAAAATTAGGTATAGTTCCTAAAATAATATCTGGCCAACAAGTTATAGATAACGCATTACTTTTACCAGGTAACCATTCTAAATTACCATGTTTACCAATATGAATAATAGCATTAATCTTAAATATATTACGTAACCAAAAATAAAAAGCAATATAATTATGTGGTGGTATTAACTCAGGATCATGATAATTCGCTTCTATATTAATATTAAAACCTCTGGCGGGTTGAATACCAATAAAAATGTTATTAAGTTTTATTCCAGGAATTAATAAATATTTACCATTAATATTTTTATAAAAAGGATCTTTATTAGGTTCTCCCCACAGTATTATTACTTCTTTACGATTTTGGGGAGTAAGTGTTGCAAAATAATTTAAGTAATTTTTTATTTTTATATTTTGAAATTGTTTTATTAAATTAACTAATTCATTTGAATTTTTAGGAATATTATTAATTATATATCCATCATTTTTAAATGATTGTAAAATATTTAAAATAGATGCTGGTGTATCTAAACCTACACCATTACCTATTTTAGCATTACTATTAGGATAATTTGATAAAATAATTGCAATACGTTTTTCATTATTATTTAATTTATTAAGACTAATTAAATTATTTGCTATATTTGCTACAATATGAGCTCTTTCTTCATGTAAAACAAAATGAATAATACTACTTTGTGTACGAATATTATTTATATAATTTGCTTTAAAAGCAATTACTCTTGTAATTATACGACCATCAAGTTCAGGCAATACTATATGCATAGCAATATCACGTATAGAAATACCTTGTTTTTTTTTTTTCCAATATTCACGTCTATTACTAGCTAAAATTAATTGTAAAATAGGAATATTTTTATTAAAATTACTAATTGATGATATAGTTTTATAATTATTTAATAAAGCAAAACCTGTAGTATTTAAAATTAAATAAGAATTAGTTATTTTAATTAATTCTTCTAATGTTTTAATACATGTTAATTCTTTAAGAGAATATATAGCTATAGGTAATATATTAATACAATGAAAATTAAAGACATCAATTAATTGATTAAAAACATATGTATTTTCTGATTGTATATGACTACGATATAATAATAAGATTGCTATAGGCCATGTATATTGCCAAATAAATTGCCATTCTTTTAATGTAGTTTTACCTAGTTTTGTATGATAAATTAATGCCCTAGGTAAAATATATGGTTTATAAAAAGCTATTTGTTTATTATATTTTTTAAAACATAGTGCATATATATATTTAAAAAAATATATAATATTTTTTTTACCCCCTTCCCGTAAATATCGCCATATTCTATATGACTGTAAATAAGAAACAGTATTTTTTTTAAATAAGGAACTATCTTCATAATATTCTCCTGGTACTATAATTAATATACGATATTTAAATTTTTTAACCCATTGTTTTAATTTAATAAACCCATATTGCCAATAATTTATTCCCCCTAATAAAGATAATATAATTAATACTGTTCCTTTAGGTGCATCTAATGTACATTTTTCAATAACTCTTGATTTATATAAATCAAATGAAGCTGGTTTAATAAGATTAATCCAATTAACTAATCTAATTGAAGGATATTTAATTGGTAATTTTTCAGCTATATTGGATAATAAACTAATAGAACTATCAGCTGCAGAAAAAATTATTAATTCACCAGGTGTTTGATTTAAATTAATTATTTCTTCATTTTTGCATTTTTTTGAAGCTAAAACGCGCATAAAAATATATTTAATATTTTATTATAAATATATAATTAATTATATAATAAGATTTATAATAGTAATATTAGCAAAATTTGTTTTTATATTAAATAATAATGTAGAAAATGTATTAATTAAATTAATATTAGTATAAACTGCAGAATTTTCTGAAACATTATAAATATTAAATTTTTCATAAATACGGTTAGAATATTGATAATTTTTATAATTTAATATATAATAAAAATTATATGGACAATATTCTATGAAACAATTTAAATATTTACTAATTTTTTTTATTGTAGATTCATAATATTTATAATTAATAGTAGTAATAAATATAATTTCATTACTATTAATTGATATTAATATTAATAATTGCATTATTAATTCTAATAATTCTTGTAAAATACAATTTTTTCTAACCCCTATACCAATTATTAAATAATTTTGCATAAATAATTTTATAATATTGATAATTTTTATTAATCTGGATAAAATATAGATGCACATACAATAGGATTAGAAGGAAAAAACATATGTAAATAACTAGCAGTAAGTCTACCTATTCTATAAATAGCTTCTCCAATAAAAGTATAATATGATGAACGTATACCATATCCTATTGGTTTAATTGTTGCAAATGAATATGAATTATGATGTGAATGACCCCTAATTATTCCTTCAGGTAAAATTAAACTTTGCATACCTTGACACCCCAAAAAATTAGTTAGTTCACTGTGACCAGGTAAAATTCCTGCCATTATATAAAATTTATTATTTAAATCACTGATACTTTCTAAAATATATAACATTCCACCACATTCTGCTAAAATAGGTTTATTTTTTAAAAAAAAATTTTTTATTGATTCATGCATACTTTTATTAATAGAAAGTTTATGTGCATGAATTTCAGGATAACCTCCAGGTAACCATAAAGCATCAATATTAGGAATATATTTATCTATTAATGGTGAAAAAAAAACTTTAGCTCCCATATATTCCAGTAATTTAATATTTGCATTATAAATAAAACTAAATGCTAAATCTTTAGCTATTCCAATTTTTATTCCTTTTAGTAAAATAGGTATTGATATTTTTTTTTTATTTTTAAAGTTTACGATTGGTATTGAATTTATTATTTTACTTTTTATTATAAATTTACTGATATTTTTTATATTTTTATTAAAATTATTTTGTTCATTAGGAGGGATTAATCCTAAATGTCTATTTTTAAAAATTATTTTATTATATTTAGGAAACATTCCCAACAATGATATATTAACAGGTAATATTGATTTAATTAATTTATAATGATAATAACTTCCTAAATTATTAATAAAAATGCCATAAAGTAATAAATTATTTTTATATTTTTTAATACCAATTATAATTGAAGCAATGCTTTGAGCCATCCCTCGTACATTAATTATTAAAACAATAGGAATATTAAAATTAATTGCTAAATCAGCACTAGATGGTGTTCCATCAAAAATTCCCATAGCTCCTTCAATCAATATAATATCTGTTTTTTGTGAAGCTTTATAAAGTATATTATAACAATATTCTTCACCATTCATCCATAAATCAAGTTGTTCAACTAAATTATCACTAACTTTTTCTAAAATCATTGGATCTAAATAATCAGGACCAGTTTTAAATACACTGACACTGTGTTTTTTTTTTATATAATAATAAGCTAAAGCAGAAGTTAATATAGTTTTACCTTGATTTGATGCTAAAGAAGTAATAAATAAAGCAGGACAACTAATTTGTTTATAATACATTAATATTCTATACCATCCTGAGATTTTATGTACAATCCCAAAGCATGTTTATTATTATTAATTGTACTAATGGTATCAGCGATATATTGCAATTCAACTGGTATCATACGTCCAGTTACAATAACATTTTGTAGATACGATCTTGTTAAAATTTTATAAGCAACACGTTTTATATCAATATAACAATTATTTATAGGATATGAAATTTCATCAAAAATTAATAATTTATAATATGTATTTGATAATTTAGATTCAGCAAGTTTCCATGCTGTTTGTGATGCTTTAAGATCTTGTATTTTATTATTGGTTTCCCAAGTAAAACCATATCCCATAATATATATATCTATAAAAGGATGATTTTTAAAAAATAAATATTCTCCTGTAATTTTATATCCTTTTACAAATTGTATTACTGCTATTTTATAATTATGTCCTAATGTTCTAACAACAGTTCCTAATGCAGAACTACTTTTACCTTTACCATAACCTTTTATTAATATAAAAACTCCATTATTTTTTTTTGCTTTACTAATTCTTAAATTAATATATTTTTTTTTAATAATATTATTATTATTTATATAAATTTTATCAAAATTAATTTTATTAATATATTTTTGAATTATTATAATTTGTAATAATATATTAGTCATTAATAACTGTTTTAAAAAAATTTGATATTTTTTGATAATATCCATTTAATGATATAGCTAATTTTTTTGCTCTTCTTATTTTAATAAGATTTTGGTCAGTATCAATTATTGTAATAGGTGTAGGCCATTGCATATATTTAATTAAATAATTAGTACGAGCATCTGTAAATATCCATGTTTGAATATTTAAATTATTTTTTTTACTATATTCTTTTTTAATAAAATACAATGCTTTTTCAAGAGCTTGTTGCAGTGGGGTAGTCCCACTAGCAGTTATTTTATTAATTTTATTAATACAAATACGTGAAGCACGACCAAACCTAAATAACCATTTTATTTTTAAACCTGAAAAAATTAAAATTGCTAATTTTCTTTTCATTAAATATGCATGTTCTATTAGATATGATACTATTTTTTTAGTTTTATTTAATGTATAAAAAATAGAAGCAGAAATATCAATAATAATACAATCTAAATTATATTTATTTTTTTTATAATTTTTATATTTAATATTTATTAAATTTTCCAAATTTTGTGGATTTATTAATGTTAAATACCAATTAATATTTAAATTAATTTTTTTTAAATAATTATATCCATTTTTTGAAAAATATGCATTAAAATAATTTTTTTTTTTAAATTTTTTTTTTGAATATTGTATACATTTTTTTAAATTAATAAAAACTATTTTTTTATTAAATGATTCAACTTGTTTATAAAATTCTTCTTGTATATTTTTAATTTTTAATTTTTCACCGTTCTTATTACTTTTAATTATATTAGTAAAAGTGTGCGGTAATTTTATCTTATTTTCGTAATTATTTACTTGTTCAATATATCTATGATTTAATATTAAGTTTTTGACATAATCAATATCTAATTGATTAACAATTAATCTTCCTTCTAAAGCAGAATTAGCAATAGCAGCATGTTGCCATGCTATATCAGCTCTTAATCCTTCTACTCCTGATTTTATACATTGTTCAGCTATTTGATATTCAAATTTATATTTTAAAATTATTTGATGTAATTTTATAATAGCATTTCTTATACGATTACTTAAATTTTTTTGGTTTTTTTCTACTGAAGAAATTAATTTTTGTGGATTTTTTTCAAAGGCTATTCTTGAACGTACTATATTAATTCTTTCTTTTATAGATAAACATTCATTAAAATATACACATAATCCAAAACGATCACGTAATTGTGGTCTTATTTCACCTTCATCTGGATTCATTGTACCTATTAATATAAATTCAGCAGGATGCGTATGACTTATTCCATCTCTTTCTATAATATTTAAACCAGAACTTGCAACATCCAGTAATATATCTACCATATTATCAGGAAGAAGATTAACTTCATCAATATATAATATCCCCTTATGAGCACGATATAATAATCCAGGTTGAAATATTATTTTTTTATTTGATAATGCCTGTTCAAGATTAATTGACCCAATAAGTTGTTCTTCACTTGCACCTAATGGAAGGTTAATAAAAGTTGAATTTTTATTAGGAAGTAAATCAGCTAATCCTCTTACTAAAGTAGATTTAGCTACACCTCTTGGACCACTAATTAATATTCCTCCTAATTGAGGATCAATAAGAGTAAATAATAAAGCACGCTTAATTAATGTTTGTCCATTTACTGCAGAAAATGGAAATATTTTATTTAAATTTCCTTGAGGTTGCATATTAATATAAAACAGATATAACATTCATTATATTTTACTATTTATATTAAAAAATAATTAATATATTGTTATTTATTAATAATATGTAAAAAATGTTTTTTTTAAAACAATTACGATTAATAATTTTAGCAATTAGTTTTATTACATGTTTAGATATGTCTTATTTTATATTTAATGTTAGTGAAATTAAAAATTGTAGAAAATATTTTGGTTTAATAGGATTATTAATTGGTATATTTTCAAGTATTATTTATATAATTATATATTTTTTTCCTTGTTATATAGCAATTTTTTTTAGTTTAATAAGTACAATAATTCTAACTGGAGCTTTACATGAAGATGGTTTAGCAGATAGTATAGATGCTATTATGGGAGGATGGGGAGTAAAAAATAAACTTAATATTATGAAAGATAGTAGAATTGGAACATATGGAACATTAGCTTTAATAATTAGTTTATTATTTAAAATAATATTAATTTTTTATTTATCTTTAAATAATAGATTGTTATCATTAATTTATATTTTTATTATAGCTAATAGCTTAAGTAGAATTATACCTACTTTATTTATGGATATATTACCTTATATATTTTTTAAAAACAGTAAAATTTATTATTTAAGTATGCCTTTATCATTGAGTGATAAAATTATAATTTTAATTCCAAATATATTTTTGTATATTTTTTTTATAGGAATAATTAAAACAATAAGTTTATTATTTATTTTATTTATAATTTTTATATATTTTATTAAATTTATTAAATATAATTTAGGTGGTTATACCGGAGATATCTTAGGAACTATACAACAAATAAGTGAAATATTTATATATATTATTTTTAATATATATGCTTGAATTTATTATTGGTGGTATTAGATCAGGAAAAAGTCGTTATGCTGAATGGTTAGCTCAAGAAAGTAATTTTGAAGTTTATTATATAGCAACATGTAAATCTATAGACAATGACTTAAAATATAGAATAAAAAACCATCGGAAAAGAAGACCATTATTTTGGAATTTAATTGAAGAACCTATAGATATAGAAAAAATAATAATTAAATTTGATAATAAAAAAAAAATATTTATAATTGATTGTTTAACTCTTTGGATAAATAATAATTTATTTTATAATCCTAATACAATTAAATTTAAATGCATAGAAATAATTAAATTATTAAAATATATTAAAGGAAGAATATTAATAATATCTACTGAAATAGGTGAAGGAATTATACCAATAAATAAATTATCAAGAAAATATATAGATATAATAGGTGAATTTCATCAACAAATTACATTTCTTGTTGATAGAGTATGGTCTTTATGTTCAGGTATACCTAAATTAATTAAATATAATTTATAATTAATACTAATATGATTTATTTATTTATTTTTGCATTTATTTTAGATCAATTATTAGGTGAATTAAATTATAAATATAATCCAATAATATTATTAGGAAAATATATTAATAAAATTGAATTTTTTTTTAATGGTAATTATTTAAAAATAAAAGGTATATTATCTATATTTTTTGTTATTTTACCTTTTTTATTAATAATAATATATATATATATAATCTTTAAATATAATTTTTTTTATTTTAATATTTTTGGATTTATACTTTATTTATCTATAGCATGGCGTAGTCTTATAGAACATGGATTAAATATTGAAATGTCTATTATTGAAGGAAATATAAATATGTCCAAAGCAGCTCTTTCTATGATTGTAAGTAGAACTGTAAATAATTTAAATATTAATCAAATTTATATTGCTACAATTGAGTCTATTTTTGAAAATGGTAATGATGCTATTTTTGCACCATTATTTTTTTTATTTACAGGACCTTTAGGAGTTATATTTTATCGTATAATTAATACACTTGATGCTATGTGGGGTTATAAAAATAACCGTTATATTTATTTTGGTTGGTCTGTAGCTAAATTAGATGATTTATTAAATTTTATACCTGCAATATTAACTGGAGTAATTTACGCATGTTGTAGTTTTAAGTATAAATATTTTAAACAATCTTTTTTATGTTCTTTTAAAAAATTTTTAAAATGGAAAAGTAAAAATGCAGGTTATGTTATGTCTGCTGGTGCTGGATCAATAAATATTATTTTAGGTGGGATTAGCATTTATAATAATAAATATCAATATAGACCTCAATTAGGTATTAATAAAATACCTAATATTAACGATATTACTAAAACTTGTAGTTTAATAAATTATTCAATGTTTTTTATTATATTAAGTTTTTATTTTTTAAATAATATTTAAAATATGAAAATTATATTTTATATTTTTTTTATTTAGAATAAAATATAAATGTTAGAAATTAAATTAATTAATGAAAAAATATTAAATTTAAATAAAAAATTTCAAATTATTATGAGGTATCTTTGGTTATTATATAAATAAATATATAATATTAAAAAAAAATAATAATACTAAAACTTTTTTAAATGAAAAAACAATTGAAAATATTGATTTTATTTATTTTAAAATACAAAAAAATATTAAATATATTAAATTATCAATATATAAAAAATATAAGTTAATATTGGAAAAAATTAAATATGAAATAGATATAATTGAAAAAAAAATATATAATTTAGAATTTAATAAACTGTTTAAAACAAAAATAGATTATAATAATGCTTATATAGATATTAAAGCTGGTTCAGGAGGGAATGAAGCTCAAGATTGGGCATCAATATTATTACGTATGTATTTAAAATGGGCTGAAAATCATAATTTTCAAACAGAATTAATAGAATTTAGTTTAGGTGATATGGCAGGGATAAAATCTGCTACAATTCATGTAAAAGGTGATTATGTATTTGGTTGGTTAAGAACTGAAAGTGGAATACATAGATTAGTACGTAAAAGCCCATTTGATTATAGTGGCCGCAGACATACTTCATTTGCATCAATTTTTGTATCTCCAGAATTAGATGAAAGTATTAAAATAGATATAAATCCAGGTGATTTAAGAATTGATACATATAGATCTAGTGGATCTGGAGGCCAACATGTTAATACTACCGATTCAGCAGTACGTATTACTCATGAATTAACTGGTATTGTTGTTTGTTGTCAAAGTGAACGGTCTCAACATGCAAATAAAGAACATGCTATGAAAATATTAAAATCTAAATTATATGAACGTGAAATCAAAAAAAAAATTGAAAATAAAAAAATAACTAATTTAAAATTAGATATAGGTTGGGGTAGCCAAATTAGATCTTATATATTAGATAATCAAATAATTAAAGATTTACGTACTGGAGTCCAAAATAGTAATTGTAATAAAGTATTAAGTGGTGATATAGATTTTTTTATTAAAGAAAGTATTAAATATGGATTTTAAAAATATAATATGATTATAAAAAATAATATCAATAGTGAAAATTATTTAATAAATATTAGAAAAAAAAAACTTTTTAAATTACGTGAAAAATATAATAATTTAGGTATTAGTGTTTTTCCTAATGATTTTCGTCGTGATAATTTTGCATATTTTTTACAAAAAAAATATTTAAATAAAACTAAATTAGAATTAATAAAATTAAATTATTTTGTTTCAGTAGCTGGTCGTATTATGCGTAAACGTGGACCATTTATAATAATTCAAGATGTTACTGGACAAATTCAAATTTATTTAAAAAAAAATCTTGATAATTTAGAAGAAATTAAGAATTGGGATATTGGTGATATTATATATGCTTATGGTATAATTAATAAATCTAATATGGGAGATCTTTATATTTTGGTAACAAAAACAAAACTTTTAACAAAAAGTTTACGGTCTTTACCTGATAAATATCATGGATTTATTGATAAAGAAAGCCGGTATAGACAACGTTATGTTGATTTAATAATGAATGTTAATACACGTAAATTATTTTATATACGTACTTCAATAATAATAGCTATTAGAGAATTTTTATTTAATCTTGAATTTTTGGAAGTTGAAACTCCCATATTACAAAATATTCCTGGAGGAGCTTTTTCACGTCCTTTTATTACACATCATAATGCTTTAAATTCCGATATGTATTTACGTATTTCACCAGAACTTTATTTAAAAAGGTTGGTTATAGGGGGGTTAGAGCGAGTTTTTGAAATAAATAGAAATTTTAGAAATGAAGGATTATCTACTATTCATAATCCTGAATTTACAATGGTTGAATTTTATTGGGCATTTGCAAATTATTATGATTTAATTAAATTAACTGAAAATTTAATTTGTTATGTAGCAAAAAAAACTTTAGGATATACTATAATATCATTAAATTATGATAATAAAAAAATAGTTTTAGATCTTACTGAACCGTTTAATATTTTAACTATGCGACAATCAATACTTGTATATGGTATAAAATATAATATTTATGATTCTGATATTGTTTCATTAGAAACAATTAAGTTACTTGCAAAAAAATTAAATATAATAATAAATATTAATTGGGGAATGGGCAAAATTTTAAATGAAATTTTTTCATTAATTGTAGAACATAAAATTATAAAACCTACATTTATTACTGAATATCCAGTTGAAATAAGTCCATTAGCTAGATGTAATGATAAAAATCCAGAATTTTGTGATAGATTTGAATTATTTATTATTGGACATGAATTAGCTAATGGTTATTCTGAATTAAATGATCCTGAAGAACAATCAAATAGGTTTAAAACTCAATTAATAGAAAAATCTGATGGAAATTTAGAATCAATGTTTTATGATATAGATTATATTAATGCTCTTGAATATGGAATGCCTCCAACAGCTGGAGAAGGTATAGGTATTGATAGATTAGTAATGTTATTAACAAATAGTGTTTCAATTCGTGATGTTTTATTTTTTCCTATTATGCGTAATAATAAATTTATATAAAAGAAATTAATCATGTTAAATTTATTGAAAATAAATACAATTAAAAAAAAAATAAAATTTACAGAAATATATTTTTATTTTGATATAATAAATAATATTAATAAAATTTATAATAAAAATTATATAAAAAATAATAAAATTAAAAATAAATTTTTATTTTATTTAAAAAATATAAACTATAATGTTAATATTATTAAAAAGAATTTTTATATTAATTGGAAAAATAAATATTTTATTTATTTAAAAAATAAATCCAATTTTTTATATAATAATTTATACAAAGGTTTAATTAAAACACGTAATAATTTTAAATATGGATTATTTAAAATTTTTAAAAATAAAACTATAATTGATAATAATATTATTTATAAAATAGAAACACAACTTTTAATGGCAGATATAGGCATTGAAACAACAACAAAAATTATATCTATTATAAAAAAAAAAATTATAAAAAATAATATATATAATGTAAAAGATATATATATTATTTTAAAAAATGAACTTAATTTAATTTTAAAGTCTGTTGAAAAACCTTTAAACTTAGAAAATTTAATATTTAAAAAACCTTTTTTAATTATTATAGTGGGAGTTAATGGAGTAGGTAAAACGACAACTATTGGAAAATTAACAAAATATTATAAAAATTTAGGTAAATCAGTTTTATTAGCGGCAGGAGATACTTATCGTGTCGCTGCAATTGAACAAATACAGATTTTAGGTGAAAATAATAATGTTCCAGTAATATTAAAAAATTTAGGTGCTGATAGTGCTTATGTTATTTATGAAGCTTTAATGGCAGCTCGTTTTAATAATATAGATATACTTATAGCTGATACAGCTGGACGATTACAAAATAATAAAATTTTAATGGATGAATTAAAAAAAATTTATAACTTATTAAATAAAATTGATAGAAATATTCCTAATGAAATTATGCTTATATTAGATGCTAGTATTGGACAAAATGCTATTTATCAAACAAGTATATTTAATAATGCCGTTCCTATAAATGGTATTACATTAACTAAATTAGATGGTACATCAAAAGGTGGGGTAATTTTTTCCATTGCAAATAAATTTAATATTCCTATTCGTTTTATTAGTTTAGGTGAATCAATAAATGATTTATATGTATTTAAATCAAAAAATTTTATTGAAACAATATTTTAAGATATATGAAGTATATGAAAAATATATGTAAAATTACTGGAAAAAAAAAAATTGTTGGTAATAATGTTTCACATTCAAATAAAAAAACTAAAAAAAATTTTTTTATTAATCTTCAAAATTATAAATTTTATTTAGAAAAAGAAAAATATTTATTAAAATTACGTATTTCTTGTAAAGGAAAACGTTTTATTTATAAAAATGGAATATATAAATATTTTAAAAAAATATTTTATAAATAATTTATTATGATTGAAAAAATAAAATTAATATCTTCTTCTAAAACCGGACATTTTTATACAACAACAAAAAAAAAAAATATATCTAAAAAATTAGAATTAAAAAAATATGATCCCATTATTCGGAAACATGTTTTATATAAAGAAAAAAATATAAAATAATTAATATGAAAAAATATAAAATATTAACTGGTATTATGACTACAGGTACTCCACATTTAGGAAATTATATTGGAGCTATTAAATCAGCCATTAAAGTTAGTAAAAATAATAATATTAAATCTTTTTTTTTTCTTGCTGATTTACATGCCTTAATTAAATTATATGATTCATATAAAATCAACCGGTCTTTATTAGAAATATCTGCTACTTTATTAGCATTAGGTTTAAATACTAAAAATACTATTTTTTATAGACAATTAGATGTTCCTGAAATAACTGAAATTATGTGGATTCTTTCATGTGTTTGTGCTAAAGGATTAATGAATCGTGCTCATGCTTATAAAGCTGCTGTTATAAATAATAAAAATTTAAAATATTATGATATAGATAATAAAATAAATATGGGTTTATATAATTATCCTATATTAATGGCAGCTGATATTTTATTATTTAATGTTAATTATGTTTTAGTGGGTATAGATCAAATTCAACATATTGAAATTGCTCGTGATATAGCTATACGATTTAATTATATTTATAATGAAAAATGTTTTTTATTACCTAAAGCATTAATAAATAAAAATATAAACTTAATTAATGGTATAGATGGACAAAAAATGTCCAAAAGTTATAATAATACTATTCCTATATTTTGTACTGAATTAGAATTAAAAAATTATATACGTAAAATTAAAACAAATTCTTTAGCACCAGGTACACCTAAAAATCATAATAATTGTACTTTATTCGAAATTTTTAAAGCCTTTGCTAATAATAATGAAATTAATTATTTAAAAAATTGTTATTATGAAGGTATAAGTTGGATAGAAATAAAAATTTTAGTATTTGAATATTTAAATAAAATTTTAATTGAACCACGTAAAAAATATAATTATTTATTAAATAATCCTAATTATATTCAAAACTTATTTAAAATAGGTTCAGAAAAAGCTAGATTGGAAATAGCTCCATTAGTTTATCGTTTACGTAATGTTACTGGTTTAGGAAATTTTAAAAAAAATTGACAATATCTTATATATTTGATTAATTATTAATTAAATTACCCTAAATATTTATTATTTAGGGTCTGTAGCTCAGTTGGTTAGAGCACACCCCTGATAAGGGTGAGGTCGGTAGTTCAAATCTACCCAGACCCATCAATTATTGTATTAAATATAGTAATTCCTGATAATAATAGCAGTTGGGAACCACCTGATACCATCTAGAATTCAGAAGTGAAACCATCTTGCGCCAATGGTAGTGTGGGTTTTTTCCATGTAATAGTAGGTAATTGTCAGGTTATAATGAAAATAAATTTAATTTTTTTTAAATGGGTCGTTAGCTCAGTTGGTAGAGCAGTTGGCTTTTAACCAATTGGTCGTAGGTTCAAATCCTACACGACCTATTTAAAGGAATAATGCTATTTATAAAATAGGTTTCTTATGATTAAAGGTAGTATTGTTGCTTTAATAACCCCTATGAAAATAAATGGAGAAATTGATTGGGACGCTTTACATCGTTTAGTTAATTTACATTTATATAATAAAACAGATGCTATTGTTGCTGTAGGAACTACAGGGGAACCAACTACTATGACAGTTGACGAACATTTTGATGTTATAAGAGCTATTGTTAGTGAAGTTAATGGTAGAATACCAGTTATAGCTGGTACAGGTGCTAATGCTAGTTGGGAAGCTGTAAATTTAACACGTTATGCTAAAGAAGCAGGAGCAGATTGTTGTCTGTCAGTGACACCTTATTATAATATTCCTACACAAGAAGGTTTATATCAACATTTTAAATTAATTGCTGAAGTAGGTTTACCAGTTATATTATATAATGTACCTAAAAGAACAGGTGTTGATATTTCTAATGAAACAGTTTTAAAACTTTCTAAAATAAAAAATATTGTAGGATTAAAAGAAGCTACTGGAAATCTTGATCGTGCAATAGAATTAATTAAAATTTTTAAAAATAATGGTTTTGCTATTTATTCAGGGGATGATCAAACAGCTTGTGAATTTATGTTAGCAGGTGGCCATGGTGTAATTTCTGTAGCTTCTAATATTGTTCCAAAAGCAATGCATGAACTTGCTGTAGCTGCTATTTCAGGTAAACCTGAAAAAGCACATCAAATTAATACTAAATTAATGCCATTATATTCTGTTTTAGGAATTGAAGCAAATCCCATACCTGTAAAATGGTCATTAAATCAACTTGGATTAATAGAAAAAGGTATAAGATTACCACTTACTTGGCTTTCTGAAAAATACCATTCAACTGTTAAAAAAAATTTACAATTATTCCGAATTCTAAATAAATTTGGGGATAACAATTTATGGGTTTAGAAAATTTAAATTATTTAGAAAATAATGACTGGATTAAGGCCTTTAAATCAATAATATTTTATTCAGGTAATAAACGTGCTTTATTTATATTAAAAAAATTAATTAATTTTATACGTTATAATGGTATACAATCTACAATTTTTGTAAATACTCACCATAGGAATACTATTTCTATTGAAAAACAAGTACAAATTCCAGGTGATATGATTTTAGAAAGAAAAATTAGATCTGCTATACGATGGAATAGTATGGCATTAGTTGTAAAAGCTAATATTAAAAATAAAGGTATAGGTGGACATATAGCTAGCTATATGTCTATTTGTACACTTTATGAGGTAGGTTTTAATCATTTTTTTCGTGCTGCTAATAATAAATTTAAAGGAGATTTAATATATTTTCAAGGTCATAGTTCTCCTGGTATTTATGCTCGGTCTTATTTAGAAGGAAGATTTTCTAAAGAACAAATGGATAATTTTAGACAAGAAATAAATAAAAATGGTTTATCTTCTTATCCTCATCCTTATCTTATGCCAGAATATTGGCAATTTCCTACTGTTTCAATGGGATTAGGTCCTATTCAAGCTATTTATCAAGCTCGTTTTATGAAGTATCTTCATATTCGAGGTATTGAAAATATGGTAAATCGTAAAGTTTGGGCTTTTATAGGTGATGGGGAATGTGATGAAGTTGAAACGTTAGGTGCAATTCAAGTAGCTAGTCGTGAAAAACTTAATAATTTAATTTTTGTTATTAACTGTAATTTACAACGTTTAGATGGATTAGTTAGAGGTAATAGTCGTATTATGGATGAAATAGAAGCTATATTTACCGGTGCCCAATGGAAAGTAATTAAAGTAGTTTGGGGTAGTAAATGGGATAAATTATTTAAAACTGATTATAAAGGTTTTTTACAAAAACGTTTAAATGAAATTATTGATGGTGAATGTCAAAATTTTAAATCACAAAATGGTAAATATATAAGAGAAAAAATTTTTGGTAAATATAAAGAAACCGCTAAATTAGTAGAATTAATGTCTGATGAAGAAATAATTGCTCTAGATCATGGAGGTCATGATCCTAAAAAAATTTATGCAGCTTATTATGAAGCGGTTAATAATACAGAATATCGTCCTACTGTTATTTTAGCTCATACTATAAAAGGTTATGGTATGGGGGGAAGTGCATGTAGTATGAATGTACATAATATTAAATCAATGAGTATTAATTCTATTAAATTATTTAGAGATCGTTTTAATATTCCTATTAGCGATGATAAAATTAAAATTGATAATTTACCTTATTATAAGCCTGCTGAAAATTCATTAGAAATGCTTTATTTACATGAAAAAAGAAAAAATTTAAATGGTTATTTACCTAAACGTAATTATTATTTTCAGTCAATTATTATTCCTTCTTTAGAAGATAAGATATTTTATACTCAAATAAAAGGTACTGGAAATAGGAAAATTTCAACGACTATGGCTTTTGTAAGAATTCTTAGTAGTTTATTAAAAGATAAAATTATAGGTTCCAAAATAGTACCTATTATTCCAGATGAAGCTCGTACTTTTGGTTTAGAATGTTTATTTAGACAAGTAGGTATTTATTCTCCAGAAGGACAAAAATATAAACCTATAGATGCTAATCAATTAATGTATTATCGTGAAGATAAAAAAGGTCAATTACTTGAAGAAGGTATTAATGAAGCAGGTGCAATGGCGTCATGGATATCAGCAGCTACATCTTATTCTAATTATAATGAAACATTAATTCCTTTTTATATATTTTATTCTATGTTTGGATTTCAAAGAATTGGTGATTTAGCTTGGGCTGCAGGAGATTTAAATGCACGTGGGTTTCTTTTAGGGGGGACTTCAGGTCGTACTACTTTAAATGGTGAAGGATTACAACATCAAGATGGTCATGGACATTTATTAGCATTAACTATTCCTAATTGTATTTCTTATGATCCTACATATGCTTATGAATTAGCAGTAATAATTCAATATGGATTAAAACGTATGTATCAATATAAAGATAATTGTTATTATTATTTAAGTATAATGAATGAGAATTATTATCATCCTAAAATGCCCAATAATTGTGAAACAGGTATTATTAAAGGTATGTATTTATTACATGAATTTAAAAATTCGACAAATAAACATATACAATTATTAGGTTCTGGTACAATACTTAGGGAAGTAGAATATGCTGCAAAAATTTTATTTAATGATTTTAATGTTACTTCAGATGTTTGGAGTGTTACTAGTTTTAATGAATTACGTAAAGAAGCACTAGAAATTGATAAAAAAAATTTTTTAAATTTTGAAAATAATAAAACACCATGGATTATTAAATGTTTAGAAAATCGTAAAGGTCCTATTATTGCTAGTACTGATTATATGAAATTATATGCTGATCAAATTCGTGCTTGGGTAAAAAATGATTATTATGTTTTAGGAACAGATGGATTTGGGATGTCTGATACTAGAGAAAATTTACGTAAATTTTTTGAAATAGATCGTTATTTTATAACAATATTTGCATTAAAAGCACTTTATAATAAAAATATTATTGATATTAATGTAATTAAATTAGCAATAAAAAAATATGGTATTAATAATGAAAATTATGTTTTTAAATAAAAGGAGTAATATTATTGAAAACTGAAATAATAAAACTTGTTAATATTGGAGATTATAAAAACGTTGAAGTTATAGAAATCCCGATTAAGGAAGGTGATATTATCAATGCTGAAGATACTCTTATTGTATTAGAATCAGATAAAGCTAATATGGATATACCTTCTCCTATATATGGTAAAGTATTAAAAATATTAATTAAAGAAGGTGATAAAGTATCACCAGGTGATGAAATTGTTGAAATAGAAAATTTAAAAAATGATAAAGTATCAACAGATGATGAACTTATTGAAATAGAAAATTTAAAAAATGATAAAGTATCAACAGATGATGAAATTGTTGAAATAGAAAATTTAAAAAATGATAAAGTATCAACAGATGATGAAATTATTGAAATAGAAAATTTAAAAAATGATAAAGTATCAACAGATGATGAAATTATTGAAATAGAAAATTTAAAAAATGATAAAGTATCAACAGGTGATGAAAATAATTTTGAAATAATAATACCTATTAATATACTAGAAAAATATTATAATATATTTGTAATGGACATTTTAATAAAAGAAGATTATGAAATAAAAATTAATGATAAAATTATTATTTTAAAATCAGATAATCATTTAATATATATTATTAGCCCTTATAAAGGAAAAATTATTTCTATTTTTATTAAAAAAGGTGAGAAAATTAAAGGAGGTGAATTAATTTGTAATTTTAAATTAAATGAAAAAATATTTATTTATGCTGGTCCTGCAGTACGGTTATTAGCTCGAGAATTAAGTATTAATCTTATATCAATTAAAGGAAGTGGTCCTAAAGGTATAATATTAAAAGAAGATATATATAATTATAAAAAAAAATTTACAATTGATTTTCAACAATTTGGAGAAATTGAAGAAAAACCTATGAATTCAATTTTAAAAATTGGATCAGAAAATTTATATAAAAATTGGATTAATATTCCTCATGTTACTCAATTTGATGATGCCGATATAACCGAACTTGAAAAATTTAGAAAATTAATTCAACTAGAATTAAATAATGATGTAAAAATAACATTATTACATTTTATTATTAAAGCTTGTTCTATTCTGCTTAAAAAATTTCCTCAATTTAATGTTTCAATAGATTTTAAAAAAAAAAATTTAATATGGAAAAAATATATTAATATAAGTATAGCGGTTGATACCCCTAATGGATTAATTGTTCCAGTATTAAAAAATGTTGATAAAAAAAGTATATTAGAAATTGCAATAGAAGTTAATGATTTAATTAAACGTACAAAAAATAGAAAATTAAAACATCAAGATATAATTGGAGGTTGTTTTAGTATTTCTAGTTTAGGTTCAATAGGAGGGACAGCATTTACTCCAATTATTAATTCATATGAAGTAGCTATATTAGGTATTTCTAAAGCTCAAATAAAACCTATTTGGTATGAGAATAATTTTAAACCTAGATTAATATTACCACTTTGTTTATCTTATGATCATAGGGCATTAAATGGAGCAGAATCTGCTAGATTTGTATCAAAATTATCACAATTACTTTCTGATATTCGCAGATTATTATTTTAAAATATAATGATTACAATTATAGCAATTGATGCATCTACAATAGCATGTTCTGTAGCACTATTATATGGATATAATAATAATTATTCAATAATAGGATGTTATGAAATTATAAATAAAAAACAAATGTATAAAATTATACCTATGGTTAATATTTTATTATATAAAGCAGGAATTAATATTAAAAAAATTGATTGTATAGCTTATGGAAAAGGTCCTGGCTCATTTACTGGAATTAAAATAGCTTCTAGTATAGCACAAGGATTAGCTTTAGGTGTAGATTGTCCTTTGTTTGCTATTTCTACATTAGAAGCAATAGCATTAAATGCTTGGCATAAATATAATGTTAAATATATTATTAGCATTATTAATAATACATTAAATCAAGTATTATTTTTAAGTTTATTTAAAATAAATAATAAATTTATTTTACCATTACCAATTATAAGTAAAAATATATTTTTTTTAAAAAATAAAAAAGAATGTTTTTTTTTAAAAAAAATTTTAGATAATTTAATTAAAAAAAACTTTTTTTTTATGGGATCAGGATTATATATATTAAATACCATAAAAATAAATACATCAATAATTAATATGATTGATATTAATTGCGAACCAGATGCTGCTTATATAGTTCGTATAGCTGCAAAATTATTTTTAAGTGGAAGTTTTAATAAACTTTCATTTTTAGAAAAATTACCTTGTTATTTATATATATAAATTTTTTTACTTATAATTTATATAAAAAATATATTTTTAATATAAAATAATATAGTATATATATTATAAATGGATCGGTAGTTTAGTATGGTTAGAATGCCGGCTTGTCACGCCGGAGATCACGGGTTCAAATCCCGTCCGGTCCGTAAATTTATTATTAGCATAGGTGGTTAGCTCAGTTGGAAGAGCATCAGCCTTACAAGCTGAGGGTCACAGGTTCAAATCCTGTACCACCTATCATTTTATATATTAGGATGGATTATATATAATGCATAAAATTAATATAATTTATTGGAAAAAAAAAATTCCTAATGATAGTGAAATAATATATAATATTCATATTATTAAAACAATCTTATTAAATGCTAAAATATTTGGGACACCACCACCAATATTATTATGGATTAAAAATAATATTAATAAATATTATTATAAAATATTATCACTTATAGAACAATTATCAATTAAAATTGAAAATCCACCTAATGAAATATTTAAATTAATTACTAACGGGAAAATTCGTAATAACCAATCAATTATAGCATTTTGTAAAATGGTATTTACTAAAAATGAAAAAACATTAATTAATAGACTTTTAAATTGGAAAGAATCTGTGGCTCCTCTTTTTTTAATATTAAATGGTATAACAGATACTTATAATTTAGGGGCTTGTTTACGTAGTGTTGATGCTGCAGGTGCTCATGGAATAATAATACCTAAAACTAAAAATGCTCATATTAATAATATTGTAAGAAAAGTATCTTCTGGTGCAACTGAAGTTGTTCTTATATATATTGTAAATAATTTATATAATACTATTAATAAACTTCGTAATTTAGGTATATGGATATTAGGTACTACTAATAAAGCAAAAAAATTTTTATTTGATATAGATTTAAAAATACCATGTGCTATAATTATGGGGTCTGAAGGATATGGTTTAAGTAATTTAATTAAAAAAAATTGTGATTATTTGATTAGTTTACCAATGTTAGGTAAAATATCTAGTTTGAATATATCTGTTGCTGCTGGTATATGTTTATTTGAAGCAGTTAGACAACGTAATTTTAAAATTTAATTTATATATTAGGGAAAACATATGCGGAATTATGAAATAATTCTTTTAACTTATCATTATATTAATCTAACTGATATAATAAATGATTATACTTATTTAATTAAAACAAATGGTGGGATTATTCATAAATTTGAAAATTTGGGTATTCGATTATTATCATATATTATTAAAAAAGTTTATAAAGCTAATTATGTTTTAATTAATCTTGAATGTAATTTAATTTTCATTAATAAATTTAAACAAATATTAAATTTAAATAAAAATATTTTACGTATTATGATTATTAGTAACAAAAAAAATAAATTATTGGAATTTATAAAGATATTGATACACTTAATATATATATTAATGAAATAGGTAAAATTATTCCTAGTAGAATTTCAGGACTAAAAATAAAATATCAACGTCAAATTTCATTAGCAATTAAGCGTGCTAGATATTTATCTCTTTTACCATATATAACTAAATAATATTTATAGTGTAACTGTATGGAATACTTATGATTGAATTAGATCAAAAAAGTAAATTAGCCCCACATTCTTTAGAAGCTGAAAAATCATTCTTAGGTTGTTTAATAATTGATAATAGTGCTTGGGATAAAATATCAGATAAAATTGTTGATTTAGATTTTTATTTTTTAAAACATAGACATATTTTTATAGCTATTAAATTTTTAATAAATAAAGATAGCGTTATTGATATAATTACTTTATCTGAAATACTTGAATTACAAAATAAATTAGAAACAATAGGAGGTTTAAATTATTTAGCCGATATAGCACGTAATACTCCTTCAGCTAATAATATTATTGCTTATGCTGAAATTATTCTTGATAAATCTACTATTAGAAAATTAATAAAATCTGCTAATAAAATTTTAAATAATGCATTTAATCCTAATGGGGTTACCTCAAATGATTTATTAAATGAAGCCGAAAGTTTAATTTTTAAAATTTCAGAAAAATGTACTAAATTTAATGAACCTATTGGAATAAATAAATTATTAACTAAAACTCTTGATAGAATTGATAATCTTTATAATATGAAAAATTCAATAAGCGGTCTTTCTACAGGATTTAAAGATTTTGATAAGATTACGTCTGGACTTCAATCTTCAGATTTAATAATTATTGCTGGTAGACCATCTATGGGAAAAACTACTTTTGCAATGAATATTGTAGAAAATACTATTGTAAATACTGAAAAACTGGTTATTGTTTTTTCATTAGAAATGCCTTCGGACCACTTAATTGTACGTATTATTTCATCATTAGGTAATATAGATCAAATGCATATACGTACAGGACAATTAAATGATAACGATTGGGAACGTTTGACTACTACAGTTAATTTATTAAGAGATAGAAAACTTTTTATTGATGATACACCCGCAATTTCTCCTAGTGAAATAAGAAATAAAATTCGTAGATTATCTAGAGATATAGGAGTTAATATAGGTTTAATTATTATTGATTATTTACAATTAATGGAAGTACATGGAATATCTGAAAATCGTACTGCTGAAATATCTGAAATTACTAGATCATTAAAAGTAATAGCTAAAGAATTTAATTGTCCAGTTGTAGCTCTTTCTCAATTAAATAGATCACTTGAACAACGTCCTAATAAAAGACCTATAATGTCAGATTTAAGAGAATCTGGTGCAATAGAACAAGATGCTGATTTAATTATTTTTATTTATAGAGATGAAGTTTATAATAGAGATAATATAGATAATAAAGGCATTGCTGAAATTATAATTGGTAAACAACGTAATGGTCCTATAGGTATAGTACCTATAACATTTATTGGCAAATATACAAAGTTTGAAAATATTTAAAAATTAATAATTTTATTTTTATGATAAAAAATTTTTTATCAATTAAATTATATCCATTTATAATAAAAAAAAATTTAAGTCAAACTTTTTTATGTGATATTAAAATAATTAATAATATTATAAAATATATTTGTCCTAAACCAGGTCAAAGTATAATTGAAATAGGACCTGGATATGGAGCAATTACTAAAATTTTATTACAAGCTGTAGGTGAAATTGAAATAATAGAATTTGATAAAAATTTAATTAATATATTAAAAAATAATTTTTTTTTATATACAGGATTAAATATATATAAAGCAAATATTTTATTTTTTGATTTTTATAAATTAAAAAAAAATGAAAATTTACGTATTATTGGAAATATTCCATATAATATATCTACTAACTTAATATTTAATATTTTTAAAAAAATTGAAATAATTAAAGATATTCATTTTATGTTACAAAAAGAAGTTTATTTAAGAATTATTGCTAATCCTGGTAATAAAAAAAGAGGTATTTTATCACTAATAGTTCAATATTATTGTAAAATATTTTTATTATTTGATGTTCCTCCTAATGTATTTTTTCCTAAACCTAATGTTAATTCAACATTTATTAAATTAGAACCTTATAAAAAATTACCTTATATTGCTAAAAATTATAATTTTTTTATAAATTTAGTTAAAAAATCTTTTTTAAATCGTAGAAAAAATTTACGTAATAATCTTAAAGGATTAATAGATGAATCAATTATCTATTTTATAGGTATAGATCCTAATCGTAGACCTGAAACATTAACTATAGCAGAGTTCGTTAATTTAGCAAATGGATATTTATGTATGTATTAGGAATTGAAACATCTTGTGATGAAACAGGAGTTGCTATATTTAATAGTCAATATGGATTACTTTATAATGTACTGCATAGTCAAATAAAAATACATAATAAATTTGGTGGAGTAGTACCTGAAATAGCATCAAGATATCATTTATGTAAATTATTACCACTTATTATACAAGTTTTATATAAAATTAAATTAAAAAAAAATGAAATAAATGCAATTGCTTATACATCTGGGCCTGGATTAATTAATACACTTATGATAGGTGCATTAATTGCAAATGGATTAGGAAGAGCATTATCAATACCAGTTATTGGAGTTAATCATATGGAAGGCCATTTATTTTCTACTATGTTAGAGGATGATCCACCAGAATTTCCTTTTGTAGCTTTATTAATATCTGGTGGACATACAGAATTAATTGATGTTAAAAATATTGGTAAATATAACTTATTAGGTAAATCTTTAGATGATGCTGTAGGTGAAGCTTTTGATAAAGTAGCACAAATGCTAGGACTAAATTATCCTGGTGGACCATCCATATCAAATATTGCTATTAAAGGTAATCCTAAAAGATTTTTTTTTACTCGTCCTATGACAAAAAATAAAACAGAACTTAATTTTAGTTTTTCTGGTATAAAAACTTGTGTATTAAATACAATAAATAAAATTAAATTAATTGATTTACAAACAAAAGCAGATATTGCAATTGCATTTGAAGAAGCAATAGTTGATACTATTATTATTAAATCTATTAGATCTTTAAAAAAAACTAAATATTCCAGATTAGTATTAGCAGGTGGAGTAAGTGCTAATATACGTTTAATACAAAAATTAGAAAAAATATTAATAAAATATAATACTAAATTTTATTATCCTAAAAAAAAATTTTGTACAGATAATGGAGCAATGATTGCTTATGCAGGAGCTATTCGTATTAATTATATTAAAAGTTATTATAAATCATATAAAATTCATTTAAATCCCATTTGGAAAATAGCAACAATTAACAATTTATAATAGTATAGGATAAATTTATGTATATTAATACTGAATCATTTGAATTTATTCTTAGAAAATTTAAACGGTCTTGTGAAAAATTGGGTATTATTTCAGAAATACGTCGTCGTGAATTTTATGAAAAACCTAATTCTGTTAGAAAACGTAAAGCTTTAGCTGCAAAAACACGTTATGACAAACAAATATAATATTTATGATAATAGAAAGTTATAAAAAAATTATTAAATATATTATATTAAATATTGATATTGTAGAATTTATAAGTGAAAAAATTAAATTAAAAAAATATGGTAAAAATTTTATTGGTTCTTGTCCTTTTCATAAAGAAAAAAATCCTTCTTTTACAGTATACAAAAATTTTTATCATTGTTTTGGTTGTTGTGATCATGGTAATGTAATCAAATTTATTATGAAATATGATAAATTAAATTTTTTTAATGTAATATCTATTTTAGCTAATAAATTAGGTATTAAAATTGAAAATTTTAAAAAAAATGAATCTAATTTGAAAAATTTAGAAGGATATAATCTTCTTTTTTTTGTTACAAAATATTTTTGTAATATGCTTAATGATTCTTCTTTTGAATCTAAAAAAGCACGAGCTTATCTTAAATTTAGAGGTATTAATAAAGAAATGATTAAAAATTATTCTATTGGGTATGCTAATAAATCATGGGATTCACTTAAAAAATATTTAAATAAATATAATTTTTCAGAAAAGCTACAAATAAAATATGGTTTACTTATAAAAAATAGTAATACATTATGTTATGATATATTTCGGAATAGAATTATATTTCCAATTAAAAATTTTATAGGACGTACAATTGGATTTGGTGGTCGTGTTTTAGTAGATAAAACACCTAAATATATTAATTCGCCAGAAACACCTATCTTTTTTAAAGGACATGAATTATATGGATTATTTGAATTACGGCAAAAAATATTGGATATTAAATGGTTATTAATTGTAGAAGGATATATAGATGTTATAACTCTTTCACAAAGAGGTATATATAATGTTATAGCTACTTTAGGTACTACAATAACTATTGACCAATTAAAAATAATTTATAAATTAGTTGATAAAATTATTTTTTGTTTTGACGGTGATATTGCAGGGTATAATGCTTCTTGTAAAGCACTTGATGTCGTTTTACTTACAATAAATAATAATTTAAATAAAACAATAAAATTTATTATTTTACCTTTTGGAGAAGATCCAGATTCATTAATAATAAAAGAAGGATTAGAATCTTTTAAAATTCGTATAAAAAAAGCTAATAATTTATCAGATTTTATTTTTAAAATAGCTAGCAAAGGATTAAATATTAAATTAATTGAAGATCAACAATTTTTTATAAAAAAAGTTTTAGAATATTTAATAAATATTCCTGAATGTATATTTAAATTATTAATTTTTAATAAATTAGAAAAAATAAGTAATATTTCAATAAATATTTTAAAAAAAATATATAATAATTTAATTAATAAATATAATTCAAAAACAAATATAAATAAAAATATTTTTTATTATCCTAGTTTACGCTTATTACAGTTATTATTACATTATCCATATTTAATTAAATATTTACCCAAAAATAATTATTTGTATCCTACAGATGAATATGGAATATTATTAGTAAAAGTTATTAAATTATTTAAATATAATAATTTCAAATTTTCAAATAAAATTTTAAATAACTTTATTTTAAAAAAACATATATTAAATAATCTTTTAAAAATTAACAATATAATACAAATTCAATTTATAATTAAAGAAATAAATAATTGGGTTAATTTTTTTTATTAAAAATAAAAAAATAAAATTCTTAGAAAAATATTTTTATTTTTTTATAAAAAATAATAATCTTCATAATAAAATTAAATTTCTAAAAATATTTAATTTTATAAATAAATTTAAAAATAAGTAAAATTTATGTATAATAATTTACCTTTGTTTATTTATAAATTCTTAGTAAAAGCAAAAAATCATGGATTTTTAACATATTCAGAAATATATAATGTTTATAAAAAAAGTAATGAAATTAATTATTCTTTAGAAGAAGTTTTATTTATTTTAGAAAAAAAAAAAGTTAAAATTATAGAAAATATAAATGATAATTTATTAAAAAAAAATAAAAAATATATTAATAAAAATACTTCTGAAAATAATGTATTAAATTCTGAAAATAATTTAAAGATTAATCCTATACGTTTATATATGCGTGAAATTGGAAATATTAAATTATTAAGTTATGAAGATGAAATAAAAATTTATAATAAAAGAGAAATACTTAAAAAAAAAATAATGTTTATATTTTCATATTGGGAATATGCAATAAATTTTATTTGTGAAACATATGATAATTTAAAAAAAGAAAAAAAACTATTAAATACTTTTATAAAAGGTTTTTTAAATATAAATTATATATATTTAATTAATAATAAAGATAAAATAAATAAAAATTTATTTATTAATAATTTATATTTTTCAAATAATAATATTAAACAATATAATCAACAATATTTTTTTTTAGTAAAAGAAATAGATCAAATTAATATTAAATTAGCACATATTTTTTTTAAATTATTAAAAGAAAGAAAAAATTCATTAAAAACAACTATAGAAAAATATGGATATAAATCTAATCATGTTAAAACCGAACAAAAATTTTTTACTCAAATTTTTATGAAAATTAAATTAACACATAAATATTTATATAAATTAATATATTATATTTATAATTGTAATACAAAAATTAATATTGAAGAAAAAAAAATTATACAAATATTAAATAATTGTAATATTTCAAATAATTATTTTAAAAATAATGAAAATAATATAAAATGGTTAGATAATTTTATTTCTAAAAATGTTGAATATTCAAAAGATTTAAAAATTAATCGTACATATATTCTTGAATCACAGAATAAAATTAAAATTGAAGAAAATTTAATTAAATTAAGTAATATAAATATTAAAAATATTTATAAAAAAATAGTTTTTATTGAACAACTATTATTTAAAAATAAAAATAAAATTATTGAAGCTAATTTAAGATTAGTTATTTTTATAGCTAAAAAATATATTAATCGTGGACTTTCCTTTTCTGATTTAATTCAAGAAGGAAATATTGGTCTTATAAAAGCAGTAGATAAATTTGAATATAATTTAGGTTATAAATTTTCTACTTATGCAACTTGGTGGATTCGTCAATCTATTACTCGTTCAATTGCTGATAATGGCAGAACTATTCGTCTTCCTGTACATCTTATAGAAATAATTAATAAAATAAAAAAAGTAATGCATATAATATATCAAAAAACAGGTAAAGAAGCTACTTATAAAGATTTAAGTAAATATTTATGTATTTCAGAAGATAAAATTCGTAAAATAATTAAATTATCTAAAGAACCTATTTCTTTGGATTTTAAAGTTAATGAAAATGATAAATCAACTATTGGCGATTTAATTCCTGATAATTCTCAACCGACACAACTAGACTTTGTTAAAAGAAATAATTTAATAGTATCTATTAATAATGCATTAAAAGATCTTACTGCTAGAGAAGCTAAAGTTATATGTATGCGTTTTGGTTTAAACAATAATAATATACATACTTTAGAAGAAATTGGAAAAATATTTAATGTAACACGTGAACGTATTAGACAGATAGAAGCTAAAGCACTTCAAAAACTTAGTGATCCTTTAAAATATAAAATACTTAAATCTTTTTTAGAAGATTAAATTTTTATAATTAAATGCATTAATTTATAACATAATGTAATTTATTTTGAATTAATGAAATAAACATTGAACATTACCAATTGGAATAATATTGAAATATGTGTCAGGTCATATTATATATACTATAGAGATTGTGTTATTTTAATAATAGTTAATGTTTATAAAAACATTATCACGTACAATTTTAAATTAGGGGATATTTATTAAAAATATATGAAGAATTTTTTAACTACATCTGTAATTTATTTAAATAATCTTGCAATATTAGAAGTTGTGGGAATTGATAGTATATTACTTATTCAAGGGCAAGGAAGTGCACAAATTAATCATGCTACTGAATATTTTTCACCATTATGTTCTTTTTGTACACCCCTAGGTAAAATAATTGCTAATTCTAGATTAATACGTGTTAATAAATATTGTTATTGGATTTTAATTCACAGTACTATTTTAAAAACATTATTTATACATTTAAAAAAATATACTAATTTTTATAAAAAAGTAAAAATAAATTTTCGTAATGATATTTATTTATTAGGTATAATTGATATAAATAGAAAATATTTTAAAAAAAAAACAAATATTAAAAAATTACCTTTTTTACCTGGTGAATTAAATATTGAAAATAATTTTTATTTAATTTATCATAATGGTATTAATAGAATTATAGTTATTACATATAAATATAATATGAAATATTTAATATCTAAATTTAGTAAATTAGAATTAAAATATTGGTTATTGAACGATATACAATCTGGGTTTATTTTTTTAGATATTACTAAAAGTAATATGTTGTTACCCCAAATGATAAATTGGGAAACGCTAGGAGGTATTAGTTTTAAAAAAGGTTGTTATACTGGTCAGGAAATAATAGCACGTGTTCATTATATAGTAAAATTTCAAAAAAGATTAATGCGGTTTTATAAAGAAAATAATTCAATTTTATATATTAAAAAATATTCAGTATTGCTTTTTAGCAATACTGAATATGGTATAATTGAATTAATTGGTTTAATACAAAATATAAAAAATATTTATTTAAATAATACAATTAATATTCTTTCTTTACCATATGATATAAAAAGATTAAATCCAGAAGAATTAATAATACATATTTAATAAACATATATTGGTTGTTTATTATTTAATATTACATCTTTAGTTATAATAACTTTACAAATATATTGTATATTAGGAATATCATACATAGTATTAAGTAAATATTTTTCTATTATAGAACGTAAACCTCTAGCACCACTTTTCCTTTTTATTGCTTGTTGAGCTATAGCAATTATAGCATCTTCTTGAAATTCTAATTCTACACCATCTAATTCAAAAAGACGAATATATTGATTAATCAATGAGTCGGTAGGGTTATTTAAAATTTGCATTAATGAAAATTCATTTAAATCAGTAAGATGAGTTATAATTGGCAATCTACCTATTAATTCTGGAATTAAACCATATTTAATAAGATCATTAGACTCAATTTTATATAAAATATCATTAACTTTATTTTTATTACTTTTTTTTAATTTAGCATTGAACCCAATGCTACCTTTATTTAATCTTTCCATAATTATTTTTTCAATTCCATTAAATGCACCTCCAAAAATAAATAATATATTACTAGTATTAATTTGTAAGAATTCCTGGGGAGTATTTTTTCTAAATCCATATTGAGGTATAGAAGCTATTGTACCTTCAATTAATTTTAATAAAGATTGTTGAACTCCTTCACCTGATACATCACGATTCCCCGATGTATTATCTGGTTTTCTAGATAATTTATCTATTTCATCTAAATAAATTATACCTTGTTGTGCTTTATCTAAATCATAATCACAATTATTAATTAATTTTTGAATTAGACTTTCTACATCTTCACCAACATAACCTGCTTCTGTTAAAGTAGTAGCATCAGCCATAGCAAAAGGAACATTTAACATTTCTGCAATATTTTGTGCAATTAATGTTTTTCCACTTCCAGTAGGTCCAATTAATAATATATTACTTTTTCCAATGTGAACAAAATTCTTTGATCTATAACAAAGACTATTTTTTAAACGTTTATAATGATTATAAACTGCAACTGAAATAACTTTTTTAGCATAATTTTGACCAATAATATTTTTATTTAAAAATTGACACATTTGATTAGGTGTTAAAAGAAAATCAATAGGATTAAAAAATATATTATTAGTATCTAAATTATATTTCATTATATCATTACAAATATCAGTACATTCATTACATATATAAACAGATGGGCCCATAACAAGTTTATTACATTCATTTTGATCTTTTCCACAAAAAGAACAATATATCATAATTATTAACCTTATGTTTACTTATTTTGTTATAATTTGAGATCTATTTTTAAGTACAATATCAATAATACCATAATCAATAGCTTTAGTGCCTCCCATAAAATAATCACGATCAGTATCACTTATAATAGTTTCAATTTTTTTTCCTGTATGAAAAGCTAATATTTTAGATAAATTATTACGAATAGTTAATATTTCTTTAGAATGTATTTCTATATCTTTTGCTTGCCCTTCATACCCACCTAAAGGTTGATGAATCATAATACGTGAATTAGGTAAACTATAACGTTTACCTTTTGCACCTGCAGATAATAATAATGCTCCCATACTACATGCTTGACCAATACAAAAAGTTGAAACATCTGAATTTATAAATTGCATTGTATCATAAATGGCCAATCCTGCAGTAACTGAACCTCCTGGTGAATTAATATATAGATATATATCTTGATCAGGATTTAAAGATTCAAGAAATAATAATTGAGCAATTATTAAATTAGACATTGAATCCATAATCGGTCCAATAATAAATATTATTCTTTCTTGCATTAAACGTGAATAAATATCATTATAACGGTCACCTTTTGATGTATTTTCTATAACTGTAGGTATAAAATTTTTAATATCTTTCATTTGGATCCTTATAAATTATTGGTGAATGATGGGGATCGAACCCATGACCCCCGGAGCCACAATCCGGTGCTCTACCACTAAGCTACATCCACCATTTAATTTAAAATACCCGCACCCAGCAGGAATTGAACCTGCAACCTACAGCTTAGAAGGCTGTAGCTCTATCCAATTGAGCTATGGGCGCATATAATTATATATTCGGGATAGAGGGATTTGAACCCCCGACATCCTGCTCCCAAAGCAGGTGCGCTACCAGACTACGCCATATCCCGTCAAATTATTAATTTAAACTTTTATGATTAATGTGTCAAGTATTTTAATATATAAGTAAAATTATTTTATGATTGCTAAATTAATAAATGGTAATGTAATTGCAAATATTATTTATAAGAATATTTCTAAAAAAATAATAAAACGTAAATTATTAGGTCTTCGTCCTCCTGGATTAGCAGTAATTTTAATAGGTAATAATCCAGCTTCTAAAGTTTATATACGTAATAAACATAGTGTTTGTAAAATGTTAGGAATTATGTATTTTCAATTTTTATTTTCTAATAATTGCAGTGAAAATGATATAATTAAAATTATTGATAAATTAAATTTAGATACAAATATTGATGGAATTATAATTCAACTACCTTTACCTAAAAATTTTAATTATATAAAAGTTTTAGAACGTATTTTTCCTGATAAAGATGTTGATGGATTTCATCCATATAATATGGGGCGTCTTGCTAAAAGAATACCAATGATGCGATCATGTACACCTAAAGGAATAATGACATTGCTTAAAGAATATAAGATTAATGTTCAAGGTATTAATGCAACTATTATTGGAGCTTCTAATATAGTTGGTAGACCTATGGCTTTAGAGTTATTATTAGCAGGTAGTACTATTACAGTATGTCATAGATTTACCAATAATATACAAAAACAAATAGGCCAAGCAGATTTATTAGTAGTTGCTATTGGTAAACCATCTTTAATAAAAGGAACATGGATTAAAACTGGTGCTATAGTTATAGATGTAGGAATAAATAAACTTAAAGATGGTAGTATTACTGGAGATGTAGAATTTAATTCAGCAATTAATATAGCTAAATATATTACACC
The DNA here is from genome assembly GCA_000953435.1 of Candidatus Johnevansia muelleri. GTDB lineage: Bacteria > Pseudomonadota > Gammaproteobacteria > Johnevansiales > Johnevansiaceae > Johnevansia > Johnevansia muelleri. The sequence goes on from LM655252.1 coordinate 320,068, forward strand.
AGTACCTGGTGGGGTAGGTCCTATGACAATAGCTTCACTAATTGAAAATATATTATTTGCAACTGAATTACATGATAATTTTAAAAAAAATTAATTTAAATATTCCACTCTGTAAAATTATTATAATCTTTTAAAAATATTCCTAAGTTATTTAATTCTTTTCTAATACGATCAGATTCATCAAAATTTTTAGAATTTCTTGCTATTTCACGAAGTTTTATTTGTTTTTCAATTTCTTTAACATTTAAAGGTAAATTAAATTTACAATAATTAATAAAATTATATGGTTTATTTTGTAAAATTCCTAAAATTCCACCTAAATTAATTAAATCAAATGCTAAAAAAGATGCTTCTTCACTTTTTAATTTTAATTTTAAATTTAATTTATGTAATATATCAAAAAGTATAGATATTGCTTTAGGAGTATTAAAATCATCATCCATTGCAATAAAAAATTTTTTTAAAAAAAAATCGTTAAAAGATCTTTTAACTACTTTAATTTTACTTAAAGCAATATAAAATTTATTAAGTGATTTATATGCAAATTCTAAAGATTTTATTTTAAAATTTATAGGAGTCCTATAATGACTAGATATTAAAAAAAATCTTAATACTTCTGGATGATATTTTTTTAAAATTTCACGAATAGTAAAAAAATTATTTAATGATTTGGACATTTTTTCATTATTAAATTTTATTATACCTACATGCATCCAAATTTTTACATATTTTTTACCAGTAACTGCTTCACTTTGTGCAATTTCATTTTCATGATGAGGAAATGTCAGGTCTATTCCTCCGCCATGAATATCTAAAGTATCACCTAAATAAATATTAGCCATTACAGAACATTCAATATGCCAACCAGGTCTACCTTTACCAAAAAATGAAGACCAATATGGTTCATTACTTTTATATTTTTTCCATAATATAAAATCTAATTGATTTTCTTTATATTTATCTAATTCTATTCTTTTACTACTTTTTAAATTATCAAAATTTATATTATTTAAATTACCATAAGATTTAAAACATTTAATACGATAATAAATGTTACCATTATCAGCCAAATAAGCATATCCTTTTTTTAGTAATTTTTTAATCATAACTATAATCTCATTTATATGATTGGTTGCATATGGTACATTATTAGGAGGTAAAATACGTAATGTTTTTTCATCTTCATGCATTGCTTTAATCATTCGTTCAGTAAGTATATTAAACTTTTCTTTATTTTTAAAAGCTTGATTTATAATTTTATCATCTATGTCTGTAATATTCCGTACATAATTTACTTTATAACCCAAAGTCCTAAAATATCGAGTAATAACATCAAAAACAATCATTATTCTTGCATGACCTATATGACAATAATTATATACGGTTATACCACATACATAAATATTTATTTTACCTTTTTCTTTTGTAAAAAAATTTTCTGTAAAATTTTTAAGTGTATTATATATTTGCATAATTATTCCAACTATCTTTAAGATTTACAGTTTTATTAAAAACAAGTTTTTCTTTATTATGATCATAACGATCTGCACAAAAATAGCCTACGCGTTCAAATTGGTAGCAATTTTCCGGTAAAGCATTTTTTAAATAAGGTTCACCTATAGCTTTTATTATTTCAATAGAATTATAATTAATGTAATCTAAAAAATTTTTTTCTTTTTCAGGATCTTCTATTTTAAATAAATTATTATATTTTCGTATTTCTAAAAATACACCATGTTTAATACTTACCCAATGAATTACTCCTTTTATTTTATAACCTTTAGGATTAACACCTAAAGTATTAAAATCAACATTAGCTAATAAATTATATACTCTTCCATTTTTATCAAAAACTACTTTATTACAAGTAATAACATAAGCATTTCTTAATCTTACTTTATTACCTAAAGTAAGACGATAAAATTTATTTGGAGGATCTAGCATAAAATCATCTATATCAATCCAAAGTTCTTTATTAAATGGAATATTACGTATTCCCATATATTTTTTAGGATGAATAGGTATTTGTAATATTTCTTCATATTTTTTATCAATATTAGTAATAATTAATTTTATTGGTTTTATAATGCACATAGCTCTAGGTGCTTTTTCTTCAAGATTTGATCTTATTGCGTGATATTGCATTTTAATATTTATTATTGCATTAGATCGAGTAATACCAGTCATTTCACATAATTTATGTAATGATTCTGGAGTATAACCTCTACGTCGTAGACCAGATATAGTAGAAAGACGAGGATCATCCCAACTATTTACAATTTTAAGATCAATTAATAATTTTATTTTTCTTTTAGATGTAATGGTATATTGTATATTTAGTCGTGCAAATTCTATTTGTCTGGGTTTTGATGGTACGGGTAAATTATTTAAAAACCAATTATATAATGGTCTATGATCTTCAAATTCAAGAGTACAAATAGAATGAGTTATACCTTCAATAGCATCTGATTGACCATGTGCAAAATCGTATGAAGGATATATTTTCCATTTATAACCAAGTTTATGATGTTTAATATTACGAATACGATAAATTATAGGATCCCTGAGATTAATATTTGGAGATGACATATCTATTTTAGCTCTTAATACTTTATTACCTTCCAAAAATTCGCCTTGTCGCATACGTTCAATTAAATCAATATTTTCTTTAACAGAGCGGTTTCTATAAGGACTATTAATACCTGGTTTAGTAAGTGTACCTCTATATTCATGTATTTCTTTATAAGATAAATCATCTACATAAGCTTTTCCATTATGTATAAGATATTTACTCCAATCATAAATTTGTTCAAAATAATCAGAAGCATATTTAACTTGTCCATTCCATTTAAAACCTAACCATTTAATATCTTCTTGTATTGCCTTAACATATATATCTTTTTCAATTGATGGATTAGTATCATCAAATCTTAAATTACATTGTCCATTAAATTTTTTTGCTATTCCAAAATTAATCCAAATTGATTTAATATGTCCAATATGTAAAAAACCATTAGGTTCTGGTGGAAATCTAGTCAAAATTTTTATATTTAATTTTTTAATATCTTTGTAAATTTGATTTGAAATAAAATTAGATTTTTTCATAAAATATAAATTAATATTTAATAATTGATTTAATATAATCAAATATATTATTATATATTTTTTTACTATAAAAAATAAATCCATTATTTAATAATGATTTAAAATCAGGCCAAATTTCTTTTATAAAAAAATTTTTTTGAATATTCTTAAATTTTTTATATTTTTTACTTAATATTTTATTTATTTTTATAATTTTATTTTCACTTATATATTCACATATAAAAAATAAATCAAAAGCCATATGGGGGTTAGTAGGAATAGGTAACTTCCATGCCTTATACCATAAATAAATAAGATTTATTAATTGTATTTTTGCTATCTTGTGTTTACAAGTAGGTAATACTAATGTGCAATTTTCAAAAATTAATATAACGTTTCCAGGACGTTTAGTAGCTATTGATAATGCTAGTTGAATTAAATAGCCCCTAAATAATCTAAAAATTTGGTTATTATAAATATAATTATATGGTTCAATTGAATAATAATTAATATTTCCTTTATAATCTTCATATAAATTTTTTAAAATTTGTTCAAAACATACATTATATTTATTTATTGATATACTAAACCGTAAAAATTTTTGTTCTTTTTTTTTATTTTCAATATATTTTTTCCATATGTTTATTTGAAATTTAAATTTTTCTAATATATTATAAAAATATGTATCAGAAAATCCTAAAAATGGTAATTGGCCACTTTTTTTTAATTTATAAATAGTATAATTTAAACTATATCCTTTATAAAAATTATTAATTAAAATATTTTTTATATTATATAATTGGATATTATCTAATATAAATGGTTCTGTATCATATATATTAATATTGTTTTTAAAATTAATTTTTATTCTATATTTAAAATATATTTTAAATGGTTCGTATAAAAATTTTTCTAATTCGTTTAATCCTAGTTTTATAGGGGGATTTATTTTGGATATAAAAGGTATCTCGGTAAATTTATAAAAATTTTTTACTTTCTTATATTCTTGCCTTGCTTCAAACGAAGTTTTATAAAACTGTTTAATATGTTCTATTGTCAATATATCAATTGGTGAAACATTTTTTGTTTGTGATTTATTTAAAGTCCATCCTATATTTATTATATTACGTAATTCATTAATTAACACTGAAGGGTTATTATATTTATAATTGTTATTTGATTTTTTAACCCAAGAAATTGTTAAACAATCTCTAGTTGATAAAAGTACTTCAAGTAATAAATAACTATCATCTATTATGCTTGATAAATCATCATTACGAGTATATTTTTTCATAATATCTATTGATAATGTAAAATATGGTCTAGGAAAATTTCCTTCATTCATTCCTAATAAATATGTATAACGAAAAGGAATATTACGCATTGGTAAAAATGTTGCAAAGTTAACTTTACCATAAAAAAATTTACATATTTTTTCATCTAAATTTTTACTAATTACATCATGTACAATATAAAATGTAATATTTTCATCAAAATTAGCAATTTCACAGCTATTACTCAATGTATTAATAGCTTCATTTATTAATTCATATTCATTGTTTTGTTTTAAAAAAAAATTTTTATAAATGTTTTTAATACGTTGTTCCCATTCTAAATAATTAGCTGGTTTATAAATTACATGCAAATAATGCTCTAAATTTTGTATTAATTTAATTAAATTACCAATTAATTTTGCATCAAATTCAAATAAATCAATATTAAAACTATCTGTTATAAATTTATTATTTATTGCATAATTTAATATAATTTTATCAATACCAAATCTTAAAGTATTATTATTTAATGCTGGTAGTCCTATAATATATCTATGTTCACTATTAATTCCCCAACGTACACCATTAGATTTTAATAAATATTTTATTTTTTTTATTGATTCTTTTTTTATTTCGAATCTACGCCTAAATTCTGGTATATATAACCAATTTAATAATTCATTTAGTTCTAGTCTAATAATAGGTAATTTAATTAATTCTAATAAACATATTAAAATTGGATTATATATTGAATTTTTTTTATCAATTATTCCATATGGAATATATGTTGGATCATTAATATTTATTGAACCAAAAACTGCATTAATAAAGGCAGTATAATCATTAATGTCCGGGGCTAAAACAATAATATCATTAGGTTTTAAATTATGATCAATTTCAAATTTTTCTAATAATTGGTCACGTAGTATTTCGACTTCTATTAATGTAGAATAAGTACAAATAAAACGTATTGATTTATCATTTTCATTTAATATTCTTTTACATCCATTTTTTAAAATATAATATGGATTATTTAAATCTAAAATATCTTGTTGTAATTGATGTAATAATAATGAATTTTTACTAAATATTTTATCTCTAAAAATATGATATTCTAATTTATATGTATTTTTATATTCAAATTCATTTAATATTTTAATAAAATTACATCCTTGTTTTCCCCAATTCATTAATAATGGATTATTATCTTTAATATATTTTTTATTAATTACATCTTCCCAATAATACTTACATGGATTATTAACAAAAACAAATACATTAATAATATGAGAAACAGCATAAAGTGCTTCTATAATTTTAGCAGGTAAAGTAGAAATACCAAATACAAATAATCTAGATGGTAATCCAATAGGGCGTGTTTTAAGTTTAGTAACAATTTTACAATAATTTTTATGTAAAAAAGCACTATTTTTTATATTAATATTTTTTAATAATTCTTGCAAAAGTTTAGGTTGCCATTGTTGATTAAAATCTAATTTTAATATATTTTTTTTTTCTGACCAAGCATTAATCCAATCATATCTATATAATAAATATTTATTAAATATATAAGCAATTTTTTTACACACAAAATATAATTTTGATTGTTCATATATTTTTATATCAAATAATTCTTTATTTAATACTGTTTTATCTTGTTGTATATATTCATATAAAAGTTTAAATTCCGGTAAAAATATAATTTTAGGTATTAATTTAAATAAAATCCATATTAATGAAGAATAATCAAAATGAGAATATTCGTAAATATTATCATTTCCTAATACTATATTATATAAGTTACAAATAAATGATAATGGTAATTTAAATTCCAAAGATGCTGCTATACTTTTTTTATCTGCTATAGCTAAACGTAACCATTGTCCCATACAATGAGATTGAATAATAAATGTTTCAGTTTCTAATGGTTCGATAGGATTAGAATGAATAATTTCAATAACAATATCTATTAAATCTTCAATATTATTTGCATGTATAACAGTGAACATTTTAATCCTAATAATTTATATTAAATTATATTTTTTATGGATTTTTAAATGCGTAGATATTGTGGTAAAATTAATGAAAATATGGTAGGAGAAAATATTACTATTTGTGGTTGGGTAAATAGTAGTAGAAATCACGGTGGATTAATTTTTATAGATTTACGTGATTATACAGGAATAATTCAAATTGTTGTAAATCCATTAAATTTAAAAGCATTTTCTAATGCTAATAAAGTACGTAATGAGTATGTTATTAAAATTACTGGAATACTTAGTATTCGTCCAAAAGGTACAATAAATACTACAAAGTTAACTGGAAAAATTGAAGTTTTAGCAAATAATATAGAAATATTAAATATTTCAAAAACTCCACCTTTTCAAATTGATGAACATATTAATGTTAATGAAGATATACGTCTTAAATATAGATATATAGACTTACGTCGTTCTGAAATGATTAATCGATTTTATTTAAGATCTAAAATTCTTAATAATATTAGAGAATTTTTAGAAAATGAAGGGTTTCTTAATATAGAAACTCCTATATTAACTCGTGCTACACATGAAGGTGCTAGAGATTATTTAATTCCTAGTCGTACACATTGTGGGGAATTTTTTGCATTACCTCAATCTCCTCAAATTTTTAAACAATTATTGATGATTTCAGGTTTTGATAGATATTATCAGTTTGCTAAATGTTTTCGGGATGAGGATCTTCGGGCAGATCGTCAACCAGAATTTACTCAAATTGATATAGAGGCTTCATTTATTGAAGAAAAAGATATTATGTTAATATCTGAAAAAATGATTAGTAAATTATTTTTTGAATTAATTAATATACAATTACCTATTTTTAAAACTATTAAATATAGTGAAGCTATTTATCGGTATGGGTCTGATAAACCTGATATGCGTATACCATTAGAATTAATTGATATTACTGATATTATTAAAAAAGTTAAGTTACAAGTTTTAAGAGAACCAGCATATCTTAAAGATGGACGAGTAGCTACAATAATAGTTAATGGAGGAGCAAAATTTTCAAGAAAAGAAATTGATGAATATACTCGTTTTGTATGTTCTTATGGAGCAAAAGGATTAGCGTGGATTAAAATTAATAATATTAGTGCTCCATATAATGAAGGTTTACAATCTCCTATAATTAAATTCATAGAAAACATTATAGAAGAATTAATTGTTCGTACTAATGCTAAAAATGGTGATATTATATTTTTTTGCGCTGATAAAAAATGTATTGTAAATGCTTCAATGGGTGCTTTACGTATTAAGTTAGGGAAAGATCTTAATTTATATACTTCTAATTGGTCTCCCATTTGGGTTATAAATTTTCCAATGTTTGAACGTGATGATAATGGAAAATTAGTATCATATAACCATCCTTTTACCGCACCAATATGTAATAATATAGAAGAATTAAGATTTAATCCTATTGATAAATTTTCGAGATCTTATGATTTAGTTATTAATGGAATTGAATTGGGTGGAGGATCAATTCGTATTCATGACAAATATTTACAGCAAGCTATATTTGAAATAATTGGTTTTAGTAAATTAGACTATTATGAAAATTTCGGTTTTTTTCTAGAGGCACTTCAATATGGTGCCCCTCCACATGGAGGAATTGCTTTAGGTTTAGATCGGTTATTAATGCTTATAACAGGTACATCAAGTATTCGTGATGTAATTGCATTTCCTAAAACACAAAAGGCTTCATGTTTACTTACTAAAGCACCTAATAAAGTTAGTGATTTACAAATTAAAGAATTAAATATTAAAAGGAGGTAAAATTGTCAGGACATAGTAAATGGTCAAATACTAAACATCGTAAAGCAATACAAGATGCTAAACGTGAAAAATTATTTAATAAACTTATTCGTGAATTAATTATAGCTGTAAAAATAGGAGGAAGCAGTGATCCAGATAATAATCCTAGGTTACGTACTGCAATAAATAAAGCATTATTAAATAATATGGAAAAAAATAGAATTAAAAGAGCTATTGATAGAGGATTAAATGTTAAAATTTAATGATTATATTAGGTATTGATCCAGGTTATAGTAGAATAGGTTTTGGTATTATTGAGAGATATTTATATTATCCATATTATATAGATAGTGGATATATTAATATATCAGCTATTAATTTAGGACAAAAACTTATTAAAATATATACTGGAATGAGTGAGATAATTAACCGATATTGTCCATCAGAAATTGCAATAGAACAAGTATTTATATCAAAAAATGCAGATTCAGCTTTAAAATTAGGACAGACTAGAGGTTGTACAATTGTTTGTATAAGTAATAATGGATTACCTATATTTGAATATACCCCTAGTTTTATAAAAAAAAGTATAACTGGATATGGGATTGCTGATAAACTAGTTGTAAAAAAAAATATTTATATTAATTTAAAAATTGAAAAGCACCCGCAATCTGATGCGTCAGATGCAATTGCTATTGCACTTACACATTGTTATAAAAAAAATAACTATTGACATATTTTTTTAATATAATATAATATCATAAAATCTGGAGGGGTGGCAGAGTGGTTAATTGCACCGGTCTTGAAAATCGGTAAGGGTTTAAACTCTTCCAGGGTTCGAATCCCTGTCCCTCCGATAGCTACGCCCTGAATTGAACAGGGGACCTCATCATTATGAGTGATGCGCTCTAACCATCTGAGCTACGTAGCCTTATAATTATATTATATAATTTATATTAATAAAAATATATTTTACTAAACTTTAAAACGAAAATGTATTATATCACCGTTTTTTACTATATATTTTTTACCTTCTAATCTCCATTTACCAGCTTTTTTAGCTCCTATTTCACCTTTATATTTTATAAAATCATTAAATGAAATAACTTCAGCACGAATAAATCCTTTTGCAAAATCAGTATGAATTATATTAGCGGATTCTATAGCGGTAGCACCTATAGAAATTGCCCATGCTCTTATTTCTTTTAATCCTACAGTAAAATATGTGTGCAAATTAAGTAAATCATAACTCATACATATTAATTTATTTATTACGCTATTTTTATTAATTTCTTCAAATATATTCTTTTCTTTTTTTGATATTTCAGATTCTATTTTATTACAAATAACAAGAATAGGTGCATTTTCTGCATATGATATATTTTTAATAATATTTAAGTATTTATTTTTTTCAAATCCATTTTCATTTACATTAGCAATATATATAAGTGGTTTTATAGTTAAAAAACCATATTTATTTAATAATATGCGTTCCCATTCATATAATTTAAATTTACGTAAAGATAAACCATTTTCTAAATGTGGTTTAATTTTTTCTAATAATGTTTTAAGTATTAAAGCTTCTTTATTATCTAATTTAATTAATTTATTTTTTTTAATACTATTCATAGTATCTATATCTGAAATAACTAATTCAATATTTATTATTTCAATATCATGTTTCGGATTTACTTTATTATAAATATGAATTATATTTTTATCATCAAAACAACGTACTACATGTACAAGAGCATTTGTTTCACGAATTTTTTCTAAAAATTTATTACCTAAACCTTCTCCTTTAGAAGCACCAGATACTAATCCAGCAATATCAATAAATTTCATTGTATTAGGTATAATTTTTATAGTATTTACAATATTAAATAATTGTTTAAGTCTAGGATCTAATATTGATACTATACGAATATTAGGGTCAATAGTACAAAAAGGAAAATTTTTAGCATTTACATTTGATTTAGTAAGGGCATTAAATAATGTTGATTTACCAACATTAGGTAAACCAATAATCCCACAATTTAAGCTTATCCCCATAATATACCTTAATAATTTTATTTATTTATAGTATGAAGATGTGTCATTGCTTTTTCCCAATAACCTTGAATTACTAAAGGAAGTATATCAATGGCTTTTTTAATACTAATATTTATATAAATTTTATCATTTTTATTAGGTATACTTAAAACATAATTACTAATTAATTCATTTTTACTTGGATGACCAATACCTATACGAATACGAGGAAAATTTTTAGTTCCTAGTGTATAAATAATGTCACGTAATCCATTATGACCTCCATGACCACCATTTAATTTTAATTTAGTTTTACCTATAGAAATATCTAAATCATCATGTGCAATTAAAAAGTTTTTTTTAAAATTATAAAATTTAGTTAATAAATATAATACTTTTCCATTATTATTCATATAAGTTAAAGGAACAAAAAGATCTAATTCTTTATTAGATAAACTAATACGAGCATACTCACAAAGATATTTATATTTAGGATATAACTTAATACCTAATAAATTAGCTAATTTATATACAAATTTAGCACCTACATTATGACGAGTTCCAATATATTTATTACCATAATTTCTTAAACCAATAATTGCAGATATTGTTGTATTCATAAATAAATATTATATATAATAAATTAATCAATCTTATCAATTTTTTTTTTATTAATAATGGTAATAATTATATTATCTTGTTTTTTAATTAAATTTACTCCTTTCGGTAATTTAATATCTGTAATTTTAATATTTTCTCCTAAATTTAAATTATTTATATTAATTTCTAAATAATATATAATATATTTAGGAAAACAAGTAATTTCAATATTTTTTTTTAAAATTTTAATTATTCCTCCTTCTTTTATACCTTTACATGTATCTATATTAATAAATTTAAATGGAATATTTAATTTTAATTGTGTATTTTCTGTTATACGTATAAAATCAATATGAAGTATAAATGTTTTAATTGAATGATATTGTATAAAAAGAACTAATACTGTTTCAATATTATTTTTAATATTAATTTTAATTATAGAATTTAAAAAATATTTATATTCTATTATATTATTTAATAAATTTGTTTCAATTGAAATTGGTAAATTTTTTTTATTATTACCATATATAATAGCAGGTATACGATTATAAATACGTCTTATTTTTCTATTAGCACTTTTACCTAGATATATACGTTGTAGTGCAGTTATTTCATATTTTATTTTCATTTATGTATAATTTATTATGTAAACATTGCACTTACAGATTCTTCATTATTAACACGACGAATTGCTTCTGCTATAATACTAGATACAGTAATTTGTCTTATTTTACTGCATAATATAGCTTTTTCAGCTAATGGAATTGTATCACTGACTACTAATTCATCAATATTAGATTTTAAAATATTATCTATAGCTGATCCAGAAAGAATTGCATGAGTTGAATAAGCTACAATACGTTTTGCACCATGTAATTTTAATGCTTCAGCAGCTTTACATATTGTATTAGCAGTATCAATAATATCATCTAATAAAATACATATGCGATTATTTACATCACCTATAATATGCATTACTTGTGATTCATTTATTTTAGGACGTCTTTTATCAATAATTGCTAAGTCTAAATTTAATTCTTGAGCTGCGGCACGAGCACGAATAACGCCTCCAATGTCTGGAGATACAATTAACATATTTTTATAATTTTGATGATAAATATCATTTATTAAAACAGGATTACCATATATATTATCTACTGGAACATCAAAAAATCCTTGAATTTGCTCAGAATGAAGATCCATAGTCATAACACGATTTACACCTGCTTTAACAATCATATTAGCAATTACTTTAGCAGATATAGGAACTCTTGCTGAATAAACACGGCGATCTTGACGAGCATAACCAAAATATGGAATAACTGCAGTAATGCGATTTGCAGATGCTCTTTGTAAAGCATCAATAATTAGAATCAATTCAATAATATTATTGTTAGTAGGCATACATGTAGATTGTATAACAAATACATCTTTACCACGAACATTTTCATTAATTTTAATGGAAATTTCACCATCACTAAATTTAGTAATAGTTAACTTTCCTAAATTAATATCAAGATATTCAATAATTTTATTAGATAATTTCGGATTAGCATTACCAGAAAATATTAATAATTTAGACATAAATTTATATCCATATATTAAAAATTTATAAATTTAGGTTATAAAATAAATGAAAAAGTTATTAAGTATTAATTTTGAAATTTATGAAAAAAGATTTAAATATTTATCTATATTTATATATATATATGATATTATTAATGATCCCATATTATTTAGAAAATATTCTATTGAATATTATAAATTAAAAGAAATAATAATTGGTTGTAAAAATTATCAAAAATGTGAAAATTCAATGATAGAAATAAACTCAATTAAAAATGATGATATACGTAACATTTTTATAGATGAAATTATACAAATTAATTATAAAATTAAAATACTATATTTAAAATTAAAACAAGTTTTAATTACTAAAGATCCTAATGATGAAAAAAATATATTTATAGAGGTAAGAGCAGGAAGTGGAGGAGATGAAGCTGCTATTTTCGCAGGTGATTTATTTCGTATGTATGTTAAATATATAGAACTACAATGTTGGAATATTGAAATAATAAGTATAAATACAGGTGAACATGGTGGATTTAAAGAAATTATTGCACGTATTGAAGGAATTGGTGTTTATGGTAACTTAAAATTTGAATCTGGGGTTCATCGGGTACAACGTATACCTACTACTGAATCTCAAGGACGCATTCATACTTCTGCTTGTACTGTAGCAATTCTGGTTGAAACAACATTAGGAGAAATAATTATAAATCCTGCAGATTTAAGAATTGATACTTATCGTTCTAGCGGAGCAGGAGGTCAACATGTTAATACAACTAATTCAGCAATACGGATTACTCATATTCCTACTGGTATAGTAGTAGAATGTCAAGATGAACGTTCTCAACATAAAAATCGTTCTAGAACTATGTCTTTATTATATGCTCGTATTAAGCAATATACAGAAAATGTTCAGAATAAAAAAACCTCAGAAATACGTAAATCATTAATAGGATCAGGGGATAGATCTGAAAGAATTCGTACTTATAATTTTGCACAAGATAGATTAACTGATCATCGTATAAATTTTCATATTAATTTATCTGATATTTTATCAGGTAATTTATATAAATTAATTAATGTATTAATCAATGAATATAAAAGTGAAAACTTTTAATGCTGAAATAATAAAGGTAATTTATTATTTCAAAAGCAATTGCAGTAAATTATAAACATTTGAACTTAATATTTTTAATTAAATATAAATCATCTAATTTTTTTTTTAATAAAACATTTGCTTTTTGTGGATTTATATTTGAATTTGATCTTTTCATTATTTTACCAATAAAAAAACCAAACATTTTCTTACGTTTTTTATCATTTGAGTTTATATATTCATCTACTTGTATATTATTTTCAGAAATAATTTTATTTATAGTATTTTTAATAATATTTTCATCATTTACTTGTAGAAAACATTTGCTATTAATTATTTGATCTGCATTTTTAAAAGGATGTGTCCATAAATCTGTAAAAACATCTTTAGCAGCTTTATTAGTAATGGTTTTATCTTTAATTCTTAATAATAAACCACCCAATTTATATGCAGATATAGGACTATCTTTTATGCATAAATTATAAGAATTTAATTTAGCAGTAAGATTACATTGTATCCAATTAGCTGCTAAATTAGCATCTCCACAAATTTTATAAACACATTCAAAATAATCAGCTTTATCACGTGATAAAGATAAAAATTTAGCCATATATTCTGATATTCCTAAATTTTTTATAAAATATTCTTTTCTAACATTAGAAAGTTGTGGAATAAATTTTTTTTGTAAATCAATATAATTTTTTGATATTTTTAATGGTAATAAATCAGGACATGGAAAATAACGATAATCATTAGTTTGTTCTTTAGTTCTTAGTGCTTCAGTTTTATCTTTTTCAGGATTAAAGATCCTTGTTTCACGTAAAATTTTATTTCCTTTATTTAAAATATTAATTTGTCGTTCTACTTCTACAATAATAGCTCTTTCTACAAAACGAAATGAATTAACATTTTTTATTTCTGTACGTGTACCTAATTTTTTAGTACCAATAGGACGTATAGATATATTAATATCACAGCGCATAGCTCCTTTTGCCATATTACAATCAGAAATTCCAATATAATTTATAATATTATAAATAGCATGTAAATAAGCTAAAGCTTCTTTATGAGAATGCATATCTGCTTCTGAAACAATTTCTACTAATGGAATACCAGCACGATTAAAATCAATTCCACTCATACCACCAATATAATTATGTATTGATTTACCAGCATCTTCTTCTATATGAATATGATTTATGCGAACAATTTTATTTTCACAATTATCAAGTTCTAAGTTAATTTTACAAGGTCCTATAATAGGCTGTGTCATTTGACTTGTTTGATAACCTTTTGGTAAATCAGGATAAAAATAATGTTTTCTTTCAAATATAGAAATATCATTTATTTCAGCTCCAAGAGCTAAACCAAATCGAATTGCCATAGCAATAACGTTTTCATTTAATACAGGTAATGTTCCAGGCATACCTAAATCTATAGCACAAATATTTGTATTTGGTTTATTATTAAATTTTGCTATTGCTCCTGAAAAAATTTTAGATTGGGTTGAAAGTTGAACATGTACTTCTAATCCTATAACTGTTTCCCATTTCATATTTTTTCTCTAATAAATTTTAATTTTGGATAATATTTGTGCCAATTAGTATTTTTTTGAAATAAATGTGCAATATTAAGTAATAGTGATTCATGAAAATGGGGAGCCATTAATTGCAATCCCACAGTATTATTATTAATAAAACCTGCTGGTATATTAATACTAGGAACGCCAGCTAAATTAGCAGAAATTGTATATATATCATCTAAATACATTTTTGAATTTTGTGTATTTGTAGTGGGACATATTAATATTTGTACTTTTTTAAATATATTTAAAAAATCTTCATAAATTAGTCTTCGTATTTTTTGAGCTTTACGATAATATATATCATAACATTTATTTGAAAGCATATATGTACCTATTAAAATACGTCGTTTAACTTCTTCTCCAAAACCTTCAGAACGAGTAATTTTATACATATCTTCAAAATTTACATTTTTATTAGAACGATAACCAAATCTTACACCATCATATCGTGCTAAATTTGAAGCTGCTTCTGCAAAAGCAATAACATAATAACTAGGAAGTGAAAATTGAGTATATGGTAAACTTACTTCTATTATATTTACTCCTAAAGATTTATAAACATTTATAGCTTCACGTATTACTAATTCCATATTTTTGTCTAAATATTTATTAAAATATTCAATAGGTAATCCAATTTTTAATCCTTTAATTGAATTATTTATATTTTTTATATAATTTGGTACAAAGGACCTTGCACTAGTTGAATCGTATTTATCATGACCTGCCATTATATTAAGTAATATTGCACAATCTTCAACAGTTTTAGCCATAGGGCCACATTGATCAAAACTAGATGCATAAGCTATCATTCCATATCGTGAAATACGTCCGTAAGTAGGTTTAATACCTGTAATACCACAAAAAGCAGCAGGTTGTCTAATTGATCCACCTGTATCTGTACCTAAAGCAGCTGGTACTAATCCAGCTGCTACAGCAGCTGCAGATCCACCTGATGACCCTCCTGGTATTAAATTTAAGTTACAAGGATTTTTAACTGGTCCAAAATAACTACTTTCATTAGAAGAACCCATAGAAAATTCATCCATATTAGTTTTACCTAAACAAATAATTCCAGCTTTTTTTAATTTATTAACTACTGTAGCAGTATAAGGAGCTTTAAAATTTAACAACATTTTTGATGCACAAGTAGTACGTACGCCTTCTATGCAAAAAGTATCTTTATAAGCAATAGGTACACCCGTAAGTAAATTAGCTTTTCCTTTTTTACGAATTTTATCAGCTATATGCGCGTCAGTAATAGCTTGTTCTGCAGTTACAGTAATAAAACTATTGATCTCTGGATCAATTAGATTAATTCGTGTTAATAAATAATAAATTAAATCAATACTTAAAAATTCTCCATAATTTAACCCATTGATTATTTCTTTAATAGTAAGATTTAACATTATAAAATCTTATTAAATATATAATTTATTCAAGAAATTTATGAATTAAGTATAAATCGTCAATTATAATAGGGGCACAAGATTTACATATTTTTTCTTTATTATATTCTGTTACTTTATCAGATCTTAATATCTGTGTAGCTTCTAAAGGATGTAACATAGGTATAATATCTTTAGTGTAAAGTTTATTCATATAATATATCATATTAATAAATTTATTAAAATAATTTTTATAATTGTATTTATCTTTTTCTTTTAATAAAAGACATGCCCAGTGTGATATTTCTTCTAGTTTAATTGTCATAAAATAATCATATATATTAAATATTATGAATAAATATATTGAAAAAGCAATAATGTTATTATTTGCAAAAAATGAAATTTATTTAGAAGATTTAGAAAAATGTTTATATTATGCTATGGGCCCAGGTATAGATTATGCTGATGTTTTTTTTCAGCGAACATGGGGGGAATCATTATTAGAATCTAATGGTAAAATTACAGCTAGCTATTATATTGATGGAGGAGTAGGAATACGTTCTTTAGCAAAGGATAAAACAGGATTTGCTTATTCTAATGAAATTAGTTTTAAAAATTTAAAAGAATTAGGTAATATTACATCTAGCATTATTAAAAAAGGATCAAGTAATAAAATATCTATTAATAAATATAATGATAATTTAAAATTTTATTCAGAAATAAATCCTATTTTAAAAACAAATTTATATGATAAAATAGATATTATTAAGAAAATAGAAAATTTAGCATATTTATTAGATCCTGCAATAATTAAAGTTAATGTTAGTCTTAAAAGTTTTTTTGATGTTATTTTAATTAAATCTAGTGATGGTATTTTAAATTCAGATATTCGTCCTTTAATACAATTTTATATTTCAGTAATTGCTGAACGTAATTTCATACGTGCAAGTGGTAACGCAATATTTAGTGGAAGATTTAATTTTTCTGAATTTAAAATTAAAAATTATGTAAAAAGAGCTGTACATCAAGCATTAATAAATTTAGATGCTATTAATACACCAATTGGACAATTACCTGTTGTATTAGGTAATGGTAATCCAGGGGTACTTATTCATGAATCAATAGGTCATGGTTTAGAAGGAGATTTTAATAGAAAAGGTAATTCTATTTTTTACAATAAAATAAGAAAACAAGTTGCTGCTAAAGGAGTAACAATTGTTGATAATTCCACTATAAATAATTTAAGTGGTTCATTATCAATTGATGATGAAGGTACACCTGGTCAAAATACATTATTAATTGATGATGGTATTCTTATTAATTATATGAATGATAAATTAAATTCTCGTTTAATGGGTATGAAATCTACTGGTAATGCACGACGTCAATCTTATTCATTTTTACCTATTCCTCGTATGACTAATACATATATGCTTAATGGGGATTCTAAACCTGAAGAAATTATTAAAAGTGTTAAACGTGGGATTTATGCTGTAAGTTTTGAAGGTGGGCAAGTTGATATTACATCAGGAAAATTTGTTTTTTCAACAAATGAAGCTTATATGATAGAAGATGGGAAAATTACATTTCCAGTAAAATGTGTTACACTTATAGGTGATGCCTTAAATGTAATGCAGAATATATCTATGATAGGCGATGATATTGCTTTTGATAGTGGGATATGTGTAAAAAACGGACAATATATACATGTTAATGTTGGTCAACCTACTATAAAAGTTGATAACCTTACTATTGGAGGAACACAATTTTGAAATATACAGTAAATTTTTATGAATAAAAATGAACTTGAATATTACGTAAAATATTCTTTGGAATATGCTATGAAAAAAGGTGTTAATGATTGTGAAATTAATATTAATATTTATAAAGGAATAAATGTCAATGTATATAAAGGGAAAATAGATAATTTTAAATTATCAAAAAATTATGAAATAAATATTTCTGTTTATATAGATAATTGTAAAATTAATGTTTTATGTAAAGATATTAATATATCTTCTATTAAAGAATCTATTGATAAAGCATGTATTATTGCATATTTAAATAAAAAAAAAGAATATGAAGATATAGGACTTGCAGATCCATCAATACTTGCTATAAAATTTCCAGATCTTGATATTTATCATCCATGGAACATAAATTCAGATGAAGCAATATATTTATCAAAATATATTGAAAATTCAGTATTGAAAATTAAGAATATTGTTAATTCAGAAGGTGTTTTTATGTCAACAAATAAAAAACTAAATATTTATGCTAATAGTAATGGTTTTATTGGAAAAAAAAAAAGTACTTATCATTTTATATCATGTATTTTAATAGCAGGTTATGGTAAAAACATGTATAAAGGTTACGATTATATAAATAATTGTAATATGAAATATATACAGTTTCCTGAAATAATTGGAATATCTGCTGCATTAAAAGCTAAATCACAAGTAGGAGCAATTAAACCTAAATATGGTAAAATGCCAATACTTTTTATTCCTGAATTAGCTCGTGAATTAATTTCTTTTTTTTTTAAAGCCATTTCTGGGAATTACTTATATATGAAACAATCATTTTTAAATGATTGTTTAGGAGAAAGAATTTTTCCATCTTGGTTTTCTATAATAGAAAAACCATTAGAAATTGGTTGTATAGATAGTGCATCTTTTGATAACGAGGGGGTTTATACTAGAAATAATATATTTATTAAGAATGGAATATTAATAAGTTATATGCTTTCTAATTATAGTGCAAATAGAATGGGTCTTCTAAGTACAGGTAATGCTGGTGGCGCTCGTAATGTATATATTAAAGCTCATCTTACTTATTATGCTTCACTAATTAAAAATATTGACAATGGAATAATGGTAACAGAATTATTTGGACAAGGAGTAAATATAATTAATGGTGATTATTCTCGTGGAGCTGTTGGTTTTTTAATAAAAAATGGAAAAATTATTAGACCTCTTGAAGAATTTACTATTGCTAGTAATTTACGAAAAATGTTTATTAATATATTGGCAGTAGGTGATAATATAGATTATAGAAATAATATTAAAATTGGAAGTTTGTTAATAAATGAAATGGTAGTTAGTAGTTAATTTAAAATACTGGTTTTAATTATTTAAGTTTATTATATATAATAAACCATCATTATATAATTTAAAATTATATGAATAACCAACAATTTATTATAGCTATATCTAAAGGTAGAATTTTACAAGAAACAATTCCTTTATTAGTAAGTGCAGGTATTTTATCTATTGAATCGATAAAAAAAAATAGTCGTACATTAATTTTTGATACTTTAATAAAAGATATTAAAGTAATAATTTTACGTGCAAAAGATATACTTACTTATATTAAATTAGGTGCAGCTGATATTGGAGTTATTGGTAAAGATATATTACTTGAATATGGTTCTAATGAAGTCTTAGAAACTCTTGATTTAAAAATTTCTTGTTGTAAATTAATGACTGCTGGTCTTAAAGGAAAAAATATATTTAATCAACAACCCCCTATTCGTATAGCAACTAAATTTGTTAATATTGCTAAAAAATATTATACAAATAAAGGAATAAAAGTGGAAATTATGAAATTTAATGGTGCTATGGAGTTAACACCATTAATGAATATTGCAGATGAAATTGTTGATATTGTTAATACAGGTGAGACTCTTCGTGAAAATGGTATGGAAACTAGAGATTTAATTACTGAAATTAGTTCAAGATTAGTTATTAAAGCATATATCAAAAAATATAAATATACTAAAATTTATAATATAATAGAAAATTTGAGATCCGTAGTATTAAAAAAAAAAATAATAATTAAGTAATTAAATTATGATTACTGTGATAAAATTATCATATAATGATATTAATTTTTATGATCACTTAAAAAAAATATTATATAATGAAAATATTTTTGATATAAAAAAAAAATATGTTGATAAAATTATTAAAAAAGTTAAAATAAGTGGTGATATTGCTTTAGTTGAATTAACTAAAAAATTAGATAATATTGATGTTAAAACTATGGAATCATTAATTATAAAAAGAGATATTTTAAAAATTGCTTATGATACATTATCTATAAATCAAAAAGAATCTTTAAAATTAGCGGCTAATCGTATTAAACATTACCATGAACACCAATCAAAATTTCATATTTCTTGGAAATATGAAGAAGCACCAGGTATTTTATTAGGACAAAAAGTAACACCTATTGATAGAGTGGGGGTATATGTTCCTGGTGGTAAAGCATCTTATCCTTCATCTGTTTTAATGAATATTATTCCTGCAATTATTGCTGGAGTAAATGAAATTATTATGGTTGTTCCAGCTCCTAATGGTATTTTAAATAAAATGGTATTAGCAGCTGCTTATATAGCAAATATTAATTATGTTTTTACAATTGGAGGTGCTCAAGCTATTGCTGCATTAGCTTATGGTACTGAAAGTGTACCTAAAGTAGATAAAATTGTTGGTCCTGGAAATATTTTTGTTACAATTGCTAAACGTGCAGTATTTGGACAAGTAGGAATT
This sequence comes from Candidatus Johnevansia muelleri, assembly GCA_000953435.1. Taxonomy (GTDB): domain Bacteria; phylum Pseudomonadota; class Gammaproteobacteria; order Johnevansiales; family Johnevansiaceae; genus Johnevansia; species Johnevansia muelleri. Next base: position 341,036 of record LM655252.1, read on the forward strand.
GATATGCTTGCTGGACCTTCGGAAATTTTGATTTTATCTGATGGTAATACTAATCCTGATTGGATAGCAATGGATATTTTATCACAGTGTGAACATGATGAAAAAGCACAGGCAATTTTTATTACATGGGATATAAATCATCTAAATGCAGTATATGCTAGTATTAAAAAATTTTTATTAAAAATGAATAGAATAAATATTATTAAGAAATCATTAAGTAAAAGAGGTGCTTTAATTAAAGTAGAAGATGAAATTCAAGCTATAGAGTTAATTAACTATATTGCACCAGAGCATTTAGAACTTTCTATAAATAATCCTGAAAAATTATTAAATAATATTAATCATTCAGGTTCTATATTTATGGGCCGTTATACATCTGAAGTTTTTGGTGATTATTGTGCTGGTCCTAGTCACGTATTACCTACTTCAAGAACATCACGGTTTTCTTCTCCACTATCTATTTATGATTTTCAAAAAAGATCATCTATTTTACAATGTTCTTTAGAAGGAGCACAGTACTTATCTAAAAATTCATCAATACTTGCACGGAGTGAATCTTTAATAGCACATGCCATATCTGCTGAATATCGTATATAATTATTTTAAATATATTTATAGATAATATATGAAATTATCCCCATTAGAACAATATTACTTAGATATTAAAAAGAATATTATTAAATACGATGAAACTCAAAATAATGCAGTAAAACATTTACAAATTTTATACAATAAGTTAATATCAAGTTTCTGGAATTATTTAAAATATAAAATATTTTGTAAATTTTATAGTAAACTTAAAATTAAAAGTTTATATTTTTGGGGTGGAGTAGGTAGAGGAAAAACATATTTAATGGATCTTTTTTATAATTGTTTACCATTCAAAGAAAAAGTTCGTATGCATTTTAATAGATTTATGTTACATATAAATAAAGAATTAGACAAATATAAAGGTCAAAAAAATCCATTAAAATTAATAGCAAAATTTTTTGCTAATAAAGTAAGAATTATTTGTTTGGATGAATTTTATGTTGAAAATATTGTTGATGCAATGATATTGGGTAATTTATTAAAATATTTATTTTATGAAGAAGTTGTAATTGTAATAACATCTAATATATATCCAGATCGTCTTTATAAAAATGGTTTATACCGTGAGAGAGTTATTGAATATATTAATTTATTGTTTATATATTGTGATATAATTAATATTGATTCTGGTATTGATTATCGTAAAAGACCTATTAAACAAGATAATATATTTTATATTAAAAATTATAACTTTAGCGAAAAAATATTATATAAAAAATTTATAAATTTAACAAAAAATAAAGGTTTTATTAATAAAGATATTATTATAAATAATCGTATATTAAATGTTAAAAGATTCTATAAAGGTGTAATATGGATGGATTTTTATAAATTATGTGATGGTACTATAAGTAAATATGATTATATAGAATTATCTAAAAAATATCATACAGTAATTATATCTTGTATACCTAGTATGTCTAAAAATCAAATATCTCGTTTTATAACTATGATTGATGAATTTTATGATCGTGCTGTTAAAATTATTATGACAATTGAAGTAGATATTAATTGTATTTATAAAAATGATGAAGATTTAATTGTAGAAGTTGAGCGGACAATTTCAAGATTAAATGATATGTGCTCTAAAGAATATATTTCATTATATCATAAATTATAAAATTAAATATGAATAATTTAATATTAAAAAATATTAATCCTGTTTGGTACATTGTAGATGCAAAATATCAAATTTTAGGTAGATTAGCTTCTAAATTATCTATATATTTATTGGGAAAAAATAAAAAAGAATATATTTATAATTTTGATAAAGGTGATTATATTATTGTAATTAACGCTAATCAAATACATTTTAAAGGTAATAAAAATAAGAAATATTATTATCACCATACAGGTTATCCTGGTGGATTACGTTCTATAAAATTAAAACAATTACTAACAAAATCTCCATGTTATGTAATTAAACACGCTGTTAAAGGGATGCTTCCTAAAAATTTATTAGGTAATTTAATTTTTAAAAAATTAAAAGTTTATGAAAATGCAGAGCATCCTCATGTATCTCAGCAACCTAAAAATTTAATAATTTAAATAATATTTGTATAAGGAAAACATAATATTATGTCACAACAATATTATGGTACTGGTCGTAGAAAAACTTCTAGTGCTAGAGTATTTATTTCATTAGGTACAGGAAAAATAACTGTTAATAAATATGATTTAAATAAATATTTTAATGGATTATGGGCAACAAAATATATTTTACAACCATTAAAAATAACAAATACAATAAACTTATTAGATATATATGTAACTGTAAATGGAGGAGGTATTAATTCTCAAGTAATAGCTCTTCGTCATGGTCTTACTCGTGCTTTAATAGTTTATAATAAAAAGTTTCGTAATGCTTTAAGATCAGCTGGATTCGTAGAACGTGATTCACGTAAAGTTGAACGTAAAAAAGTAGGATGTAAAAAAGCTCGTCGTAGTCCTCAATTTTCTAAACGTTAATTTATATATTTAATAGAGTAAGCTAGACAGTCGCTGCCATTTTATTATGGTAGAGGAAAGTCCGGGCTCCATAGGGTAGAGTGCCAGGTAATTCCTGGGCAATGTGAGTTGACGGACAGTGCAACAGAAAATAAACCGCCTTATTTAATTAAGGTAAGGGTGAAATGGTGTGGTAAGAGCACACCGCGCATATCTAGTAATAGATGCGGCATTGTAAACCCCACTCGGAGCAAGATCAAATATAAACCATTTATGTTTCCCACATTTGGTTTCGGGTAGATTGCTTGAGATACATGGTAACATGTATCCTAGATAGATGACTGTCCAAGACAGAACCCGGCTTATAAGTTTACTCTATTTAAATAATATTTTCTTTAATAACTAGGTAAAATATTGAAACATGTAAGTGTATTATTAAAAGATGCTGTTAATGCTTTAGTTTATGATTATAATGGTTATTATTTAGATTGTACATTTGGTGGGGGTGGACATAGTAATGCTATTCTTAAAAAAATTTCTTATAAAGGTAAGCTATTAGCTATTGATAAAGATCCAATATCAATTGATTATTGTAAAATAAAAGATTTTAGATTTTCTATAAATAATATTGATTATTGTAATATTTATAAAATAGCAATTGAAAAAGGTATATTAGGAAAAATATCAGGAGTTTTATTTGATAATGGCATTTCAGCATTTCAATTAAATGATCATAAAAGAGGATTTAGTTTTATTAATAATGGTCCATTAGATATGCGTATTAATAATAAAATTGGAATTACTGCTAAAGAATGGTTAAATAAAACTAATGAAAATGATATTGCATATATTTTAAAAATTTATGGTGAAGAGCGCTATGCTAAAAAATTAGCTAATGCAATATGTGAATATAGACGTAAATTTAAAATTACACATACTGTAGAACTAGCTAATATTATTAAAAAAGCTCATCCTTCATGGGAATACAATAAGCATCCAGCTACCCGAACTTTTCAAGCTATTCGTATTCATTTAAACAATGAATTAAAAAATTTAGACTTAGCGCTAAATGCAGCTTCAAAAATTTTAATAAAAGGTGGACGTATTGTAGTAATAAGTTTTCATTCTTTAGAAGATCGTTTAGTAAAAAGATTTATTAATGCTAATAGTAATAAATTTAAACATTTAGGTAAATTTAGACCTAGTAAAAATGAAATATATATTAATCCCAGTGCAAGAAGTGCTATTATGCGTATAGCACAAAAAATATCATAATATATATAATTATTATACTTTTATGTTAATAAATAATTTTACAACTATTATATTTACATTTTAAATAACATATGTATTATTTAATAGTAAATTAAAAAAGACTAAACAATAATATAAAATAAATATGTTAAGTAAAATTATAAAGGATAATTTTATTGCTTATAGTAGGTTTAAATGGAGGATTTGCTAAATTAAAAAATACAGTTCTATCTGCTTTTTCATTTATAGGTATTAAATTTATAAATATGGATGAACTTGCATATAAAATAATTGAAAAATATTTTCATAAAATATTAAATAGATCTATATTACGTAGTATTATTTTTAAAAATAGTAATTTTATTAAATGCATTATTAATAAACATTTAATAAGTTTATTAAAAAAAATTAAAAGTACTTATATTTTATTAGTATCACCAATTTTATTTGAAACTTATCAATATAAATTACTTGATCGTATTTTAATCATTGATTTATCTTGTAATATTACCATAAATCGTATTATTTTGCGTGATTATAATATTAATCAATCAAACTTAAGAATTTTTAGAGAACAACTAATATTTCGTGCAGATGATATATTAAATACTATTTGGTATTTCACAAATATAAAAAAAATAATAATTAATTTAGATAAATTTTATTGTAAAATTTGTTATACTAAATTAATTTTTAATATTATATAATTTTATTTGAAAATTTATTATATTATTAGATAAAATTATGATAAAAAACTTTATAAAAATAGATATAGAGGATGAATTAAAAAAATCTTATTTAGATTATGCTATGAGTGTTATTATTGGTAGGGCGCTACCTGATGTACGTGATGGATTAAAACCTGTACATCGTAGAATATTATTTGCTATGTATAAATTAAAAAATTTTTGGAATAGATCTTTTCTTAAATCAGCACGTGTAGTAGGTAATGTAATTGGTAAATATCATCCTCATGGTGATAATGCAGTATATGATACTATTGTACGAATGGCACAAAAATTTTCAATGCGGTATTTATTAATTGATGGTCAAGGTAATTTTGGATCTATTGATGGTGATAGTGCAGCTGCAATGAGATATACTGAAATACGTATGAATTATATAACAAATGAATTACTAGTTGATTTAGATAAAGAAACTGTAGATTGGGTTAATAATTATGATAATTCAGAAATTATTCCAAAAATATTTCCTACTAGGATTCCTAATATATTAATTAATGGATCATCAGGTATTGCTGTAGGTATGGCTACTAATATACCTCCACATAATTTATGTGAAGTAATTAATGCTTGTTTAGCTTTAATAGATGAATCTACTTTATCTATTAATTATTTAATAAAAAATTATATTTTAGGGCCTGACTTTCCTACTGCTGGGATTATAGTTGGTAAATCAGGTATAATTGAAGCTTATAAAACAGGTAAAGGATGTATTTATATACGTGCAAAATATATAATTAATTTTAATAAAAAATATTTTAGAGATATAATAATAATTACTGAATTGCCTTATCAAGTAAATAAATCTAAACTTATTGAAAAAATAGTTTCTTTAATAAAAGAAAAAAGAATAGAAGGAATTTATGAAGTTCGTGATGAATCAGATAAAAATGGATTACGTATTATAATAGAAATTAAAAAGGGAAAATCTGGAAATGTAATAATTAATAATCTATTTTATTTAACACAGCTTGAAACATTATTTTATATAAATATGATTGCATTAGATGAATTTGGTAAACCTAAAAAATTTAATTTAAAAGAAGTTATTAAATCTTTTATAGATCATCGTAAAGAAATTATAATACGTAGGTCAATATATGAATTAAATCAATCAGAAATACATGTTCATCTTATAGAAGGATTGATAGTAGCTATTTATAATCTTGATGAAATTATAAAATTAATAAAATTATCATCATCTCTTAAAGAAGCAAAATTAAAATTAATTAATCGTAAATGGAATTTATCAAAAGAAATAATTGAAATTTTTATTGAAAAAAGGGAAACTTATATATATTGTATAACAGAAAAACAAGCTCTAGCAATACTTGATTTACGGTTACATAGTTTAACTAGTATTGAAATTCAAAAATTATTATATGAATATGATGTTTTATTAAATATAGTTAAAAAATTAAAACTTATTTTATCTTCTAATATAATATTAATGGAAGTTATTAAAAAAGAATTAAATTTTATAAAAAAAGAATATGGTGATATTAGACGTACTGAAATTAAAAATAATCGTGTAAATTTTACCACCCAAGATTTAATTTATGATGAATATATGGTTTGTACTATTTATTCTTCTTGTTATGCAAAAACTCAACCTATTTCAATTTTAAAAAATAAAAAAATTGGATTTAAAATAAATTTATTAAAAAATAAAAATGAAGATTTAATACAACATTTTTTAATAGCGTCCAAACATGAAACAATATTTTTTTTTTCTAATAAAGGAAAATTATATTGTCTAAAAATTTATGAAATACCTGAAGCTAGTAAAATTTCTAGAGGTATTCCAATAATAAATTTATTATCAATGAATAAAACTGAACAAATTACAGCTATATTATCTATTAAGAAATATAAAAAAGATAGTAATATATTATTAGCTACTAGTTTAGGAAAAGTAAAACGTATAAATATTGATAAATTTTCTCGTACTAGGTCTTCGGGACTTATAGCAATTAAGTTAGATAAAGGAGATAGTTTAATTAGTGCGGCCATTACATATGGTAATAACAATGTTATATTGATTACATCATATGGAAATTTAATTCTTTTTGATGAAAAATCTATACTTCTTATGGAAAGATATACTTATGGAATGATAGGTATTAGTTTAAATAAAAATGATAGAGTAATTAGTTTAATTATTCCTAATAATAAAACTTGTTATATTTTATTTGCATATGAAAATGGTTTTTGTAATTTTAAAAAAATTGAAAATTTTTATATTACAAATATGGGGGGACAAGGAATCATTTCTATGCAAATATCCAAACGTAATGGTTTATTAGTATCTGCAATTCAAGTTTATAAAAATGATAAAATCATAATTATTACTAATAAAGGTAATATTATAATATTAAAATTAAATGAATCTAAAATTAATAGTAAAGGTTTTATATTAATTAGTATGATAAATCAAGAAAAATTAGTTACTATTGTAAGATGGGATGATAATATATTAAAATTATAAAAATGTAAAATAAGATATTATATAATGAAAAATAATTATAATATTGATTATATACGTAATCGTATTGATTATATAGATAAATTAATATTAAAGTTAATAAATGAACGTGCATTTTGTGCTCAGCAAGTTGCAATAATAAAATTATATGAAAATAATAATAATTTTTATAGGCCTGAGCGTGAAATTCAAGTATTACGTAGAATAATTAATATTAATAATGGCCCATTGTCTGATAAAAATATAATATTTATTTTTAAAGATATAATTTCTATGTGTTTAGCTTTAGAACAACCAATAAAAGTAGCTTATTTAGGTCCTAAAGGTACTTTTACACAAGAGGCAGCAATTAAACATTTTGGAAAATCAGCTATTTTAAAAGCTATAACATATATAGATGATATTTTTAAAGAAGTAAAAAAAAAAACAGTAAATTACGGGATTATACCTTTAGAAAATTCTATAGAAGGTATGATTAATCATACTTTAGATTCTTTAATTAAATCAAAATTAAAAATATGTGGTGAAATAGTATTACGTATACATCAAAATTTTTTAATAGGAAAACATACATCATTAAATATGATTTCTAGAATTTATTCTCATCGTCAATCATTAGAACAATGTCGTCAATGGATATATAAAAAATATCCATTAATAGAATGTATAGCTGTTGATTCTAATGCTAAAGCGGCAATATTAGTAAAAAATGAATGGTATAGTGCAGCTATTGCTGGTAAAATGACAGCATATTATTATAATTTAATAATTCAAATAGAAAATATTGAAGATAATATTGATAATTTTACAAGATTTATAGTAATTGGCAATAAAGAAGTATTACCTAGTGGTAATGATAAAACCTCATTAATAATTTCATTACGTAATAATATTATTACTTTTTATACATTAATTAAAAGTTTTTATTATTGTAATATTGATATATTATGTATTGAACCTAGACCTTCTTATAATGATATTTGGAATTATGTTTTTTTTTTAGAATTTAAAGGTCATTTAAATGATATTAAAATAAAAAATTTTATTGAAATAATTAATAATTTTATTATAGAAATTAAAATATTAGGGTCTTATCCTAAAAATTAAATTCAATTATAAATAATGAATCTACGTTATCATGTTTTAATTTATAATCTAAAAATGATAGGTAAAATTAATTTTCCAGGTGATAAATCTCTTTCACATAGAGCTATTATTTTAGGTGCATTATCAAATGGTATTACTAAAATAAATGGATTGTTAGAAGGAGATGATAATTTAGTATTATTAAATGTAATAAAACAATTGGGAATATTAATTGAAGGTCCTTATAATGGAAAAATAATTATTCATGGTAAAGGATTACATGGACTTAAAAAACCAAATAATGTATTATATTTAGGTAATTCAGGTACAGCTATAAGATTACTTACTGGTTTACTTTCTGGTCAAAGATTTGATTCTGAATTAATTGGAGATTATTCTCTTAATAAACGACCTATGTTTAGGATTATAAATCCATTAAGAAAAATGGGTGCTAATATAAAAAATAGTAATAAGAATTATCCTCCTATAAAAATAAAAGGAAACCAAAATTTAATTGGGATAAATTATAAACTGCCAATAGCTAGTGCTCAAATAAAATCATGTTTATTATTAGCTGGAATATATGCAAAAGGTAAAACAATTTTAATTGAATCAGAATATACAAGAAATCATACTGAAATAATGATGAAGAAGTTTGGTTATAATATTGAATATAAAAATAATAAAGTATGTTTGATAGTAGGTAATAAAATTAAACATACTAATATTAATATACCATCTGATATTTCTTCATCTGCTTTTTTTATTGTTGCTGCAATAATTACTCCTGGATCAAATATAGTATTTAAAAATATAGGTATTAATTATACTAGAATAGGTTTAATAAATATTTTAAAAAAAATGGGTGCACAAATATATTTATATAATTCGTGTGAATTCAATGGTGAATTAGTAGCTGATATACATATACGTTATACTAGTAATTTTAAAGGAATAGATATAAATAAAGATCAAATATCACTTGCTATTGATGAATTTCCAATATTATTTATTGCAGCAGCTAATGCTAAAGGTATTACTCGTATTAGAGGTGCTGATGAATTACGTTTTAAAGAATCAGATAGAATTCAAGTAATGTCAGAAGGGTTAAATAAAATTGGAATTAAAACTACTATATATAAAGATGGTATAGATATTATAGGAGGTACTTATCATGGAGGTTTTATAGATAGTAAAGGAGATCATCGTATTGCTATGGCTTTTACTATTGCAGCTATTAAAGCAAATAGTAAAATTACAATTAATAATTGTATGAATGTAATTACTTCTTTTCCTAATTTTGTTGAAATATCAAATATTTTAGGTATCAAATTAATAACTGAAAATTAATATATTATAATTTATATAAATAAAATTAGGTAAATAAATTATGAAATATTATTTTTATAAATTATTTAAAAAATCATTAAAAAAAAATAATTTAACAAATGGAACATTAATAAAAGGTGTAATAATTAATATAACTAATAATTATGTTATTGTTAATGCTTATTTAAAATCTGAAGGAAAAATTCCTTTAACTCAATTTAAAGATGAAAAAGAAAATTTTAAATTGGATATAGGTAAACAAATTAATGTAACAATAGAAAATTTAGAAAATGGTTTAGGTGAAACATTGCTTTCTAGAGAAAAAGCTAAACATATTGAAGCTTGGAATGATTTAAAATCTGCTTATTATACTGGTGAAATTATAAAAGGTATGATTAGTCATAAAGTAAAAGGTGGTTTTACAGTAGATCTTTATTTCATTAGAGCTTTTTTACCTGGGTCACTTTTAGATATTCGTCCGTTACAGAATATTTCACATTTAGAAAATAAAGAACTTAATTTTAAAGTTATTAAAATTGATAATATACGTAATAATGCCGTTGTTTCACGTCGTGCTGTTTTAGAAATTGAAAAGAATCTTATACGTGACAAGTTATTCTCAAATATGTTAGAAGGCCAAATTCTTAAAGGTTTTATTAAAAATATTACAAAATATGGTGCTTTTATTGATTTAGGTGGGGTAGATGGTCTTTTACATATTACAGATATTTTATGGAAACATATTAAACATCCTTCTGAAGTTCTAATAATAGGCGATGAAATTTTTGTTAAAATATTAAAATTTGATCGTGATCGCCATAGAGTTTATTTAGGATTAAAACAATTAATTTTTAATCCATGGTTTCAAATAACAAACAAATATAAACAAGGTAGTATAACATATGTAAAAATTATTAATATAACTAATTATGGTTGTTTTGGTGAATTAAAAAAAGGTGTTGAAGGACTTATTCATTTTTCTAACATTAAAATTAAAAAAAAATATATTAATTTTTTAAAATTATTTAAATTAAATGATATTGTTCAAGTATTAATAATTAATCTTGATGAAAAGAGACATCGTATTTCTTTCGGATTAAAACTTAAGCTTTTTAATCCATGGTTAAAATTTATTTCTACTTATAAAATAGGAGATTGTGTTTTAGGATATATTAAATCACTTACAGATTTTGGTATTTTTATAGCATTAAATAACTCAATAGATGGTTTAATTCATATATCTGATATATCATGGTTTAAACCTATCGAAATAATGAAAACATATAAAAAAGGATTTGAAATTAAATCAATGATTATTTTTATAGATTTTAAAAAAGAAAGAATATATTTAGGCCTTAAACAAATTGATATTGATCCAATTTCTTTTTATTTATCAAATATAGATAAAACTACTGTTGTAACTGGTTATATTAAAGAAATTAATAAAAAAGAAATTATAGTTGAATTAGCAAAAAATGTTATAGGAACAATAAAAACTTTTTATTATAAAAATTTAAAAAATAAATATTTACATATTAATGATAAAATTTTAGCTAATGTTATTAATTTTAATAGTTTACTTAATATAATAAATTTATGTTTTTTTAATCCTAAAAAAAATATTAAACAAAAAAAAACAAATAAATTAAAACTGTTTTTTGAAAATAAAATTTAATTATATACATAATATTTTAAAACATATAATAAATTTAATTACATATTTTTACATCATACCACCCATTCCACCACCTGCTCCCCCCATTCCACCTGCACCACTATTCGTTATATCTGGTGTTGATTTAACATTTGTATCTTCAGTAATCATTACTTCAGTTGTAATCATTAACCCACCAATAGATCCAGCAGATTGTAATGCAGTTCTAGTAACTTTAGCAGGATCTATTACGCCCATTTCAAATAAATCACCATATTCATTTGTAGCTGCATTATAACCATAATTACCTTGACCTGCTTTAACTTTATTTAATATAACGGAAGATTCTTCTCCTGAATTTGTTACTATTTGACGTAATGGTGACTCAAACGCACGTAATGCAATTTTAATGCCATGATTTTGATCTTCATTTTCACCAGCTAAATTTTTTAAATTATTTATAGCTCTAATTAAAGCAGTTCCACCTCCTGGAACTACTCCTTCTTCTACTGCAGCACGTGTAGAATGTAAAGCATCTTCAATTCTTGCTTTTTTTTCTTTCATTTCTAATTCTGTAGCTGCCCCTACTCTAATAACAGCTACTCCTCCAGATAATTTAGCTATACGTTCTTGTAATTTTTCACGATCATACTCAGAAGTAGAACTATCTATTTGATTTTGTATTTGTTTAATTCGTATTTTTATATTATTAATTTTTCCATGACCATCTATAATAGTTGTATTTTCTTTAGTCAAAGTAATACGATTTGCATTTCCTAAATGTTCTAATTTTGCATCTTCAATCCGTAAATTAGTTTCATTAGAAATAACAGTACCACCTGTTAATATAGCTATGTCACTTAACATCGCTTTACGACGATCACCAAATCCAGGAGCTTTAACAGCAGCTACCTTAACAATACCTCTCATATTATTTACTACAAGAGTTGCTAAAGCTTCTCCTTCAATGTCTTCTGCAATTATCATTAATGGTTTACCAGATTTTGCTACAGTTTCTAAAATAGGTAATAATTCTCTAATATTAGAAATTTTTTTTTCAACTAATAAAATTTGTGGATTTTCAAGTTCTACTGTCATAGTTTCTTGATTTGTTACAAAATATGGAGATAAATAACCTCTATCAAATTGCATTCCTTCTACTACTTCTAAAACATCTTCAAAAGAACGACTTTCATCAACAGTAATTACACCTTCTTTTCCTACTTTATTCATTGCATCTGCTATAAGTTTACCAATTTTATAATCTCCATTAGCCGAAATAGTACCAACTTGAGCAATTGATTTAGTATCTTTACAAGGTACAGATATTTTTTTTATTTCATTAACCGCAGCTATTATTGCTTTATCAATACCTCTTTTTAGATCCATAGGATTCATACTAGCTATAACACCTTTTAAACCTTCATTTATAATACTTTGTGCTATAACAGTTGCTGTTGTAGTACCATCACCTGCTACATCAGAAGTTTTAGAAGCTACTTCTTTAAGCATTTGTGCTCCCATATTTTCAAATTTATCCTTTAATTCAATTTCTTTAGCTACAGAAACACCATCTTTAGTTACAATAGGAGCACCAAATGATTTATCAATAATAACATTTCTTCCTTTAGGACCTAATGTTGTTTTAACTGCATCTGCAAGAATATTTACACCTCGAGATAAACTTTTTCTAGCTTCATCTGAAAATAAAAGTTTTTTTATTGTCATTAATAACAACCTTAATTATATATTTTTTTTATATTTTTAAATTATTATTCTAATATACCTAAAATATCATTTTCTGACATTATTAATAGTTCTTCGTTATTTATTATTTGTTTTTCTATACTATACCCATCTTTAAATATTACAATATCTCCTATTTTTACATCTAAAGGACGTAGTTGACCATTTTCTAGTATACGACCTTTACCTATAGCTAATATTTTACCTTTATTAATTTTTTCTTGACTTCCAGTAGGTAATACTAATCCACTAGGAGTTTTTCTATTTTCTTCTAAACGTTTTATTACTATACGATCATGTAATGGACGTATATTCATATAATATCCTTATTTTTTATTATAATATTTTATATTATAATCATGTTAATAAATTATAATATTAAAAAAATATAATATTATATTTTTTTTATAATATATATATTTAAATTAATGTTTATTAATGCGTAACAGAAGTATTTATGGTTATGATAATGTTTTATTATCTTTTATAAATAAAGAAATTCAAAGACAAGAAGATCATCTTGATTTAATAGCTTCAGAGAATTATACTAGTACTAGAATAATGGAATTGCAAGGTAGTCCTCTTACTAATAAATATGCTGAGGGATATCCATTAAATCGTTATTATGGAGGATGTGAATTTATTGATGATATTGAAAATATTTCTATTACACGAGTATGTAAATTATTTAATTGTAATTATGCAAATATTCAACCTCATTCTGGTTCTCAAGCTAATTTTGCTGTATTACAAGCATTACTTCAACCTAAAGATATTATTTTAGGAATGAGTTTAAATGCAGGAGGTCATCTTACACATGGTGCTAAACCTAATTTTTCTAGTAAAATTTATACTTCTATTCAATATGGATTAAATATTAATGGTTTTATTGATTATGATAATATTTTTTTTTTAACAATTAAAAAAAAACCTAAAATGATTATAGCAGGTTTTTCTGCTTATTCTCAAATAGTAGATTGGTCAATAATTCGTGAAATTGCTGATAGTGTTAATGCATATTTATTTGTTGATATGGCTCATATAGCTGGATTAGTAGCTACTAATCTATATCCTAGTCCATTACCTTATGCACACGTAGTAACAACTACTACTCATAAAACATTAAGAGGACCTAGAGGAGGTATAATTTTATCATCTTGTAATGATTCTTTAATTTATAAAAAATTAGATTCTGCCGTTTTTCCTGGTCAACAAGGAGGCCCTTTAATGCATATTATAGCTGCTAAAGCTATATGTTTTAAAGAAGCACTTGAACCTAATTTTAAAATTTATCAACAAAAAGTTATAAATAATGCAGCTATAATGACTTATATTTTAATTAATAGAGGTTATGATATTATTTCAGGAGGTACTAAAAATCATTTATTTTTAATTTCACTTATAAAAAATAATATTACTGGAAAATTAGCTGAAATTTCATTAAGTCGTGCTAATATTATTGTAAACAAAAATTTAATTATAAATGATATGTTTTCTCCTAAAATTACTTCTGGTTTAAGAATAGGTACTTCATCTATTACAACTAGAGGTTTTAAAGAAAAACATTGTAAAATAATTGCTAATTGGATATGTGATATTTTAGATAATATAAAAAATTGTAAAAATAATAAAATATTATATAAAATAAGTTTAAAAATAAAAAATATTTGTAAAAATATGCCTGTATATAAAAATAAATAATCTTATGGAGGCGGGGGGATTCGAACCCCCGTCCGTTGGTACTGATCAATTAGATCTACATGTATAGTTTCGTCTATTATTTTTAATCTGACGAACAAGATTTTTAATAAATGAATTTTTATTTAATTTTCTATTTTAAAATAGTATCTTGATATTTATATCAAAATCTATAAAATAATGAACAAGAACATTATTTACTAAATTAATATCATCACTAAAAATATTTATGCTGCTGCTAGTGATAATTCTTGAAGATTATTTTCATCATTTGCATTTAAATTTATTGTAATATAATATTAACGAGATTTATTACACTCTCGACATGCACTGCATGATTATATCACCTACGTCGAAACCAAAACGCCCCCTATTTAATTAATGTAAATATATTATATAATTTTAATCGTTATTTGTAAATTTTCTAAAATATCTTTTTTTTTTCAATAATACGTTTATCATAAATTTTTTTACCTTTAGCTATAGCTATTTCACATTTTACTAAATTATTTTTCCAATAAAATTTTATAGGTATACAAGTATAATTTTTATTTTTTATCATAACATGTATAGTTTTAATTTCCTTTTTATGTAATAATAATTTACGAATACGATTTGATTTAATTAAATCATATTTATAAATTGTATTTATAGGACAAATATTAACACCTAATAACCATGCCTCTTTATTTTTTATTATTATATATGTATTTGTTATTTGTAATTTTCCAGCACGTAAACTTTTTAATTCCCATCCTGTTAACAATAAACCAGCTTCAAATATATTTTCAATATAATATTCATTTAATGCTTTTTTATTTTGTAATATAATTGTTTTATTGATTAAATTAATATTCATGAAAAAAATAATTTCTATTAAAATTTTTTTATTTACATATAAAATAAAATTTATTATATCATTACGTATATTAAATTATATAAATGCATTCCAAATTTTTAAAAAATTAAATATATATAAAATATTATATAATTTTATTATAAATAAATATATATTAAAAATTAATGATCAGTTATTTATATATTATATATAATAAATATAATTTAACTGATGGTTTGTGTATTATTATAATTTGTTTTTAATAATTAATTAAGTTATAAGGTATTGATTATTATGACAAATAAAAAACTTATTATGATATTTATCATATTGGTAATTAAAATAATTGCCAATATAATCCATTAATTATAATTTTTTTTTTAATAATTAATTAAGTTATAATGGATGGACTATTATGAAAACAAATAATGAAGTAACTGATAATTCTAATAAAGAAGTCAATGAGTCTGGTGAAGTAACTGATAATTCTAATAAAGAAGTCAATGAGTCTGGTGAAGTAACTGATAATTCTAATAAAGAAGTCAATGAGTCTGATGAGTCTGATGAGTGGGGGAGTGATAATGAATTAATGATTATGGAAAATAATTTTATAAAGAAAGAAAGTTTAATTAATCGTATTACTGATCTGGAATTAGATTTAGAAATATCAAAAGATAAAGCACAAAATATTATTAAAGATGCAAATAATTTATGTAGAATAGCATCAGAAGAAGTTAACAAAATTAAAAATTTTGGTTTAATTAATTTTATTAAAAATTTAATACCTGCTATTGATAGTTTAGAAAAATCTATTGAAAATATAAAAGAAAATAATAATTTAATAGAAGGTTTAAAATTAATATTAAAAATTCAAATAGATTTATTAAAAAAAGAAGGTGTAAATATTTTAAATCCTTTACTAGAACCGTTTAATCCTAATTATCATGAAGCAATGACTTTAATTACTAATTTATCAGTAGAACCTAATATAATTGTTGATGTCTTACAAAAAGGGTATATTTTAAATGGTCGTTTAATAAGACCAGCTTTAGTTATTGTAAATAAACATTAATTATAATTAAGGAAATTAAT